>NZ_JBIVCD010000033.1:0-59260 GCF_044746425.1 Pseudomonas sp. NPDC086112 | reverse complement strand
ACAAAACCCGTCGTCGTTTCCTGCCGAACCTGCAGCATCACCGCTTCTGGGTTGAAGAAGAGAAACGTTTCGTGCGTCTGCGCGTATCTGCCAAAGGCATGCGTATCATCGACAAGCGTGGCATCACTGTCGTGCTGGCCGAAATCCGCAAAGCCGGCAAGATCTAAGGGAGCTAATCATGCGTGAATTGATTCGTTTGATTTCGAGCGCCGGTACTGGTCACTTCTACACTACCGACAAGAACAAGCGCACTACTCCGGACAAAATCGAGATCAAGAAATTTGATCCGGTTGTTCGTAAGCACGTGATCTACAAAGAAGGCAAAATCAAGTAATTGATTTTTCCCTCTTACGAAAAAGGCCCGTATCGCGAGATACGGGCCTTTTTTGTTGCCTGTCTATTTTGTATTGCCTGGACCGGCCCCTTCGCGAGCAAGCCCGCTCCCACATTGGATTTGTGAACGACGCAGATCCAATGTGGGAGCGGGCTTGCTCGCGAAGGGGTCGGCCGGGGCAGCACAACTCCTCAAGCCTTCTGTTCAAACACCACGTAGATCTTGCGGCAAGGCTCCAGCACTTCCCAAGTCCCACGAAAACCCGCCGGAATCACGAAGCGATCGCCCACGCGCAGGGTCTTGGCGTTACCCTCGCCGTCGCGCAGCACTGAAACCCCCTGAACGATTTCGCAGTATTCGTGCTCGGTGTAGTTCACTAGCCACTGGCCGACTTCGCCTTCCCAAACACCTGCACTCATCTGGCCGCACGGGCTGTTGTAGTGGTTGTACACCGCTTGCTCGGGGTCGCCCTTGAGGACTTTTGCAGGGTCGGGCCGATAACGATCGGGCTGGGTGTTGGCCTGGCTGAAATCGACGATATCCTGAATGCTCATGCTGGTATTCCCCCGTGATTGCGCTGGAAAATTGAAAGTCTATGTTTATTAAAATGAACATCACAAGGCCGTTTGCCAGCCTTGTGTCAAATATATTGAAACTTCACCGGCCGCTGGTTTAGGGTAACGGTTGCCTTGAGCCGAAAAGCAGGCTGGCCAGGCAGAATTCCTGACAGCGCCCGCAAAGAACACGGGGCACTCGTATTCAATAAGAGGAGGACACTCGAATGACCACCCTGACTCGTGCCGACTGGGAACAACGGGCTCGCGATCTGAAGGTCGAAGGCCGCGCCTACATCAATGGCGAATACACCGATGCCGTCTCTGGTGAGACCTTCGAGTGCATCAGCCCCGTCGATGGCCGTCTGCTGGGCAAGATTGCCAGCTGTGACGCCGCCGACGCCCAGCGTGCCGTGGACAACGCCCGCGCCACTTTCAATTCCGGCAGCTGGTCGCGCCTGGCGCCGACCAAACGCAAAGCCACCATGATTCGTTTTGCCGGCCTGCTCAAACAGCACGCCGAAGAGCTGGCCCTGCTCGAAACCCTGGACATGGGCAAGCCAATCAGCGATTCCCTGTACATCGACGTTCCTGGCGCGGCGCAAGCCTTGAGCTGGAGCGGTGAAGCCATCGACAAGATCTACGACGAAGTCGCTGCCACCCCGCACGATCAGCTGGGTCTGGTGACTCGCGAGCCGGTCGGCGTGGTCGGCGCAATCGTGCCGTGGAACTTCCCGTTGATGATGGCCTGCTGGAAGCTCGGCCCGGCGCTGTCCACCGGTAACTCGGTAATCCTCAAGCCTTCCGAAAAATCGCCGCTGACAGCGATCCGCATTGCGGCGCTGGCGGTTGAGGCCGGTATTCCGAAAGGTGTGCTGAACGTGTTGCCGGGTTACGGTCACACTGTCGGCAAGGCCCTGGCCCTGCACAACGACGTCGACACGTTGGTGTTCACCGGTTCGACCAAGATCGCCAAGCAACTGCTGATCTACTCCGGCGAATCGAACATGAAGCGCGTCTGGCTGGAAGCTGGCGGCAAGAGCCCGAACATCGTGTTCGCCGATGCGCCGGACCTGCAAGCCGCCGCCGAAGCCGCTGCCGGTGCCATCGCCTTCAACCAGGGCGAAGTCTGCACCGCCGGTTCGCGCCTGCTGGTCGAGCGTTCGATCAAGGACAAATTCCTGCCGCTGGTGATCGAGGCCTTGAAAACCTGGAAGCCGGGCAACCCGCTGGACCCGGCAACCAATGTCGGTGCGCTGGTGGACACCCAGCAGATGAACACTGTGTTGTCCTATATCGAGTCCGGTCACACCGACGGCGCCAAACTGGTGGCGGGCGGCAAGCGTATTCTTCAGGAAACCGGTGGCACTTACGTTGAGCCGACGATTTTCGATGGCGTGAGCAACGCGATGAAAATTGCTCAGGAAGAAATCTTCGGTCCGGTGTTGTCGGTCATCACCTTCGACAGCGCTGAAGAAGCCATCCAGATCGCCAACGATACGCCTTACGGTCTGGCCGCTGCAGTCTGGACTGCCGACATCTCCAAGGCTCACCTGACCGCCAAGGCTTTGCGTGCCGGTAGCGTGTGGGTCAATCAGTACGACGGCGGCGACATGACCGCGCCGTTCGGTGGCTTCAAACAGTCCGGCAACGGTCGCGACAAGTCACTGCACGCGTTCGACAAATACACCGAGCTGAAGGCGACCTGGATCAAATTGTAAGTCAGTAAAGGAGCCCGAATGTAAATCGGGCTCCTGAACGACGCAGATCCCCTGTGGGAGCGGGCTTGCTCGCGAAGGCGGTGTAACAGCCAACATCAATGTTGGATGTGATGGCCTCTTCGCGAGCAAGCCCGCTCCCACAGTGCTTTGCGTGGTGCCTGAAAATAACAATTCACAGGAGCGTGGAACATGCGTTGGGCGACGTATTTCGCCGTTTTGGCATCTGTCTTGAGTGTCGGCCTGGCCCTGGGTGTCAGCATGCCGTTGGTGTCGTTGCGTCTGGAAGGCTGGGGTTACGGCTCGTTCGCGATCGGCGTGATGGCGGCGATGCCGGCCATTGGTGTACTGCTGGGGGCGAAGATCTCCAGCCACCTCGCGGCCCGTCTTGGCACGGCCAATCTGATGCGCCTGTGCCTGTGGGCCGGGGCGGTATCCATCGGTTTGCTGGCAGTATGGCCGAGCTACCCGATCTGGCTGGTGCTGCGGTTGATGATCGGGGTGATCCTGACCCTCGTCTTTATCCTCGGTGAAAGCTGGATCAACCAACTGGTGGTCGAGCAATGGCGCGGTCGACTGGTGGCGCTGTACGGCAGCAGTTACGCGTTGAGTCAGCTGGCCGGGCCGTTACTGTTGGGGGCGTTGGGCACCGAGCATGATTATGGTTTCTGGGTCGGCGTCGGTTTGCTGATGACGTCACCGTTCCTGCTGTTGGGCCGCGGCGGCGCACCCACCAGCGAAGCTTGCAGCGTAACCCTCGGTGACTTGTTGACCTTCTGCCGCGGCTTGCCGGCGATTGCCTGGGCGGTGTCGCTGTTCGCGGCGTTCGAAGCGATGATCCTGACCTTGCTGCCGGTCTATTGCCTGCGTCAGGGCTTCACCACGGAAATCGCCTTGGCGATGGTCAGCACAGTGGTGGTGGGTGATGCCTTGCTGCAATTGCCGATTGGCGCGCTGGCCGATCGCTTGTCGCGACGTACATTGTTTACCGGTTGCGCGATGCTCTTGCTGCTGTCGAGCCTGGCGATTCCGTTGCTGATCGACACGCTGTTGATCTGGCCGCTGTGGGTGTTGTTTGGCGCCAGTGCCGGCGGTTTGTTCACCTTATCGCTGATCTTGATTGGCGAGCGTTATCGCGACGATGCCTTGGTGCGCGCCAATGCCCATATCGCACAGTTATGGGGAATTGGTTGCCTGGTCGGGCCTTTGGCAGCCGGTGCCGGGAGCCAGTGGATCAGCGGGCATGCCTTGCCGTTGTTAATGGCGGCGGGCGCGTTGGGGCTGGTGATTCTGGTATCGCGGCAAGGGGCGTTTGGTACGGTTGCCGAACCAGCCTGAGCGCTGCACAACCCTGTGGCGAGGGGGCTTGCTCCCGTCGGGTCGCGCAGCGGCCCTAAATCATGCGCCACCGCTTATTCAGATAGAACACGGATGCCGATTTGCGACTGCTGCGCAGCCGAACGGGAGCTAGCTCCCTCGCCACAATTCATCACCAGCCTCCTGACTACAACATCCGCTCCAGGCCGACCATGCTGCTGAGCCATGAATTGAAGTGTCGCCACCAACCTCCCGGTTCTTTGGTCAATGTGTGCTGCTTGCCGTCATCTTCGGTGACCCAGACGATCTGACCCTTTTCCAGCCGGGCCTGATAGCTGAGGGCTGGCGCCATACCCTCCAGTGCCAGTTCGCGCACCCGCCCGGCGAGCTGCGGGTTGTCCACCAGTACCCCGACTTCGGTGTTCCACAGTACCGAGCGCGGGTCGAAATTGAACGAGCCGATAAAGGCTTTCTGTCGGTCGAAAATCATCGCCTTGCTGTGCAGGCTGGAGTCGGAACCACGGTAGGAGCTGCTGCCGCCGTGAAACAGGTTCGATCCGCTACCGCCGTTGTCTCCATTGTCACCGGGCTGACGGCGTAATTCGAACAGCTGCACCCCATGCTCCAGCAAGGCTTTGCGATAAGGCGCGTAACCACCGTGCGTGGCCGGTACGTCGGTGGCTTCCAGTGAGTTGGTCAGCACACTGACCGATACGCCGGCATCGGCGCGACCGGTCAGGTAAACCAGCCCCGGTTGGCCGGGTACGAGGTAGGCCGAGACCATGATCAGCTCTTTGCTGACCCCATTGAGCTCGGGCGCCAACTGGGTGGTCAGCAACAAGTGCGGATCCGGCTCGCCCTTGGACAATACCTTGCTCGGTGCGTCCCACAATGCCTGGTTCCAGGCCCAGATCAGCTCCCGGCGCCAGACATCCAGGCGCGGGTGAGTGGTGTAGGCCATTAACTGCTGATAAAGCGCGTGGTTCTGTTTGCGCGTTTCCTCCAGGGATTCGTCCAGCCGGGTCCGGGTGTTTTTCAAGTCCCTGGCTGTCGGCTTGGTCGAGAGAAACTGCTCGATCGGCTTGCTCAGGGCGCTGTTCCAGTACTGGTCGAAGCTGTGCCCCAGTTGCTCTGCAACCGGGCCGACACCAAGCATGTCGATGTCGGTGAAATTCAGGTTGGGCTCGGCATCGAAATACTCGTCCCCCAGGTTGCGCCCGCCAACGATCGCCGCGCTGTTGTCCGCCACCCACAGTTTGTTATGCATGCGCCGGTGTTGCTGCGACAGGTTGAAGAACCGGCCCATCGTTCGCGTAACGACGGTGCTGCGGCCCAGGTGCAGCGGGTTGAACACGCGGATCTGAATCTTCGGATGGGCGGCGAGGGTCGCGATGATCCGGTCCAGGCCATCGCTGGTGGTGTCGTCGAGCAGAATCCGCACCCGCACGCCGCGGTCGGCGGCCTTGAGCAGCTCGCTCACCAGTATTCGTGTGCTGATGCCGTCATGGACGATGTAGTACTGCAGATCGAGGCTGCTTTGAGCGTTGCGAATCAGCTCGGCGCGGGCGGTGAAGGCCTCGGCGCTATCGGAGAGCAAGCGAAAGCCCGATTGGCCCTCATGGGGGGCAGCCTGTGCCTGGATCGACCGCCCGAACGCCGAGTTCGCCGCCGGTAGGGCCTGACTCGATTCGCGGACGACATCAAGGCTGGTGCAACTGCCGAGCAACAAGGCGAGCAACAAAGCGAAGGGCCGGATGAGTATCAAGGCAGGATTTCTCGCGTCGGGGTCACGGAAGTATGGCACGGCATTGGGATCACACACGTTTGAAGGGTGGCATGACTGTGATTGATCGGATCCATCGGTGAGAACCGAAAAGAGCCACAGGTGCTGTCGCCGATGCCTGTTGATATGGCGACTTTTCCTACATAAAAAACCTACAAGAAACGGAATGATCGCCGGGTATTCGACGTGTCGGAAGAAAGCGTGATTTCCCGCTGCATTCGACGCGTTGGTACTTTCATCCATTCACAGGTAAGTGTTTATGAAGAAGCTTTTTTTGATGGCCGCTTTAACAGCAGCCATCGCTCCATTAGCCGTTCAAGCGGCAAGTGTCGACCTGAACATCAGCGGTACGGTCATTCCGACTTCCTGCATTCCTGCTTTCGCCGGTGGCAGTAACATCGATCTGGGGCGGATCCATTCCTCGACGTTGAGCGCGACAACACAAAACGATCTCCCGCCGCGAGACATTACTTTGAAGATCGCATGCGACGCACCCGCAGCGGTGGAGATTGCAGTCACGGACAATCGTGGTGGTACCAAAGTGCCGGGCCTCATGTTCAATGGCCGCTTCGGTGATCACCTTTACTATGGCCTCGGCAGCACGAATGGTGTCGGCATCGGCGGCTTCGGCCTGCTGACCGGCCAGCCCCTGACCGATGGCAACCCGCAGACTTTCCTGGTGCGCTCTCCGGCCAATCCGGTATGGCGAGTTCCGGTCGGCGGCCTGATGTCCAACGCCCCAGTTTCCTATTCCTGGGGGCCTGGTGCAGCAGCCGGCCCGGCCGCCGCGCGTCTGCATGTCTTTCCTATGAAAGTGGCTGCGGCTATTCGCCCGACCTCCGAACTGCCCGCGACCACCGACGAGTTTCCCCTCGACGGCTCGGTGACGTTCGACGTGTTCTACCTCTGAGCCGACGCGGCATAACGGGCTGACGGTCATACCGCTATTGGCCGTTTCCTGGCGTGTCATCGGGCATCGACAGGCATTGCGTTCGCCATGCTGGTCGATGCCCTCTGGAGAATTTCATGTGTCCCCCTAAATCTTTACAGGCGCTCGGTGCCATTGCGGCCCTGTGCCTGTCATTTTTCAGTGCGCTGGCGATGGCGGCTGGCATGGTGCCGCAAACCCCTGTCGTAATAGTCGATGAGGCATTGGGCGAAGCGACCCTCAATGTCAAAAACTCCGACGAACAACCGGCATTGCTCCACAGCACGATCGAACACATCGCAGAGGATGACGAACCGCTGTTGCTGCTGACTCCGCCCGTGGCCCGGGTTGAGCCCGGGCAGAGCCAGCAGGTCAGGTTCATCTTGCGCAGCACCAAACCTCTGGAAACCGAACGCCTGAAACGGGTGGTGTTCGAGGGGATAAAGCCTCGTCAAGGCGCAGACGGTGCTCGGCTCAGCCTGGGCGTGCGGCAGAACATTCCAGTGATCCTGCGCCCGGCCAACTTGGCAGTGGACCGCACGCCCTGGAAACATCTGCTCTGGAGCGTTGTTGGCGACCGGGTGCAGGTGAGCAACCCCGGCCCCTATGTAGTGCGGCTCGCCAAATCGGTGAGCTTGATCCCCAGCGGCGTGATGCTCGATCTCGGGCGCACCTACATTCTGCCCGGCGAAGTACTGACGCTCACCGCCGTGTCGACGTTGGGCACCCATGTGCGGATTTTTCCCGCGACGACTTATGGATTCGCGGTCGACAGCCATGATGCGCCGTTGAGCAGCCGATAGTGAGTCGCCGCAAGCCTTGGTATGGCGGCTCACGTTGCTGGGTCGGCAGTCTGGTTCTGGTGATTGATATGACCGGAAAAGCCTGGGGCGAAACGCCGATCGAATTCGATCGCTCGGTGCTTGAGGCCCGGGGAATCGACCCGAAAGTCGCCGAGCATTTTCGCGATTTACCCCGTTTTCAGGCCGGCCGTACGCGAGTCCTCTTGCAGGTCAATGGCTCGCCCATCGGGCAGGTGCTGGCCACCTTCGATGACGAAGGCCAATTATGCCTTGATGCGAACCTGCTCGATTATGCCGGTATTGCTGCGCCGCCAGGTTTGCCCGACAGTGCTGACGACAAAGCGTGTTTACGGGCAACCGAGGGGATAGCCGCTGCGCAAGTGCGACTCTCTCCAGGCCAGCAACAAGTGGCGCTTTTGGTTCCCACTGATCTGTTGCTCGCGCAGCCTCGGCTGCAGCGAAACTGGGCGTCAGGCGGTGTGGCGGGGGTGTTGAACTATGACGCGCTAGTGGTTTCCAGCTCAGGCGCGGACGCCTCCAGGCAGTATCGCAACCTGGGAACGGAACTGGGATTCAATGCCGGAGACTGGGTCGTGCGCAGTCGCCAGAATTACACCGCCTTCGAGGGGGTGGCGCGGTTCGAGACGTTGTACACCCAGGCATCGCGAACCTGGGAGCGTTATCAGGCCAATGTACAACTTGGCCAGCTCAATATGCGGTCGTCGCTGTTTGCCGGTGAGCCCTTTACCGGCATTCAGGTTCTGCCGGAAACAGCGTTCGCCTTGCGCAGTCAGGAAGGCCTTGGCGTCGGAACGGCGGTTGAAGGGATAGCTTACTCACCGTCACGGATAGAAGTGCGCCAAAGCGGTGTCGTGATTTACACCACCCTGGTTCCCGCTGGACCATTCACCTTGCGTGATCTACCTGTACTCAGCCTTCAACTGGACCTTGAAGTCACAGTCATCGAAGAAAGCGGCGAACAGCGCCACTTCCGGGTGCCGGCAGCCAATGTGCGTCCGCTGAGTGGGTTGACCCCACCGGGCTTCGCCATCGCGGCGGGCCAGGTACGGCGGTTCACCCATGACGAACGTGAGACACCCTCGTTTTTTGCCGCCAGCAAGGATTGGCAGTGGGGCTCGGACTCGTTATTCACCGCCGGTTGGATGGGGAGCAGCGCCTATCAGTCATTGGGCTGGGGGGGGCAACATGCCTTGACGCGCGACTCGATGGTGAGCCTTCAGCACTTGAGTTCGCGTACAGCGTCAGCGGGGCAGGGCCAAATCCTGCAGGCGACTTTCAGCACCTCGTTGGGCCCCGGCTTGTCCGCCAGCTTGACCGCAGCTCAGCGCAATAACGGGTTTCGAACCTTGGCGGACATCGGGTCGGAATCTCTGACCGATGACCCTTATGGCCGGGCAGAACGTCAATGGGGTGCTTCAGTTAATTATTCAGATCGGCATTGGGGCGCGTTCAGCGGTTCGATGACCCGCTATGCCATGGCCGGTAGCCCGGATCGATCGCGGATCAGTGCTTCATGGTCTCGGGAATTCGGTGCTGCCAATCTGTCGCTGAATGTGCAACGCGAAAGTGGTGACGATGATCGCGGTACGGGCGTTTACGCCACCCTTGGCTTTCCCCTCGGGCGAAACCGTAGTCTGAGGGTATACGGTCGTCAGGATCGCCAGCAGGGGATGCGCACCGGCGCACGTTACAACGAGCAAGTCAGCGAGACCTCGAGCTACAGCATCAATGCCGAGCGGGCCGATACCGGCCAGACAAATCTCGACGGGCGCATCAGTCTGCTGCCTCGTTACACCAGTGTCGACCTCGGCTATTCGCGCAGCAGTGTCGGCACCCGCAGTTATGATTTCGCGTTGCGCGGCGGTGTGGCTGTTCACGAAAGTGGACTCACGCCATCACCTTATGCGCTGCGCGATACTTTTGGTCTGCTGAAGATTGGCTCCGATGCCGGGATAAAAATCAGCACGCCTCAGGGACCGGTCTGGACCGATGGCACTGGCAGGGCGGTAGCGGCCAGCCTGCCGGCGTACCAGAGCAGTCGTCTGGAAATAGACACCGTCAGCCTGCCGCGTAATGTCGAAGTGCTCAATGGTTTTCAGGAAATCGAAACCGGACGCGGCGCGGTACCTCGACTCGACTTCAAGCTGAGCAGCGCCCGCCGGCTGATGCTGCATGTGCGGACCGATGCCGGGCAGTGGGTCCCCAAAGGAGGGGCGGTGTACGACAGCGAGGGTGTGTACCTGACCAGTGTGGTTGAGACCGGTCTGGTGTACATCGCCGATGCTCCCGAGTGGCTTGGGCTGCAATTGACGTTGCCCGACGATCGTCGCTGCCTGCTTGAGTTCGACACCCGCCAACTCCCGGAAACCACCGCGCCTTACCAGGCTGCCGAAGTGACTTGTCGGGCGGGTGATAGTTGATCCAGAGGACGTTCATGAAAGATTTTGTCAGGCTGTGGTTGCTGGCATTGTGGCCGGTCGCGCTACCGAGTTATGCGCAGGCGGATTGCACGATGCAGCTCAATCCCATGGTGCTGGATTATGGTTCGCATACCCGTGATGGCTTACAGGCGTCGAATACGGGGTCGGCTCTGAGTTTCGGCATTCGGCGGATATATCTGAACGTGCAATGCAGCGAGCCGCAACCGATGACGCTGCGGTTCGAGGCGCCGGCTGTCGACGCGCAGCACTATCGGTTCGGGCCGGGCATTATGCAGCTGCGTCTGGTTGCTGCACGACTCGATGGCCAGGCAGTCAACTGGCTAAGAGAATCCGATGGCGCGCACAACGTAGCGCTGCTGCGGCCAGGCGATCGCATCCGACCCAGGCTCGACGGTCAGCCTCTGGCTGGCCAGCATTGGCGCCTGGAACTGGATATCGAAACCCTCGTCCCCCCACAAGCGACACGCGTTCGCGACATAACCCCGTTCCAGGCATGGGGGCGATTTCAGCTGGACTGATCGTTCAGCCTTCAGCCAGCAATTTGATAGCTGTCGCACCGACCTTGCGCACCGCTTCTTCGATCTGCGGGGTTGGTTTGGCAGCGTAGTTCATCCGCAGGCAATTACGGTATTTGCCCGAGGCGGAAAAGATACTGCCAACTGCAATCTGTACGCCTTGATCATGCAGCGCCCGATTGAGTTTCAGGGTATCGAAGCCCTCCGGCAGTTCGACCCACAGCATGAAGCTGCCTTGCGGACGGCTGGCCCGGGTACCGGCGGGGAAGTAGCGGGTCACCCAGTCGATCATCGCGTCGCGATTGCGCTGGTATTGCGTGCGCATCTTCCGCAAATGCGGTTCGAAGTGCCCGGCCTTGAGGAATTCGGCAATCGCAATTTGCGGTTGTGGCGCGGTGGAGCCGGTGCTGATGTACTTCATGTGCAGCACCCGTTCCAGATAACGGCCCGGTGCGACCCAACCAATGCGCAGGCCTGGTGCCAGGGTCTTGGAAAAAGAACTGCAGAGCAGGACGCGGCCATCTTCGTCGAAGGATTTGATTGTGCGCGGGCGCGGGTAGGTGTAGGCCAGTTCGCCATACACATCGTCTTCGATAATCGCCACGTCGAAACGCTGTGCGAGCGTCAACAGCGCACGTTTGCGCGCCTCCGGCATGATGTAGCCCAATGGGTTGTTGCAGTTGGGGGTCAACTGTATGGCTTTGATCGGCCATTGCTCCAACGCCAGTTCCAACGCATCGAGGCTGATGCCGGTGAGCGGGTCGGTGGGGATTTCCAGGGCTTTCATGCCCAGGCCCTTAAGCGTCTGCATGGCGCCGTGAAAGCTCGGCGAATCCACCGCCACGATGTCACCCGGCTCGCAGATGGCGCGGATGCTGGTGGACAGTGCTTCGTGGCAACCGGTAGTGATCACCAGATCGTTGGCGCCCAACTGGCAACCGGAGTCGAGCATCAGGCGAGCGATCTGCTCGCGCAATTCAAGGGTGCCATAGATGTTGTCGTAATACAGGCCGGGCATGTCCTGCCGACGGCTGATTCGCGCCAGGTTGCGCAGCAGCGGTTTCATGGTCGGCGTGGTGATGTCCGGCATGCCGCGACCCAGCTGCACGACGTCCTTGCGCGGTACGGCGCGGATCAGTTCCAGCACTTGATCCCATTGCGAAATATCCACCGGCCGTTGGGCCGGCCGGCCAACCGCTGGCAGCTCCGGCAGTTCGCGACTCACCGGTACGAAGTAACCGGACTTGGGTTTGGGCATCGCCAGACCCACGTCTTCCAGCACTCGATAGGCCTGCTGCACCGTGCTCAGGCTGACCCCGTGTTCGACACTCAGCGCTCGTACCGAGGGCAACCGGTCGCCGGGGCGATAGAAGCCTTGTTCGATACGCGTGCCGAGCAACTCGGCGAGATTGACGTAGAGGGTCATGGCGCAGTCTCGGTGTGAGTGATTCGGTTAACCAGTACAGATGAGGCAAAAATATGTGATTCAGAGGCAGAAACAGAAAATCTGTATGGAGTTAATACACCATCGTTGAATCTGTAATGCTTTTCGCCGTCCGCGCATCATGAAAGCTCTGGCTACCCAAGTAAACAGGAGCAATGAAAATGAACGGCTTGAGCGATGTGCGGCTGACGTTACACAGTCAGGAACTGGCGGCAGGGCAAAAAAACGGCGCACGCGAGGCGGTGATGCGCAACGCGCCGTCCGGCCTGGGTCGCTGGGGTCTGTTCTGGCATCGTCTGCACACGCGCAAGGCGTTGCTGACGTTGACACCGGAGCAGCTCAACGATGTCGGGTTGAGTCGTGAGCAGGCGCGGGAGGAGGGGCTTAAGCCTTTTTGGCGGATCTGAATATTGCGGCGGTCTATAGATCCATTCGCGGGCAAGCCTCGCTCCTACACGGATTCGCGTCGATTACGGGATCGCCGCTCGACAACATCCCTGTAGGAGCGAGGCTTGCCCGCGAAGGCGTCGATACAGACGCCGAAAATCTTTCAGACCAACTCTTTGAAACGATGCCACAACATCCCCAACGCCAACAGCGGAGAACGCAAATGCTTGCCACCCGGGAAGGTGATATGGGGCACCTTGGCAAACAGATCGAAACCACCACTCTGCTGACCACTGATAGCCTCAGCCAACAACTTGCCCGCCAGATGTGTGGCGTTCAGCCCATGACCGGAATAAGCCTGGGCGTAATACACATTCGGCTGCTCCTTGAGCCGACCGATCTGCGGCATGCGATTGGCGCCGATACCGATCATCCCGCCCCATTGATAGTCGATTTTCACCCCGACCAGTTGCGGGAACACCGCCAGCATCTTCGGTCGCATGTACGCGGTGATGTCTTTCGGGTCGCGCCCTGAATAATGACAGGCGCCGCCGAACAGCAAACGTCGATCCGCCGAGAGTCGGTAATAATCCAGCGCCACCCGTTGATCGCAGACCGCCATGTTTTGCGGTAGCAAGGCGTGAGCCTGTTCCGCACTCAAGGGCTCGGTGGCGATGATGTAACTGCCCGCGGGCAGCACCTTGCCGCCGAGTTGCGGGTTGAGATCGTTGAGGTAGGCGTTGCAACCCAGTACCAGCGTCTTCGCGCGAACTGTGCCCTGGGCGGTGTGGACTTTGACCTCGGGGCCGTAATCGATGCGGGTCACCGCCGATCGTTCGAACAGCTTCACGCCCAATTGCCCGGCGGCTGCCGCTTCACCGAGTGCCAGGTTCAAGGGGTGCAGATGCCCGGAGCCCATGTCGATCAAACCGCCGACGTAGCGATCGGAACCCACCACGCTGTGCATTTCGTGGGCTTGCAGCAGACGGGTTTCGTAACGGTAACCGAGGCTGTGCAGCTCGATGGCGTCTTCGGCGAAGCCTTCCAGTTCGTGAGCCTTGTTGGCGAGGTCGCAGTAGCCCCAAGTCAGGTCGCAAGGGATCTGAAAGCGATCGATCCGCTGTCGGACGATTTCCACCGCTTCCAGGCCCATCAGTTTCATCTGACGCACACCGTCTGCACCGATCACGCTGGCGAACTGGTCGAGACCATGGCCGACACCGCGAATCAACTGCCCGCCATTGCGTCCGCTGGCGCCCCAACCGATCTTGTGCGCTTCCAGCAGCACCACGCTGAAGCCGCGTTCGGCCAGTTCGAGGGCGGTGTTCAGCCCGGAGAACCCGCCGCCCACCACGCACACGTCCGCCACCAGCTCACCTGTGAGTACCGCAAGATCGGGCTGCGGCAGGCTGCTGGCGGCGTAATAAGAGGCCGCGTGTTGATGGCTCGAGGCAGGTTGCTGAACGGGGGCGTTCATGTGGTCATCCTGGGTGCATGTGTTTGAAAAAGTTGACGGAGCATAAGCCGCCGCTTCGGACACGGGCAACACCGGTCGGTTGGCGCTGTCTGGATCGGGTTTTTTGCGTCAGAATCCCGGTCTATTTTGTATTCGGTCACCGCTTCGATGAGTTGCAACAGTCAGAAAATTCGCACGCTGCGCCAACAGATTCCCTCTTTCGAGTGCGTGCCCGGCTGCCATGATTGCTGTGGGCCGGTGACCACCTCGCCCGAAGAAATGTCCCGCCTGCCGCGCAAGACCCGGGCAGAGCAGGATGCGGCGATGGATGAACTCAATTGCGTTCATCTGGGCCCCAATGGCTGCACGGTGTATGACGAACGACCGCTGATCTGTCGGCTGTTCGGTACCACCAAAACGTTGCCATGCCCTAACGGGAGACGGCCGGTGGAGCTGATCCATCCGCGGGTCGAGAAGCAGATTCATGAGTACATGGCTTCGACGCGGCAGGTTTTGGTTTAGTTGTTGCGAAGCTTCAGGTAGACCGAGTCGCGGCCTTCGCGAGCAAGCCCGCTCCCACATTTTATCCCTGCCGTATACAAATCTGTGCCCCACTGAAGATCTAATGTGGGAGCGGGCTTGCTCGCGAAAGCGCCCGCCCAGACACCCATTTCTCCGAGACAACCTCTCAATCCGGAATCGGCAGGTTCAAGCTCTCTTTCACTTCTTCCATCACGATATAGCTCTTGGATTCGCGCACATGCGGCAGCTTGAGCAGGATGTCGCCCAGCAGTTTGCGGTACGAGGCCATCTCGGAAATCCGTGCTTTCACCAGGTAATCGAAATCCCCTGACACCAAATGGCATTCCAGTACGTGGGGCAGTTTCAGCACCGCGCGTCGGAACTCTTCGAAAGTATCGCCGGATTTGTAGTCGAGGCTGATCTCGACGAACACCAGCAGGCTACCCTTCAGGTGCTGCGGATTCAGGCGGGCGTTGTAGCCCATAATGATCCCTTCGCGCTCCAGTCGCCGTACCCGCTCGGTACAGGGCGTGGTGGAGAGGCCGACCTTTTCCCCGAGCTCGGTGAAGGAAATGCGCCCGTCCGCTTGCAGGATCCGCAGGATGTTGCGGTCGATCTTGTCCAGCTCACGTTTGGTCTGAGTGTTGGTTCGCATAGGGGATGCGCCTCCGTGAAAAGGGTTTTTGCCGAGAATTGTCGCCAAATATAGGCACTTATATAGTGAAAAGCACTGGCTAAACTTTTTTAAACTGCCCACATCTTCGGTCTGCACAATAAACGTCAGCGGTAAGCCGCGATGAGGGATATGAAAATGCGCGTTCTGGTCTTGGGTAGCGGCGTCATCGGTACCGCCAGTGCCTATTATCTGGCACGGGCTGGCTTTGAAGTGACGGTTGTCGACCGCCAACCAGCGCCGGCCATGGAAACCAGTTTCGCCAACGCCGGGCAGGTTTCGCCGGGTTATGCCTCGCCGTGGGCCGCGCCGGGCGTGCCGCTCAAAGCCATCAAGTGGCTGTTGCAGCGTCACGCGCCATTGGCGATCAAGGCCACCGCCGACATCGATCAATACCTGTGGATGGCGCAGATGCTGCGCAACTGCACCGCCAGCCGTTATGCGGTGAACAAGGAGCGCATGGTGCGCCTGTCCGAGTACAGCCGCGACTGCCTCGACGAATTGCGCGCCGAAACCGGCATTGCCTACGAAGGCCGCAGCCTGGGAACTACCCAGCTGTTCCGCACCCAGGCGCAGCTTGATGGCGCCGCCAAAGACATCGCCGTGCTGAAAGAGTCCGGCGTACCGTTCGAACTGCTCGACCGCGCCGGCATTGCCCGGGTCGAACCGGCCCTGGCCAGCGTCACCGACATCCTCGCCGGTGCGTTGCGCCTGCCGAATGACCAGACCGGCGACTGCCAGATCTTCACCACCCGCCTGGCCGAAATGGCCACGAAACTGGGTGTGGAATTCCGTTTCGGCCAGGATATTCAGCGCCTCGACTTCGCCGGTGATCGCATCAACGGCGTATGGATCGACGGCAAGCTGGAAACCGCCGACCGCTACGTGCTGGCGCTGGGCAGCTACTCGCCGCAATTGCTCAAGCCGCTGGGCATCCGGGCGCCGGTGTATCCGCTCAAGGGTTACTCGCTGACCGTGCCGATCATCAACCCGGCAATGGCCCCGACGTCGACCATTCTCGACGAGACCTACAAGGTCGCGATCACCCGTTTCGACAACCGCATTCGCGTCGGCGGCATGGCGGAAATTGCCGGTTTTGACCTGTCGTTGAACCCGCGTCGACGCGAAACCCTGGAGATGATCGTCAACGACCTTTATCCTCAAGGCGGCGATCTGCCCCAGGCGAGCTTCTGGACCGGCCTGCGTCCGACCACTCCGGACGGCACCCCGATTGTCGGCGCCACGCCGTTCAAAAATCTGTTCTTGAATACGGGCCACGGCACGCTCGGCTGGACCATGGCCTGTGGTTCCGGTCGTTTGCTGGCTGACCTGATGGCGAAGAGAACACCTCAGATCAGCGCCGAAGGCCTCGATATTTCCCGTTATGGCAACAAACTCAAGGAGTCCGCAAAACATGTCAATCCAGCGCCAGCTCACCAATGAGCGCATGAGCCAGATCGTTGTCCACAACAGTACGGTGTATCTGGCAGGGCAGGTCGGCGATGACATGAGCGCCGGGATTGAACAGCAGACCCGTGAAACCCTCGCCAACATCGAGCGTTTGCTGGATCTGGCCGGGACCGACAAGAACCGCCTGCTGTCGGTAACGATTTACCTTAAAGACATCGACGCGCACTTCGCAGGCATGAATTCGGTGTGGGACCAGTGGCTGCCAAAAGGCGTCGCCCCGGCCCGCGCTACTGTTGAATCGAAGCTGTGCGAACCGCAAATCCTGGTTGAGCTGTCGGTTGTCGCCGCGCTGCCATAACGCTCAGCCAGAAAGATCCCTCTCCCGGCGCTGTTGGCGGTTCACGCTGTCAGCCAGCGCCGGTTTTTTTTCAATGACCGACTAGAAGTCTGCCGCCATGCGTCCAGCCCGTGCCCTGATCGACCTTCAAGCCCTGCGCCACAACTATCGGATCGCCCGTGAAGTCACCGGGGCCAAGGCCCTTGCGGTGATCAAGGCCGATGCCTACGGCCATGGCGCAGTGCGCTGCGCCCAGGCGCTGGAAGCCGAGGCGGACGGGTTTGCCGTGGCCTGCATCGAAGAAGCGCTGGAACTGCGCGTCGCCGGCATTCGTGCGCCAGTTTTGCTGCTGGAAGGTTTTTTCGAAGCCGATGAGCTGTCGCTGATCGTCGAGCATGACTTCTGGTGCGTGGTGCATTCACTGTGGCAGCTCGAGGCCATCGAAAAAGCCGCGCTGAGCAAACCGATCACGGTATGGCTCAAGCTCGACTCGGGCATGCATCGGGTTGGCTTGCACCCGGCGGATTACCAGGCGGCCTATCAACGGCTGCTGGCCAGCGGCAAAGTGGCGAAGATCGTGCTGATGAGTCACTTCGCTCGCGCCGATGAGCTGCACTGCCAGGCTAGCGCCGAGCAGGTTGCGGTGTTCGAGGCGGCGCGTCAGGGGTTGTCGGCTGAAATCAGCCTGCGTAATTCGCCGGCGGTGCTCGGTTGGCCGCAGATTCCCAGCGATTGGGTGCGCCCGGGCATCATGCTTTACGGCGCGACGCCGTTCGAAGAGGCCAATGCCGTGGCGTCCCGCCTGCAACCGGTGATGACCCTGGAATCGAAAGTGATTTGCGTGCGTGAACTGCCGGCCGGCGAGCCGATTGGTTACGGCGCGAAATTCATCACACCCAAGCCGATGCGCGTGGGCGTGGTGGCGATGGGTTATGCCGACGGCTATCCACGTCAGGCTCCGACCGGTACGCCGGTGATGGTCGCCGGGCAGCGCAGCCAGTTGATTGGCCGCGTGTCGATGGACATGCTCTGCGTCGACCTGACCGACGTGCCGCAAGCCGGCCTCGGCTCGCCCGTCGAGTTGTGGGGCAAAAATATCCTCGCCAGTGACGTCGCGACGGCCGCGGGCACGATTCCTTACCAGATCTTCTGCAACCTGCGTCGAGTGCCGCTGCTCTATTCCGGGGCCTGACGAAAAACGTTCCCGACCGAAAGTCGCTTCGCCAAACAGGATTCAGGCCCAAGTGTTGTAAATACTGAACGCTGTCGCCATGATAACGCTCAATATTTCTACAACCTGAACCCTTGGAGGCTCCAGCATTGGACGTCGGTGAACGACTGCAATCGATCCGTAAGCTCAAAGGTCTTTCCCAGCGTGAGCTCGCCAAACGCGCGGGTGTTACCAACAGCACCATTTCGATGATCGAGAAGAACAGCGTCAGCCCCTCGATCAGTTCGCTGAGGAAGGTACTGGGCGGGATTCCCATGTCCATGGTCGAATTCTTTTCCGAAGAAATCCTGCAGGAAATCCCGACTCAGATCGTCTACAAGGCCCACGAGCTGATCGATATTTCCGATGGTGCAGTGACCATGAAACTGGTCGGCCGGGCTCATCCGAGCCGGGCTATCGCGTTCCTCAATGAAATCTACCCGCCAGGCGCCGACACCGGTGAGGAGATGCTCACCCATGAGGGCGAGGAAACCGGGATTCTGGTGGAAGGTCGGCTGGAACTGGTGGTCGGGCTCGAAACATTTGTGCTCGAAGCCGGCGACAGCTACTACTTTGAAAGTACCAAGCCACACCGTTTCCGTAATCCGTTCGATGCTCCGGCGCGACTAATCAGCGCAGCTACCCCGGCGAATTTCTAAGAGAAGAGGCGTCCTGCCCGGATTGTGGAGACGCCCCTGCTGTATTTCCTTCCCACGATAAGACCCCTTCGACTTTGGGGTTGTTTCAGTGTGACGGGCTTACCGCTATACTTGCGCCCGCCTGCGAACCGTGGCCGTGGGCGTGACTAGCCACCATTGAGGGTGTACGCGTGAACCTAATTATGAAAATGCTGGCCGCACCAGCAACCGTATTGGCCCTTTGGGCAGTCAGCGCACAAGCTGCGACCAACGACGATATTGCTAAACGTCTTGAGCCCGTTGGCCAGGTTTGTGTGCAGGGCAAAGAGTGCAAGGGGATGGAAGTCGCTGCTTCTGCGGGTGGTGGTGATGCCAAAACCCCTGACTCAGTGATTGCAAAACATTGCAACGCATGCCACGGCACCGGCCTGTTGGGCGCGCCGAAAATCGGCGATGCCGCCGCCTGGGGCGAGCGCGCCAAGAAAGAAGGCGGCCTCGACGGCTTGCTGGCGAAAGCAATCTCCGGCCTCAACGCAATGCCGCCAAAAGGCACCTGCGCCGATTGCTCTGATGGCGATCTCAAGGGCGCCATCCAGAAGATGTCCGGTTTGAAATAAGCCGGTCTTCAACGAAAAAGCCGCTTTCCAGCGGCTTTTTTGTGCGTGCGATTTTCCCCTGAGGCTATGCTTTGCAGCAAAGACCCGGCAAGCTCGGTCCAACCCCAATTCATGGAACGGCGGGAGGATCAGATGGTGCAGTTGTGTTCTATCGAACAGGCGGTCGATGACGTCCTGGCGCGGTTGCCGGCGCATATCCACATGGGATTGCCGCTGGGGCTGGGCAAGCCCAATCACTTCGTCAACGCGCTGTATCAACGGATCGCGCAACTGCCCGAGCGGCAACTGACGATTTACACCGCCCTGTGCCTCGGACGCCCGCCATTGGGCGATGGCTTGCAAAAGCGCTTCCTCGAACCCTTCATCGAGCGGGTGTTCGGCGACTACCCGGAGCTGGATTTCCTCGCCGACCTGCGTCGCGACAGCCTGCCGGCCAACATTCACGTCCATCAATTCTTCCTGCAGCCAGGCAGCCTGCTGAACAGCGCATCGGCCCAGCAGGATTACGTCAGCAGCAATTACAGCCACGCCGCCCGGGACATCAATGCCGCCGGCTTGAACCTGATCGCGCAACTGGTCGCCAGCCACAGCGAGCATCCCGATCGCCTGAGCCTGAGCTGCAACCCGGACATCACCCTCGACCTGTTGCCGATGATTGCCAAGCGCCGGGCGGCGGGGGAAACGATCCTGATGGTGGGGCAGGTACACAACGATTTGCCGTACATGCCCGGCGATGCGGAAATCGGCATCGACACCTTCGACCTGCTGATCGACGCGAAGGACAACACCACGCTGTTTTCCACGCCGAACATGCCGGTGGGTTTTCAGGATCATTTCATCGGTCTGCACGCCAGCACGCTGGTGCGCGACGGCGGCACCTTGCAGATCGGCATCGGCGCCATGGGTGATGCCCTGACGGCAGCGTTGCTGGCGCGGCAGGCTGACAGTGACGGTTACAAGGCGTTGCTGGCGGATCTGAATCTCAGCCAATGGGCGCAGTTGATTGAGCGCGAAGGGGGTATCGAACCGTTCGCCAAGGGCCTTTACGGTTGCAGCGAAATGTTCGTCAACGGCTTGCTGGTGTTGGCGGATGCCGGGATCGTGCGGCGCAAAGTCTACCCGGACGTGGCGACCCAGCAGCAGGCGAATGCCGGGACGCTGGACGAGGCCGCGCAGACTGACGGCATCTCGGTGCATGGCGGATTTTTCCTCGGGCCGCGCAGTTTCTACGAGCGCTTGCGCGAGTTGCCGCAGGCTAAGCGGCTCGAATTCAACATGACCCGCATCAGCTACATCAACGAGCTCTACGGTCAGGAGGAACTCAAACGCTTGCAGCGCCTTGATGCGCGCTTCATCAACACTGTCTTCACCATGACCTTGCTCGGCGCCGGCGTGGCCGATCAACTCGAAGACGGGCGGGTGCTGAGCGGCGTCGGCGGGCAATACAACTTCGTCGTCCAGGGCCATGCGCTGGAAGGCGCGCGTTCGATCCTGCTGCTGCGCAGTTGGCGCGAGTCGGGTGGTGAGGTCAGTTCGAATATCATCTGGAAATACGGCCACTGCACGATCCCACGGCATCTGCGGGACATCGTCGTCACCGAGTACGGCGTCGCCGATTTGCGGGGCAAGACCGACGCGGCGGTGATCGAAGCATTGCTGAACATCAGCGACTCACGCTTCCAGCCGGGGCTGATCGAGCAGGCGCAGAACGTTGGCAAACTGCCGAAGCATTTTCGACTCGATCCGCGTTTCGCCGACAACAGCCCACAGCGGTTGCAAGCCATTCAGGCGCGGCATTCGAATCTGTTTCCAGAATATCCGCTGGGCTGTGATTTCACCGCTGAGGAACGGGATCTATTGCGGGCGCTGAACTGGTTGAAGAGCAAGTTCAAGCTCACCGAGATTCTGGAATTGGGCAAGGCTGCGCTGGATGCGCCAGCGGCTTCGGAATTTCCCGTGCATCTGGAAAGGATGCAGCTGACGAAACCGGAAGGGCTGAAGGAGGATTTGTTTCAGCGGTTGTTGCTGACCGGCCTGAAGGCTACTGCGGGCTTGCCCGCGATAGGAACCAGCTCGAAGTGAGTGTTTAAAAGTGTACACCGGCATACACCATGGCAATTCAACAGATCATCATGTTGGCGGAGCTGGCGGTAAAACGAATAATGTTTAAGGTTGAGGCGCACAAGTAGCCACTGGAAAAACGTGTATTCGTTCATCGCGAGCAGGCTCGCTCCCACTCGGATCTCCAGAGCATATAAATTCTGTGTCCGACGAACATCCAATTTGGGAGCGGCCTTGCTCGTGATAGCGATGTGTTCAGCGACTCCCCCATAGGGCCGCATGCGCAGGCGTTGTTGCGACAGAAGATTTTTAATTTTCTCAGGTGACTAGTGTATTGGATTTACGTTCACGGATGGACTAAGGAAGTCTATGTGATAACCGGAAGACCCATCACCAATAGCTAGGTGAACCCCGCTGATACCTTCATTCATTTGTGAGTTTATTTTATAATCAATTTTTAGTGCGATGGCATCGTTTACCCCAATGGCGAACTCCGTCAGCTTGAGTCCACGAAAGCCAGCCGCAAGATCCAGAAGTTTTATACTTTCCTCGTTGTTTATTTTTAGTGAAGTGATGGTGTTGTCTTTAATTGATAATAATCCACCTTCTTTCGCAATTCGGTCACTCAGCCATTTTAGGGAAGTTTTCAAGCCCTCTGGTAATAGCGGGTTAGGTTTTCTAAGTACTGTCAATATTCCAGCGATTTTTAATGTGCCGCTAAAAGAAAACGGACAGGGCTCTTGTGGGTTCATGTGTGCGTAATGAACTTCAAAAAATTCTGCTACAGACTGAACAAAGTCGTGAGAAACGTCTTCGGCAAGTAGCGCGTAAGGTTGGGCGTGCGGAAAAACTGAGACTTGCGCATCGGCACCATTACCAGACAGGAGAAATAACTCATTTGAGTTGAGCATGTTTAATACGGATCGTTGTGTGCATAAGGCATGTTCAAAATTGCAGCTCAGCAAAAGTTTGAGGCTATAGAGTGCAGCAGTTACGCTGGGTTCGAACACTTGAGTTGCGCAGAAAATGCTTTTCTTGCTTTCTGTGTTTTTTGCTAGTTCAAACGTCATTTTTGCAGCGTCATTGCTAAAAGAAAAAACAATACTGTTTTTTGGCAATTTCTTTAGTTTAGAAATATTGGCCGTATTGAACCCTAATAGCGCACATTCTCTGAGGAAGTCCTCTGAATCTGCAATGATGGATAATTTCTCATGGCCGAAGAGTGTCGATATCATATTCGGTGGTGACATAAAACCCTCCTTTTTTCAATGCGCGGCAAGAATACTCGCCGCGCATTGGTATTATTTATTCTTCGGTGTGAGCCCAAGCCAACGGTGCCCACCCAAAATTATCCGGGCCAGAAGTGATCCGGTTAAGCTTTTCTTTGACGACTTTTTCATTTTTCATCTGATCATCCTTTTTCATTTTTTGGTTTTTGCCCCCCGAACTGCTTGGGAGTGGAATAATTAATACAGAATTTTTTGATGTGTTAAATGATTTGTTGGGCGTTTTTTAGAATCAATTTATCTGGCGCGGGGCTCGAAGATTTAATTTGGTTATTTGTGTGGGGTGTATCTGTAGTCTTGTTCTGAAATTTTGGTATTTGCCATTTTTGGGTTGTGGTAGATGATCTTGTGTCGTTAGGTTTATTTATGGGCTTGTTTTTCTGGCTCGATATTCAATTGTAGGTCGAGGGTTATATAGTGCGCGCATCAAAGAAATATCTGACAGATACGTCTGTCCATCAGGCTCTATTATTGGATGATCTAACCGAAACAAAAGATCCCGATCACGCCGTTCGGTTGCTGCTAAATGAAATCCTCAAAGGACTCTCTGAAAAAGGTTGGCCTCAAGCGCAACTACAAACCGGGCCGAGGATTGTGTCTGCTGAGGAAAATTACGGTTTGCTCGGTTATGACCCGGCAGAGGTTACGCTGGGGAGTGAACACACCCGTTGGGTCGATGAGCACTCGCTGTTGCGAACACAAACCACCAGCCAGATCCCGGTAGCGCTTCAGCGAGCGGCTCAGGTGCGCCAGCCGGGACAGACGATATTGCTGGCAGCGCCAGGTATTACTTTCCGTCGTGATAGTCGGGATCGTTGGCATTGCGCGGAACCGCATCAAATGGATATTTGGGTGCTGGGAGATCCGGAACTGGCAACGCACGAGCATCTGTTGCGTTTGGTCGGCGATATACTTAAGTCCGCCGTTCCTGACAAACGTTGGGTCCATAGCAATAGTCCGCATCACTACACAGAGGGCGGAATCGAAGTAAATGTCTTGAATGATGGGGTTCCGGTTGAGGTACTTGAGTGTGGTCGTATTGCGAGGTCTTTGTTGGAACGCTTGAACATTGACCCGCTGCATCATGGAGGGTTGGCGCTCGGGATGGGGCTGGATCGCCTGACGATGTTGCGAAAAGGTATTCCAGATATTCGCTTGCTACGCGATCAGAATGTGCGAGTGCAGGCGCAGATGTATGATCTGAATCCATGGACCGCAGTATCTCGTTTGCCGTCTATTGCTCGTGACATTTCGTTGGCGGTAACGCCGGGGCTGAGCGAGGAAGTGTTGACCGAAAGAATGTTGCAGGCAGCCGGCGACTGCTCTGACTGGATCGAGGAGATGCAAGTTCAGGGGCGGTGGGCGTTCTCGGATTTACCCGCGCAGGCAATTGAACGGCTCGGGCTGCTGCCAGGCCAGGAAAATGTGCTTTTACGCGTGGTGCTGCGCGATTGTTCGCGATCAATCACTACCGCTGAGGCGAACGCCTTGTATGCGGACATTCAGGCAGCAATGCATGAAGGAGCGCCTGGGGCGGGTTACAGAATGGACCTGCCAAAGGCTTGAAACCGAGGTGTTCGAGTAATCACTGAATCGTCGCGTTATTGTCATCCCGGAACGTCACCCGGAGCGAGCTCTCTCCCACAATTGACCGAGTTGTCCAAGCGGACGCGGTTTAATGTGGGAGCGAGCAGGCAGCAGATGTGGTGTGGCGGTTTATTCGATGAAGGTTACAACGCCATCCTTCAGCGACTGCACCCGCGCCAACGATTCAACGCGATAACCCTGGGCATCCAGTTCCGCACGACCACCCTGGAACGACTTCTCGATCACGATACCCAAACCGGCCACGGTCGCGCCGGCCTGTTTGATGATCGAGATCAGCGCTTGCGAGGCCTTACCGTTGGCCAGGAAGTCGTCGATGATCAGCACACGGTCGCTGCTGGTCAGGTGGCGCGGGGAGATCGCCACGGTGCTTTCAGTCTGCTTGGTAAACGAGTAAACGGTCGCCGACAGCAGGTTTTCAGTCAGGGTCAGGGACTGATGCTTGCGGGCGAAAATCACCGGTACGCCAAGGTTCAGGCCGGTCATGATTGCCGGGGCAATGCCCGAGGCTTCGATAGTGACGATCTTGGTGATGCCCGAATCCTTGAACAGCGAGGCGAATTCGTCGCCGATCAGCTTCATCAGGGCCGGGTCGATCTGGTGGTTCAGAAAGGCGTCGACTTTCAGGACCTGGTCGGAAAGCACGATGCCTTCTTCGCGAATTTTCTTGTGCAGTGCTTCCATGAAGCTTTCCTCTACTGACGCCATGTGCGCCTGGCGTGTAAAAAGTGTTCGGTTAAAAAGTAGCCAATTCTAGCGCTTTAACATCGCGCGTATATCCGCCAATGCGGTATTACCGCGGACGGCTTTGACTTCAACGGGAGTGTCGTCGTTGCCTTCCCAGGCCAGGTCGTCCGGCGGCAGTTCATCGAGGAAGCGGCTGGGCGCGCAGTCGATGATCTCGCCGTATTGCTTACGCTTGGCAGCGAAGGTGAATGCCAATGTCTGACGCGCCCGGGTAATCCCGACGTAGGCCAGGCGGCGTTCTTCTTCGATGGTGTCGGCTTCGATGCTGGAGCGGTGCGGGAGGATTTCCTCTTCCATGCCCATGATGAACACGTAGGGAAATTCCAGGCCCTTGGAGGCGTGCAAGGTCATCATCTGCACGCCTTCGGCGCCGTCTTCCTCTTCCTGCTGACGCTCCAGCATGTCGCGCAGGACGAGTTTGCCGATGGCGTCTTCGACGGTCATCTCGCCTTCTTCGTCTTTCTCCAGGGTGTTCTTCAGCGCCTCGATCAGGAACCAGACGTTACCCATGCGGTAATCGGCGGCCTTGTCGCTGGAGCTGTTGGTGCGCAGCCAGTTCTCGTAGTCGATGTCCATGACCATGCTGCGCAGGGCGGAGATCGGGTCCTCGCCGGCGCACTGCTCGCGGACCTTGTCCATGAAACGCTTGAAGCGTGACAGGCGATCGGTGAAGCGCGTGTCCAGATGCTCGCCCAAACCGATTTCGTCGGTGGCAGCGTACATCGAGATTTTTCGCTCGGTGGCGTAGTTGCCCAGCTTCTCCAGCGTGGTCGAACCGATCTCCCGGCGTGGGACGTTGATCACCCGCAGGAAGGCGTTGTCGTCGTCCGGGTTCACGATCAGGCGGAAGTAGGCCATCAGGTCTTTCACTTCCTGACGTCCGAAAAAGCTGTTGCCGCCAGACAGGCGATACGGAATCTGGTGGTGCTGCAGCTTCAGCTCGATCAGCTTGGCCTGGTAGTTGCCGCGATACAGGATCGCAAAATCGCTGTAGGGCCGATCCGTGCGCAGGTGCAGGGTCAGCAGTTCCACCGCCACGCGCTCGGCTTCGGCGTCTTCGTTGCGGCAACGGATCACACGGATTTCGTCGCCGTGGCCCATCTCACTCCACAGCTGCTTTTCGAACTCGTGGGGGTTGTTGGAGATCAGCACGTTGGCGCAGCGCAGGATGCGGCTGGTGGAGCGATAGTTTTGCTCGAGCATGACCACTTTCAGGGACGGGTAGTCGTCCTTGAGCAGCATCAGGTTTTCCGGGCGGGCGCCGCGCCAGGCGTAGATCGACTGGTCGTCGTCGCCCACCACGGTGAACTGGTTGCGTTTGCCGATCAGCAGTTTCACCAGCAAATACTGGCTGGCGTTAGTGTCCTGGTATTCGTCCACCAGCAGGTAGCGGACCTTGTTCTGCCATTTTTCCAGGATATCGTCGTGTTCCTGGAACAGTTTTACCGGCAGCAGGATCAGGTCGTCGAAGTCCACCGCGTTGAACGCCTTGAGCGTGCGCTGGTAGTGGGTGTAGACGATGGCGGCGGTCTGTTCCTTGGGATTGCGTGCGTTTTCCAGGGCTTCGGGCGGCAGGATCAGGTCGTTTTTCCACGAGCCGATCATGTTCTTGATCTCGTCGACGCCGTCGTCGCCCGAGTATTCCTTCTGCATGATGTCGGTCATCAGGGCTTTGACGTCGGTCTCGTCGAAGATCGAGAAGCCCGGTTTGTAGCCCAGCCGCACATGTTCCTTGCGGATGATGTTCAGGCCCAGGTTGTGGAAGGTGCAGACCGTCAGGCCGCGGCCTTCGCCGCCCTTGAGCAGCGTGCCGACCCGTTCTTTCATCTCGCGCGCGGCCTTGTTGGTGAAGGTCATGGCGACAATGTATTGGGCGCGGATGCCACAGTTCTGGATCAGGTGCGCAATTTTGCGGGTGATCACGCTGGTCTTGCCGGAACCTGCGCCGGCGAGCACCAAAAGAGGGCCGCCGACGTAGCTCACGGCTTCTTGCTGCCGGGGATTGAGTCGGGACATACGAAATCAGGGAGTCATTAGCGAAATGGGCCGGCATTTTAACAGGCTCAGCGAATTGTGCTGCTCTCTCCGACTTGTGACGTAACACGCGATCTCTAATTGCCGGTTTTGATACTTTCACGCAGGATGCGTAGTGAATTTGCGTCTAATGTTCGTATTCAAGACGCAAAAGCCGTGTTTGATAACCGATGTCATTTGGTCATTGGTTATCTGCGCGGCATAATGCCCGCCGCCTACATCTTTGCAGAGTCTAGGGAGCTAGCTTGTCTACGCCTGTCGAACCCTTGCGTTTGCTGTTACTGGCCGAAGAGCCAGCGTGGGCAGCGTTGTTGCGCGAGTGTCTGGCTCCGATGGGGAGTTCGGCTGTGCTGCTCAGCGCGCCGAGCTGGGAGTCGGTCAGTAGCCTGTTCGATGACAACCGCAGCGCGGTGTTGTTGACGATTCCCGCTCTGCAGCCAGCACCCGGCCGTTGCAACCTGCCGACGGTGTTGCTGCTCGAACACGAGCCGCTGGCGCCGCCCGACGGTGTGAGCGACTGGCTGGTGCGCAATCTGCTGGATCCCGGCATGCTGCGCCGCTGCCTGCGTCATGTGCGTGAGCGCGGCGTGCTGGAAAACACCTTGCAGCGCCTGGCCGAGCAGGACCCGTTGACCGGTATCGCCAACCGTCAGGGTTTCCAGACCTTGCTGGCGGCGCGCCTGGCCGACAACGATGGTCGGGGCCTGGCCCTCGGCCACCTCGACCTCGACAATTTTCGACACGCCAACGACGCGCTCGGCCATCAGGCTGGCGATCGGCTGATCCTGCAAGTGGTCTCGCGGCTGAAAAGCCAACTGGAGGCCAGCGATCAACTAGCGCGGCTGGGTAGCGATGAATTTGCCCTGCTGATCGACACCCGCCGCGCCCCTCAGCGCGCCGAATGGATGGCCGAACGCATTACCGAAGCCCTGTCCGAACCCTATTGGATCGACGGCGAAAGCCTGTTGATCGGTTCCAGCCTAGGCATTGCTCACGCACGAGCGCAGGCCGGCGCCGACCCGTTGATGTGGCACGCGCACATTGCTATGCAGCAGGCCAAGAGCACTCAGGGCTGCACCTTTCACATTTTCAACGAACGGATCAATCGCAATGCCCGCAGCATCGCCGACCTCGAAAGCGAGCTGCGCCGGGCCTTGCGCCGCGATGAGCTGGAGTTGCATTACCAGCCTCGTCTGAACCTTGAGGACGGCCAGATCGTCGGCCTCGAAGCGTTGGTGCGCTGGCGTCATGGCGAACGCGGCTTGCTGCCCCCCAGTGAATTCGTGCCATTGGCCGAGCAAAGCGGCTTGATCGTGCCGCTGGGTTACTGGGTGATTTCCCGGGCCCTGCGGGACATGCAGGCGTTGCGCGAACGAGGTTTGCCGGCGTTGCACATGGCAATCAACCTGTCGTTCCGGCAGTTTCAGGACAGCCAGTTGCTGTCGACCCTGAGCCGGCTGATTGCCGAGCGAGGCGTCGAGGCGCAATGGCTGGAATTCGAACTGACCGAAACCGCGGTGATGCGTCGCAGCGATCTGGTCAAGCAGACCATGGACGCCCTCGGGCGTTTGGGCGTGCGCTTCTCGCTGGATGATTTCGGCACCGGGTTCTCTTCGTTCGTGCACCTCAACAGCCTGCCGATTGCGTTGTTGAAGGTCGACAAGAGCTTTGTCGGCGGCATGGAAGAGCGGGAAGAGAATCGCAAACTGGTGCACGCGATGATCAATCTGGCACACAACCTCAACCTCGAAGTGGTCGCCGAAGGCGTGGAAACGCCGGAACAACTGGATTTGTTGCGCGGCTTTGGTTGCGATCAAGTGCAGGGGTACCTGATCAGCAAGCCGTTGCCTTTGGCGGAACTGGTTGAGTACCTGACGTTCGGCAGCAGTCAGCAGCCTGCACTGGAAGTCGTGGTTTAAACACGGACAAATGTGGGAGCGGGCTTGCTCGCGAAAGCGGTGTATCAGTCAACGTAGATGTCGACTGACACACCGCTTTCGCGAGCAAGCCCGCTCCCACAGGGGATCTCAATCTGGCTGGGCGATTTGGAAACTCGCCCCTGACGACGGCTCACGCCGAATCATCCGCTTCATCTTCCACTCAAACGCCAGCGTCAGGCTCACCGCCGCACACGCCAGCCCCAGCGCCAGACCCCACCAGACCCCCGTTGGCCCCCAATTCAAATGGCAGGCCATCCACCAGGCGGCGGGTGCGCCGATCAGCCAATAGCAACCCAAACCCACCAGGAATGTGGTCTTGGCATCCTTGAGTCCGCGAATGCAGCCCATGGCGATGGTTTGTGTGCCGTCAAACAGCTCGAACCATGCCGCCACCGCCAACAGGCTTACGGCCAGGTTGATGACTTCGCGGAACGCCGGGTCGTTGTGGTCCAGGAACAAGCCGATCAACTGATGCGGCAGCAGCCAGAAGACCATCGCAAAACCCAGCATTGCCGCCGCACCAAAGGCGATCCCGACCCGTCCGGCCAGCCGCGCATCAAGCAATTGCCCGGCGCCGTAATGTTGGCCGATGCGCATGGTGATCGCGTAGGAAAGCCCCGCCGGAATCATGAACGCCACCGAGACGATTTGCAGGGCGATCTGGTGCGCCGCCAGTTGCGTACTGCCCATGGTGCCCATGCACAGCGCGGCGAAGGCGAATAGACCGACTTCCACCGCATAGGTGCCGCCAATCGGCAGGCCCAGGCGCCACAGTTCCTTCAAGTACTGACGGTTGGGCCGCGACAGACCCTGGCGCAATGGATACGCGTCGTAGGCCGGATGCCGACGAATATGCAGCGCGAGCGCCAGCGCCATCAGGTTGGCAACGATCGCCGTGACCAGACCGATGCCCACCAGACCCATTTTCGGTAGGCCGAACATGCCGGTGATCAACGCATAGTTGAGCAGGAAGTTGGCCACGGTGCCGGCGAGGCTGATGACCATCACCGGTGTCGCCCGGCCGATGGCGCTGGTGAAACCACGCAGCGCCATGAAGCTCAGGTAGCCGGGCAGGGCGAACGGCAGGATCAACAGAAACTGGCCGGCAGCCTGAACGTTGGTTTCGGTCTGGCCGAACAGCAGCAACACCGGTTTGAGGTTCCACAGCAGCAAACCCGCCACCAGCGCCATTAACCAGGCCAGCCACAACCCGGCCTGGGTCAGCCGCGCTGCGCCGATGATGTCACCCGCGCCCTGACGGATCGCGACCAGGGTGCCGACGGCGGCGATCACGCCGATGCAGAAAATCGACACGAACGAATACGTCGCCGCGCCCAGACCGCCGCCGGCCAGTGCTTCGGGGCTCAGGCGCGCCATCATCAACGTGTCGGTGAGGACCATCAACATGTGCGCCAACTGCGAGGCAATCAACGGCCCCGCCAGCCGCAGGATGGCCCAGAGTTCACTACGCGCTGGATGCTGCATGATCATCACGCTCGATTGTCAGAGAGAACAGGAAGCGTCGATTCTCGGCGCTCTGCGGGGTTTTCACAAAGGGATAAAAAGGATGGGTGGCATGATTAAAACTCATGCTGGGGAGTTTCTGATAAGTTGGTGCTATCGCGCTATAGGAGCTTTTTTGATGTCTCGTCGTCTTCCCCCCTTGTATGCCCTTCGAGCATTCGAAGCGGCGGCGCGGCATAGCTCGTTTACCCGCGCCGCCGAAGAACTGTCGATCACGCAAAGTGCGGTCAGTCGGCACATTCGTACGCTCGAAGAGCATTTCGCCTGTCGGCTGTTTCATCGCAGCGGGCGCAACCTGCAACTGACCGAATCGGCGCGGCTGATCCTGCCCGGCATTCGCGAAGGCTTCACCGCCCTCGAGCGGGCCTGCAATACCTTGCGTGCCGAAGACGACATCTTGCGCATGAAAGCCCCATCGACCCTGACCATGCGCTGGCTGTTGGCGCGGCTCAGTCGTTTTCGACACCTGCGACCGGGGAACGAGGTGCAATTGACCAGCGCCTGGATGGACATCGATACGGTGGACTTCAACCATGAACCCTTCGACTGCGCCGTCATCCTCAGCAACGGGCATTTTCCTCCGGACTGGGAGGCGACTTTCCTGTTCCCCGAAGAGCTGATTCCGGTGGGCGCGCCGAATCTTCTGAAGGATCAACCGTGGGACGTTGCGCGCCTGGCCAGTACCGAGTTGCTGCACCCGACGCCGGACCGCCGTGACTGGCGCAACTGGCTGGAGCGTATGGGCCTGACCGATCAAGTCTCGCTCAAGGGCGGGCAGGTCTTCGACACGCTGGAGCTGGGCATGATCGCCGCTGCCCGGGGTTACGGCGTGTCCATGGGCGATTTGCTGATGGTGGCGGAGGATGTTGCGCAGGGACGTCTGAGTTTGCCGTGGCCGACGGCCGTTGCCAGTGGTGAGAATTATTACCTGGTCTGGCCGAAAACCCGCCCCGGCGGCGAACGTTTGCGTCGCCTCAGCGATTTCCTGCAAGGCGAGGTCCGGGCCATGGAATTACCGGATGTCGAACGTCTGGGCTGAATCGATGGAGCCGCCGCAATGGCGGCCTTGAGCCATATCCCCGTTAATTACTCAAGTATTCAGCTTTGCCGCCGAAAATCTGCTGATAGGACCTTCGTGCAGGTTCCATGTTTTCCCCACCATCAGAAATTTTGCCGAGTGTGCGAAGGGATCAGAATGATCCGGCCACTGGGTCAGGAGCTGTCATGTCTCAACCTCGTGCTCGGATTGCCTCACAGCTGGGTCTTGCGCTTGCCGTGATTCTGGCGATTGTCATCAGTGGCAGTACCGTGTTCGCCCTGCGCTCGCTGGACACCGCGAACCTCGCCACCCGCGAAGAGCATCTGGCCAGTGAGGCCCGCTTGCTTGCCGATCAGTTGAGCACCTTTCACGGCACTTTGCGTGAAAGCACCCAGCGTCTGGCCGGCCTGTTCGAGAAGCGCTTCAGCGCCGGTTTGAGCGTGCATCCGGATGAGCCGGTGACCGTGGCGGGCGTGCAGACCCCGGGCCTGCACTTGGGCAGGGAAGTGTTGAACAACAACTTTGCGGAAGTCGACGAGTTCAAGCAGATGACCGCAGGCGTCGCGACCGTATTCGTGCGCAGTGGTGAGGAGTTCATTCGGGTCAGCACGAATGTCACCAAACAAGACGGCAGCCGTGCCATTGGCACGCTGCTCGACCACGCGAACCCGGCTTACGCCCGTTTGATGGCGGGGCAGAGTTATGTGGGGCGAGCGTTGCTTTTCGAACGCTTCTACATGTCGCAGTACACCCCCGTACGCGACAGCAGCGGTAAGATCATTGCCGTGCTGTACGTAGGATTCGATTACACCGACGCGCAGAACGCGCAGTTCGCCAACCTCAAACGCTTCCGCATCGGCCAGACCGGCTCCCTGGCGTTGCTGGATGAACAAGGCAAATGGCTGGTGCCGATTGCCGGTGTACAGGCGCTGGATCAGGCGGTTCCGAGCATTGTCGGTCTGGCCAAGACACCGGGCAAAGGCGACTTCTGGAGCGACACGTCGCAAGATTTTTACAGTGTTGCCGTGCCGTTCGAAGGCGGGCCGTGGTCGGTGGTGGCGAGCATGCCGAAAACCGAAATCCGCGCGGTGACCTGGAGCGTCGGCATTCAATTGGCGATCGGCAGCCTGCTGGCGATGTTGCTGGCAGTCGGCTCGGCTGTCTGGTTGCTGCGCAGCAAACTGGCGCCACTGGGTGATCTGGTGCGTCAGGCCGAAGCCTTGGGTGCCGGTGATTTGAGTGTTCGCCTGAACGTGTCGAGCAATGACGAAATCGGCCAACTTGCCCGCGCCTTCAACCAGATGAGCCAGGCTCTGTCGACCATGGTCGAGCACATCCGTAAAGCCTCGGGCGAGGTCAACAGCCGCGCCCAGGCGTTGTCCGGTTTGTCCGGTGGCGCCTATGAAGGGATGGAGCAGCAGTCTGGCGAAATCACCAGCATGGCCGGCGCCGTAGAAGAATTCAGCGCCACCTCGTTGAACATTGCCGACAACATGGGCAACACCCAGCGACTGGCGCAGGAAAACGCACAGCAAACCCAGATCGGTCGTACGTCGATGGACGAAGCGTCCTCATCCCTGGAGCAAATCGCCGGTGCTCTGAACAGCACCGCGACGGTGATCAATACCTTGGGGCAGCGCTCCCAGGAAATCGGCGGCATTGTCGGGGTGATTACCGCGATCGCCGAGCAAACCAACCTGCTGGCGCTCAACGCCGCCATTGAAGCCGCCCGCGCCGGTGAGCAGGGCCGCGGATTTGCGGTGGTGGCCGATGAGGTGCGCAACCTGGCTTCACGTACCCGCCAGGCCACAGACGAAATTTCCGGGATGATCCAAAGCATCCAGCAGGAAACCGGCAATGCCATCAGCACCATGGAGCAGGGCAACGTGCTGATGCAGGAAGGCCTGTCGCGCAACGCCAACGTCGCCTCGGCGCTGGCACGGATCGATGAACAAAGCCGTTCGGCTGGTCAGCAATTCGCCGCCATCACCACCGCGACCCAGGAACAAAGCAGCACCGCGACCTTGCTCAGCAGCAATCTGCAAAGCATCGCTTTGGCGAACAGTGAGCAGCGCGAAGTGGTGTCCAACCTGGCTGTGACTGCCAAAGAGCTGGAGAAGCTCGCGGCGGACTTGCGGCATGAGGTTGACCGGTTTCGTTGAGTCGCCTCTGAAATCCCTTCGCGAGCAAGCCCGCTCCCACAGTAGATCTGCGGTGAACACAGTATGTGTGAACACCCGAGATCAAATGTGGGAGCGGGCTTGCTCGCGAAGGGATCGACCTCAATTCAAGGATTTGTCCCAAATCTGCGGATCAATTCCTCTCTAGTCGTCTTCCTTGGCATTTAGCACCAGTGTCTCGATTTTTATGCTTGCTGAAACGTTTCTTCAAGTCTATAAAATTGGCACAACTCCAAGAAAGGCTGCTGCCATGACCCCGCTCAAACTCTTCGTTGCCCTCAGCGCACTGTCCGCTGCTTCCCAAGCCATGGCTTGGGACTACGTCCTGCTCGACACCGACAAAGCCGCCCAGAACTGGCAGATCACCAGCCAGCAACTCGGCGTGAAAACCGACAAACCTTTCAGCGTCACCCTGCGCACTTTGCATGGTGGGCGGCAGGAGGGGGTCAGCATCGTCGACATCGATAACGGCACAATGAAACTTTCAGTAGTACCGACTCGCGGCATGAACGTCCTGCAGGCCTCGGTCGGCGATGTGCGCATGGGCTGGGATTCGCCGGTCAAGGAAGTGGTCAATCCATCCTTCATTGAACTCAACGGCCGCGGTGGCCTGGGCTGGCTGGAAGGTTTCAACGAACTGGTCACCCGCTGTGGCTACGAATGGGTCGGCCACCCCGGCATCGACAACGGCGAACTGCTGACCCTGCACGGTCGGGCCGCCAACATTCCTGCGAACAAAGTCACCCTGCACATCGATGAAAAACCGCCGTACGCCATCACCCTGCGCGGCGAACTGAAAGAACAGGCGTTCAAGAAAGTCGACTTCTCCGTCGCGACCGAACTGGTTACCGAACCCGGCAGCGTAGCGTTCGCCCTCAATGACACCCTGACCAACAACGGCGACTATCCGAAGGAATACCAGGCGCTGTATCACAGCAACTTCAGTACCCCGTTCCTGGAGCAGGGCGCCCGCTTCGCCGCGCCGGTGAAACAGGTATCGCCGTTCAACGACAAGGCCAAAGGCGACTTGCCGGACTGGCAAACTTACCGCGCACCGACCAAGGACTACGACGAAACGGTTTACAACGTGGTGCCGTATGCCGATGCCAAGGGCGATACGTTGACCGTGCTGCATAACAAGGCCGGTAGCCTGGGTGTCTCGGTCGGCTTCAATACTCAAACACTGCCCGTGTTCTCCCTGTGGAAAAACACCGATACCCAAGGCCAGGGCTATGTCACGGGGCTGGAGCCGGGGACGAGTTTTTCCTACAACCGCCGGTATCAGCGGCCTCTGAACCTGGTGCCGACGATTGGGCCGAAGGAACAGAAGCAGTTCGGGATCAGCTACAGCTTGTTGGCGGATAAGGCGGCTGTGGATAAGGCGTTGAAGCGGGTGAGCGATATTCAGGGTGGGCGGGAGACTGAGGTACGGCAGACGCCGTTGGTTGATCTGACCAAGGGGTGATGCTGACTCTATGCCTTGGGCCACTGGCCGCTTGACGCTGCTCTACCTGGTTTTCAGCGCATTGGCCAGGCGCAGCATGGCGGCTTCGATTTCATAAGCGGTCAAGGACGAGTAACCCAATAGCCAACCTTGTTTCTTCTGATCGCCGGCGTACAACCGGCTGAGGCCGGAAAGCTGCACGCCCACGCCGGCTGCCTGGCGGATGGTTTTTTCCTCCGACCAGCCATCATGCAGCAGGCAGGGAATTTGCAACCCGCCCTGGGGGCGCAAGGCGGTAACGATGCCGTCCAAATGCTTCCCAATGGCGTCGAGCATGATGGTTCGGCGCCCGGCATAGAGCTTGCGCATGGCCCGGACATGGGCGTTGTAATGGCCGTCTTCCATAAAGCGCGCCAGGGTCAGTTGCAGGATTTGGGGCGTATGGCCGTCCATCATGCTGCGCGCGTAGGTGAAGGCTTTGATCAACTCGTGGGGCAAGACCATGTAGCCCATTCGCAACCCGGGGTAGAGGGTCTTGCTGAAGGTGCCGAGGTAGAGAGTGCGCTGGTACTTGTCGAGGCCCTGCACGCAGGCGGTCGGCTGTCCGTCGTAATGAAACTCGCTGTCGTAGTCATCTTCCAGGATCCACTTGCCCTTCTCTGCGGCCCAGTTGATCAGCTCGAGCCGGCGTTCCAGCGGCAAGGTCGCGCCGGTGGGGTATTGATGAGAAGGCGTGACATAGACGCAGTTGGCGCCGCTGCGATCGGCGTACAGCAGGTCGGTGCGTATGCCCAGTTCATCGACATCGATGGGCAGAACCTTGGTCTCGGCGGTTTCGAAGGCTTTCCTGGCACCAAAATAACCCGGGTTTTCCAGCAGGATCGGTTTGCCGGCGTCCACCAACAACTGCGCACACAGAAAGAGGGCTTGGCGAGTGCTGCTCAGCACCAGGATCTGGTCGGCGGAGCACTTGGCCCCACGCTCGAGGTTCAAGTAGGTGGCGATGGCCTTGCGCAGCGGCTCGGCACCTTGCGGGTCGCCGTGCAACAGCACGTTGGCGCGATAGTCCTTCATCACCTGGCGTTGCAGGCGCTCCCAGACATCGGTGGGGAAAGTGCGGGTTTCCGGCAGGCCGGTCGCAAACGCTTTGATCACCTGCTGATCGGTCACGCCGCCACTGTCGAAGATCATCCGCCCGCGCTGGCTCAATCCAGCCCCCGGTGCCGCCTGGTTGCTTTTGACTTCTTGCGCCTTGATGCGTCGGCGGGCTGCGCCGCGCAATTCGGTACCCAGCGTTTCACAGACATAACTGCCAGCCCCCTCGCGCCGCACGATAAAACCGTCGCGGTGCAGTTGCACATAGGCGTTCTCAACGGTATCGCGGGCAATCCCCAGTGACTTGGCCAAGACCCGAGTCGCAGGCAGCTTCAAGCCTGGGTCAAGGGCGCCTTCGAGGATCAATGCACGCAATGCGCGTTGAATCCGCTGGTGCAGATCCAACAGCTGAAACTCGACATCGCTGAGGCGCATTTTGAGCGTTTCCAGTTCGAACGTTCTAGCCATGCGGTCTGCCCTGATTGAATAAATTGGCCTGTAGTAGCAGGCCATCCTATCCGTAGAATCCGCCCCTCGCCACTGCCTCTGCGCTCGGTCATTTCAGCGCTATAAATCCCCTCGCCCGGGCCAACACCTCGTTTTGCAAGGAGCAAAGCAATCGTGTCTTCTTCAGCATCCCCATCGCCCCTGCGTTTACGCGATCTTCTGCATCCGATCGTCGCCGGGCTGATTTCAGTCATCGTCAACTATGGCGGCACGTTCATCCTGGTTTTTCAGGCCGCCAAAGTCGCCGGGCTCAGCCCCGAGATGACGGCGTCGTGGGTATGGTCGGTGTCAATTGGCGTGGGTATTACCGGGCTGTTTCTCAGTTGGGTGAGCCGTGAGCCGATCATTACTGCCTGGTCGACACCCGCCGCGGCCTTTTTGGTCGTCGCGCTGTCGACTACGCCCTACGCCGAGGCAGTAGGTGCGTACATCATTTCAGCCGCCGCCTTCGTGCTGCTGGGTTTGTCCGGCTGTTTCGAAAAAGTCATCCGCCTGATTCCGCCGGGTGTGGCTGCGGGCCTGCTGGCCGGTATCTTGCTGCAGTTCGGTATCGGCGCATTTGGTGGCATGAGTCTTGACCCAGTGTTGGTCGGGTTGCTGATTGCCGCTTACGTTATGCTCAAGCGCTTTACCGCGCGCTACGCGGTGGTGGGCATTCTGGTGCTGGGGCTGGCGTTTCTTCTGACGCAGGGCCGTGTAGAACTGTCGGGGCTGGCGCTGCAATTCGCGGCACCGGTATTCACCCAGCCTGAGTTTTCGATCAATGCGCTGCTCAGCGTGGCGCTGCCGCTGTTTCTGATCACCCTCACCGGCCAGTACATGCCGGGCATGCTGGTACTGCGCAACGATGGTTTCAGTACCAGCGCTAACCCTATCCTGACTGTCACGGGGTTGGGCTCGCTGCTGATGGCACCCTTCGGTTCCCACGCCTTCAACGTCGCGGCGATCACTGCGGCCATCTGCACCGGCAAGGAAGCCTCGGAGGATCCGTCCAAGCGCTGGGTCGCCGGGGTTGCCGCGGGATTGTTCTACATCCTCGTAGGGGTTTTCGGGGTGACCCTCGCCGCAGTGTTCATGGCGTTCCCGCCCACCTTCATTACGACGCTGGCCGGGCTGGCCCTGCTCGGCACTATCGGCGCCAGCCTGGCCAGTGCCATGGCTGACGTCAAAACCCGCGAAGCCTCGCTGATCACCTTTCTGGCGTGCGCCGCAAACATCACCTTGCTGGGGATCGGTGGGGCGTTTTGGGGATTGCTGATCGGTCTGGCGGCCTACGCCTTACTCAATGGGCGCTTACCGCGTCGCGAGGCGGTGGTCATTCCGACTGCCGACGCTGTTGTGACAACCAAAGGAGTCACCCATTGATGCTCGATCAATTGGAAGAAACCGTCACCCTTCACGAGCGTCATGGCCGTTACCCACAGGCCACCAGCGTTGAGGACTTTCGCCGCAACCTGGCAGCCGTGCAGCAGCGAATCGCCAATGCTTGTCAGCGGGTCGGACGTGATCCGGCGAGTGTGCGCCTGCTGCCGGTCAGCAAAACCTTTGACGAAGCTCATCTGCGTCTGGCCCACGCCGCCGGCTGCCGACTACTGGGTGAGAACAAAGTGCAGGAAGCGCAGCGCAAATCGCAGGCGATGGCCGATCTGGCCGATCTGCGATGGTCGGTTATCGGCCACCTGCAAACCAACAAGGCCAGGCAGGTGGCGCGTTTTGCCAGTGAGTTTCAGGCGCTGGACAGCCTGCGAGTGGCCGAGGCTCTGGATCGTCGCCTGCACATCGAGGGGCGCCAACTGGATGTGTTCGTTCAGGTCAATACCTCCGGCGAAGCCAGCAAATACGGCTTGGCGCCCGAAGCCGTCGCGGACTTTTTGTACGCCCTGCCGGCGTTCTCGGCGTTACGGGTGCGTGGTTTGATGACGCTGGCGCTGTTTTCGGCCGACGTGGTCCGTGTCCGCCCTTGCTTTGTACGGCTGCGCGAACTGCGCGAGCGCTTGCGCCAGCACGCCCCGGCGGGCGTCGGGCTGGAGGAACTGTCCATGGGCATGTCTGGTGATTTCGAAGTCGCCATTGAAGAAGGGGCGACCGTCGTGCGTATCGGTCAGGCCATCTTCGGCGCACGTGCCATGCCGGATGCCTACTACTGGCCGACCGCGGATGCCCGTCCGGGAAGTGACGAGCACACAGGAAGCCATCCAATGTCCTCTGCACCGTTGTAAACCGGCTTACTTTCCCAACCAAGGACCCCTTCATATGTACGACTCAACGCTGACCCTTGAAGCATTCGACGCCGAGCTGTGTGAGGCGATTCATAACGAAGAACATCGTCAGGAAGACCACGTCGAACTGATCGCTTCCGAAAATTACGCCAGCCCTCTGGTGATGAAAATCCAGAGCACCGTGCTCACCAATAAATACGCCGAAGGCTATCCAGGCAAGCGCTACTACAGCGGCTGCGAATATGTCGATGTGGCCGAGCGCCTGGCCATCGAGCGGGTCAAGGCCCTGTTCAACTGCGACTACGCCAACGTGCAGCCGCATGCGGGTGCACAGGCGAACGCCGCGGTATTCCTGGCATTGATCAATCCCGGCGATACGGTGATGGGCATGAACCTGGCCCAAGGTGGCCACCTGACCCATGGCAACCCTTCAAACTTCTCGGGCCGTCATTACAAGATCGTTCCTTATGGCCTTGACCCGGAGACGGGCTTCCTTGACTACGACGAGATGGAACGTATCGCCCTGGAAACCCGGCCGAAGATGCTGATCGGTGGTTTTTCCGCCTACTCCCGGTACAAAGACTGGGCGCGCATGCGGGCGATTGCCGACAAGGTCGGAGCCATTTTCTGGGTCGACATGGCCCACGTCGCAGGGTTGGTTGCCGCGGGAGAATACCCGGACCCATTGCCGCATGCTCATGTGGTCACCAGCACCACGCACAAGACCCTGCGGGGCCCACGGGGTGGCTTGATTTTGTCCAAGGGGCAAGATGAAGCATTCTACAAAAAACTCGATTCTGCGGTATTCCCGGGTGTTCAGGGCGGCCCATTGATGCACCAGATCGCCGCCAAAGCCGTCGCTTTCAAGGAAGCACTGAGGCCCGAGTTCAAAACCTATCAGACCCAAGTGGTGATCAACGCCCGGGCCATGGCGGCCGTGTTGCAGGAGCGGGGTTACAAGATCGTCTCCGGTGGCACCGATAATCACATGATGCTAATCGACCTGTCCGACAGGCCCTATACCGGCAAGGAAGCCGATGCGGCCCTGAGCAATGCCTGCATCACCGCTAACAAGAACTCGGTGCCCAACGACCCGCGCTCACCGTTCGTGACTTCCGGGTTGCGCATCGGTACTCCAGCCATCACCACCCGTGGTTTCGGCGTGATCGAATGTGAACAATTGGCGGGCTGGTTGTGCGACGTACTGGACGCCCTGGAAAACGGTGACAGCGAAAGGGTCGGGCACCACGTGCGCGAACAGGTGGTGGAGCTCTGCCGCCGTCATCCTGTCTATCGTTAACCCTGTTACTCCGGGCTATTACCCGGTTGATGTCATCATTGGGCGAAAAACCAGGCGCTTGGGACGACCGGGTGCACTCGATGCCCATCTCTCTAGCTGGATGCGGATGGCCGATATTGCAGTGCTTCGGCGACGTGGCTGCGACCGATAGCGTCTACTTGTTCCAGATCCGCTAGGGTACGGGCGACTTTCAGTAGGCGGTGAGCGGCACGAAGCGAAAGGGTTAGTCGCTCGCAGGCGCTTTCCAGCCAGCCTTCATCGGCTTTGGATAACGCGCAATGCTGGCGCAGCCCTGGCAGGTCGAGAAAGGCGTTGGCGCAGCCCTGACGCTGTTGCTGACGCTCCCGGGCTTGGGCGACCAGGGCAGAAGCGCTGGCCGTGTCGTCACCGGCCTTGATCGGGTTCAGCGCCGTGCTTTCCCGGGCTACGGTCAAATGCAGGTCGATGCGGTCCAGCAGTGGCCCCGACAGTTTGTTGCGGTAACGCTGGACCATGTCCGGTGTACAACTGCATTTACCACTGGGCTCGCCAAGATATCCACAGGGGCAAGGATTCATCGCCGCGACCAGTTGAAAGCGTGCCGGGAAGCGTACGCGGTCCTTGGCGCGGGAAATCACGATGTGGCCGGATTCCAGTGGCTCTCTCAACACCTCCAATACCTTGCGATCAAATTCCGGGAGCTCATCGAGGAACAGCACGCCATGGTGGGCGAGGGTGATTTCGCCGGGTTGCGGTTTGGAACCGCCGCCTACCAGCGCCGGGCCTGAAGCGGAGTGGTGTGGCTGTCGGAAGGGGCGCTGTGGCCAATGACTCAGCGGCACACAACTGGCGACGGATTGAATCGCCGCGACTTCCAGCGCTTCGCTCTCGGCCAATGGCGGTAACAGCCCTGGCAGACGACTCGCCAACAACGTTTTCCCCGTCCCCGGTGGTCCGCTGAACAGCAAGTTATGAGCCCCTGCCGCCGCAATCAGCAAGGCTCGCTTGGCCGCAAGTTGCCCTTGCACTTCGTTCAAGTCTGGATAGGGTTTGCTGGCGTAGAGCAAACCGTTGGAAGCGTAGGGGGCGATGGGCGTGTGGCCATTAAAATGCGCGACCGCTTCCAGCAAATGATCCACCGCAATCACCTTCAACCCCGAAGCCAGGCAGGCCTCCTCGGCATTTGCCCGCGGCACCACCAGCGTGCGCCCGGCCTTGCGCGCTGCCAGCGCCGCCGGCAACACACCCCGAACCGCCCGCACCGCCCCCGACAGTGCCAACTCTCCCAGGCACTCGACGTCATCCAGCGTCAACGTTGGCACTTGCACACTGGCCGACAGAATCCCCAAGGCAATCGCCAGATCGAACCGCCCGCCGTCCTTTGGCAGATCGGCAGGGGCGAGATTCAAGGTGATGCGTCGCGCCGGAAATTGCAGCCCTGAATTGATGATCGCGCTGCGTACTCGGTCCTTGCTTTCCTTCACGGCGGCTTCGGGCAGCCCGACCATGGTCAGCGACGGCAAGCCGTTGGCCAGATGGACTTCTACGGTGACGGCGGGCGCTTCCACACCGACCTGGGCGCGGCTGTGGACGATGGAGAGGGACATGGTCGTTCCTTGAGCTGTACGGGAACCGCTTCCTGCGGTTTTTTGAAGGGTAGCCGGGGAGTGAGGGTTTAGCGTGGCGGCAAGGGAAGGAAACTTTCGCAGGATGTTGCGAGTGTTGGTGAGCTAATTCGGGAGCTTCGTCAGGCTCGTGCCTGCAAGCCAGCCACTCGGTTCAAGTTCTTTGCCCTGAGCAGCGGCGACATCCAAAAAGCGGCGTTGATTGGCCGATACGCTCCCGGCTAACCGGAGTGCCTCAGCATGATATTCAGCGACGAGTAACAGTTTGGCTTTTTGTTTTTTAGATTTCATAGCGACCTTTTGGATTCGTAGATTGGTTTTTTTTGGGGTCAGTTAGCTTAAGAGGTAGACACGGTTTTGATGCAATGGGAATTGGCGCTTGTTTTTGTAGGACTCGGCTGGATTTCGAAAGCCTTCTGAAGGACTCAGGTAGTCCTTTTCCTAAAGTTTTGAGAGGGGGCCAAGAATCGCAACACCGCGTTTGCATTAGTGAATTCAGGTTATACACTCAAGATTAATGCATAACGTTAAGCTTTAAATTATGATCGTTAGCTTTAAGTGTTCTGAGACCGAGTACCTGTTTCGCAACGGAAAGACCCGTATGTGGTCAGCCATTCTGAGTGTCGTGGAACGAAAGCTGACGATGCTTGATGCTGCTGCCGTGCTGATGGACCTTCGATCACCACCAGGCAATCGATTGGAGGCGCTGGAAGGAGATCGAAAAGGTCAGCACAGCATCCGCATCAACGCTCAATGGCGAATTTGCTTTGTTTGGGGTCTTAACGGGCCAGAGAATGTCGAAATCGTCGATTATCACTGAGGTGAGTAATGACTAAGAATGGTATGCGCCCGGTTCATCCTGGCGAGATCCTCAAAGAGGAATACCTGGAGCCTCTGAGCCTTACGGCTGCGGCCTTGGCCAGAGCGTTGAGCGTTTCGACGCCTACGGTGAACGACATCGTGCTTCAGCGTCGAGGTGTCAGTGCCGATATGGCTCTAAGGCTATCTATCTGCCTGGACACGACTCCCGAGTTTTGGCTGAACCTGCAATCGACATACGATTTGCGAAAAGCCGAGATCGAACGAGGGGCTGCGATCCGGGATCAGGTTGAGCGTCTTCCGCACTGTGCTTGATCCTCTGCTCCTGAACGAACCCCACGCTACGAACGTGGGGTTTTTTTGTCGTTCAGAATGCCTGAAGTATTCGCGACGCACGTTTCCACCACGGCGCATTGACCGAATGCTGTGGCTGTTCTCGATCTGGCAGGATCTGCGGAACATCCTGCAATCGAATCCACGGCTGGTTATTCCAGTGCAGCAAACTCAACGACATTTCCGGCCAATTCAGCAGGCTCAGGATCGGGCGCTCTGTTGAGGTGGGTTGTTGGGCGTCTCTGAGCGCCGGCACCACGTCGTGGGTCAGCCATTCGCGCAGGCCTCGGTATTCGGGGCAGTAGTGGTAGACCAGTAATGCGTAGACACCGGATTCGCTGATGAGCAGGGTGTTTTCGACGGTGCCATGGATGAGCATCTGTAGGGTTTGGTGTTGGTCGGGGTCGAGTTTGCGGACGGCGCGTTCGTCGAGGAAGAGGCGCAGGAGTCGGCCGAGGTCTCGGGCGCTGAACCAGGGTTGGTTTCCGAGGAGGAGGGCGTGGAGGTGGAGTTTGTGGCGGGTGAATATGTGTGGTGTCAGATAGTTTTCGTCCATAGTGCAGTGCCCAAATTCGCTTGATAGATGACTGCCTCTTATCGTCGCCAAACAATAAAGGTGGCAGCTGCGTGCGGGTTGGCGAACCGGCCAAGCGAATACCGGCAGACCCGAAGGTCTCCCACACACAGCCGCCATATAACGAATCGAGAGAAATACCCGATATCGAATGACGTTGCGTGCATAGCTTGGTTCCAGGTCGCCAAACCTAGTGCTGACATTCAGCATCAGGTGAGCTTAGGAGCCGGGGCTTTGCGACGCTATCGGACGGCGGTGCTGATCTTTGTAGGAAGTTGCCGGGATGTTTGCGGGGCTTAAGATCAAAAGATCGCAGCCTTCGGCAGCTCCTACAGGGGTGGTCGTTCCAGCGAGGGGCTGCTGGAACACCGTGGTGACTCTATCGCGAGCAGGCTCGCTCCCACATAGACCCCATTGTCAAAGGGGATCGGCGGGGTTACTCGGTCGGTGGATTGAGCTTCGCTTCCAGCTCAGCCACTTTCGCTTCAAGGCTCTCCAACCGTGCGCGGGTCCGCGCGAGCACAACCATCTGGCTATCAAACTCTTCCCGGCTCACCAGGTCCAGCTTGCTGAAGCCGCTCTGCAACAAAGCCTTGAACTGGCTTTCGATTTCGCTTTTCGGCAGCGGGGTGTCGCCGCTGAAGAGGCGGGAGGCGGTGCCGCTCAGGGCGTCGAGGAAGTCTTTGGGCGCGAGCATGGGGAATGTTCCTGTCAACAATGGCGGGCAGTGTACCACGCAGTGTCTATAGTCAATCTCGGCAGCTGCGATGCACGCTTTTCGCGCAGTCGAGTGGGCAGTCGCGCACTGTTGTTGTGCGTAACGGTTGCGTCAATCGGGTGAAAGGCTCTTTGGCAGCGGCCAAGGTATTGAAATCAATGGGTTTTGGATAGATGGCAAGCTTTCTGCTTAGTCGCTGGTGACCCATGCACTGATGCAGTCGCTGTGACGAATGCAGTGCGCCAAGCGGAACGGGGGAAGTTTCGTGCGGAGTGGTTAGCTGGCGTCGGACGGGCAGGTAAGGCCGAACGATGCGTTACAAAGCCAGGCACTGCGCTTAGACTTGAGTCGGGTTTGTTTTCCTGGGGCAAGTCCACCAATTCGGGAGAGAGTTTTCATGAAGCTAGTCACTGCCATCATCAAGCCGTTCAAACTGGACGACGTGCGCGAGTCGCTGTCCGAGATCGGCGTGCAGGGCATTACCGTTACTGAGGTCAAAGGCTTCGGTCGGCAGAAGGGTCACACCGAGCTGTATCGCGGCGCGGAGTACGTGGTCGATTTTCTGCCCAAGGTGAAGATCGATGTCGCCATTGACGACAAGGATCTGGACCGGGTTATCGAGGCGATAACCAAGGCTGCCAACACCGGCAAGATCGGTGACGGCAAGATCTTCGTGGTCAATCTGGAACAGGCGATTCGCATCCGTACCGGCGAAACCGATACCGACGCAATCTAAGCCGCCACAAACCCAACGCCCCAGGAGAAAACAATATGACTCTGCGTAAAATCGCAGGGCTAGGAGCCCTGTTGTCCCTCGTAATGCCCGGCTTGGCCATGGCGGCAGACGAAGTGGCGGCCCCAGTCCTCAACTCCGGCGATACCGCCTGGATGATGACCTCGACAGCCCTTGTGCTGTTCATGACCATTCCCGGTCTCGCGCTGTTCTACGGCGGCATGGTTCGCTCGAAAAACATTCTTTCCGTGATGATGCAGTGCTTCGCCATTACCGGTCTGATCAGCATTCTGTGGGTCATTTATGGCTATAGCATTGCGTTCGACACCACCGGCATGGAGCAGGGCGTCGTCAACTTCAACTCGTTCTTCGGCGGCATGGGCAAGGCGTTCCTCGCCGGTGTCACGCCTTCGAGCCTGACCGGCCCCGCGGCGCTGTTCCCCGAGGCGGTCTTCATCACCTTCCAGATGACTTTCGCCATCATCACCCCAGCGTTGATCGTCGGTGCGTTCGCCGAGCGGATGAAGTTCTCCGCCATGCTGATCTTCATGGGCATCTGGTTCACCCTGGTTTATGCACCGATCGCGCACATGGTCTGGTCCGGTAACGGCGGACTGATGTGGGACTGGGGCGTTCTCGACTTCGCCGGCGGCACCGTGGTGCACATCAACGCTGGTGTGGCCGGTCTGATTGCCTGCCTGGTGTTGGGCAAGCGTAAAGGTTTCCCGACCACCCCGATGGCCCCGCACAACCTCGGCTACACCCTGATGGGCGCCGCGATGCTGTGGGTCGGCTGGTTCGGTTTCAACGCCGGTTCCGCTGCCGCCGCTAACGGCACTGCCGGCATGGCGATGCTGGTCACCCAGATCGCCACCGCTGCGGCGGCGCTGGGCTGGATGTTTGCCGAGTGGATCACCCACGGCAAACCAAGCGCACTGGGTATCGCCTCGGGTGTGGTGGCCGGTCTGGTTGCAATCACTCCGGCGGCAGGCACCGTGGGCCCGATGGGCGCTCTGGTGATCGGTCTGGCGGCGGGCGTGGTGTGCTTCTTCTGCGCCACCACCCTGAAACGCAAACTCGGTTATGACGATTCCCTGGATGCCTTCGGCGTGCATGGTATCGGCGGTATCCTCGGCGCAATCCTGACCGGTGTGTTCGCGGCACCGGCCCTTGGTGGCTTTGGCACCGTGACCGACATCGGTGCACAAGTCTGGATCCAGTGCAAAGGCGTGGGCTTCACGGTGATCTACACCGCGATCGTCACCTTTATCATCCTCAAGGTCCTGGACGCGGTCATGGGGCTGCGTATCACCGAGGAAGAAGAGGCTGTCGGCATCGATCTGGCGCTTCACAACGAACGCGGCTACAACTTGTAAGCACGCGCATAAAAAATTTGCCCGGCTTGCCGGGCATTTTTTTGTCCGGGATTTGTCAGTGAAGGAAGGGCTGAAAGGTTTTTTCATACACGTTCAGTCCCGTTTACGACGGGCGTTTTTCTGCGGCCAATGGCTTACACGATTGAAGGAATATTAGGGCCTTTGTTTTTTTCCAGAGCGCGCTAGAATGCGCCCCGAACGTGCGGAGAACAGTATGTGGCAACAGACTCTGATCACCTTGCGAGCACGGCCCCGGGGCTTTCATCTGGTAACGGACGAATTACTCGCTGGCTTGCCTGAACTCAAGGCGTGTCGGGTCGGTCTGTTGCATTTGTGGCTACAGCATACCTCGGCGTCGTTGACCATCAACGAGAACGCCGATCCGGCGGTACGTCGCGACTTCGAACGATTTTTCAATCGTCTGATCCCACAAGGAACAGACGGCTATGAGCATAACGACGAAGGCCTGGACGACCTCCCGGCGCACTTCAAGGCCAGCGTACTTGGCTGTCAGCTCAGTTTGCCGATCTCGGCAGGCCGACTGGCGTTGGGGACCTGGCAAGGTGTTTATCTGGGCGAGCACCGTGATCATGGCGGTGCCCGTAAAGTCCTCGCCACCGTGCACGGTGAAGGGGAATAAAACCGCTGGTTACCAGCGGTGGTTGATTTTTTTCCGGCAGCCGTCGACAGACGGCAAAGCTGGGCTATAACTAATCTGCTTTTCGCAAGTCATGAGGTAGAACATGAGCGACGATGATCTGGAAAACGACGACCTCGAAGTAGGCGACGAAGACGAAACCGAAGAAGGCCTTGAAGCGGCGGCAGAAGACGTCGCTGAAGACGACAGCGGTGATGTGCCCGTTCCGACTGCCAAAGGCAAGGTCAAGGCTGCGGTATCGGTCGATGAGCTGCCGAGCGTCGAAGCCAAGAACAAGGAACGCGACGCCCTGGCCAAGGCCATGGAAGAGTTTCTGGCACGGGGCGGCAAGGTGCAGGAAGTGGAGGCCAATGTGGTCGCCGATCCTCCCAAGAAGCCTGATAACAAGTACGGCAGCCGGCCTATCTAAGCGCCTGCTTCTTGCTTGCTGAAAAAGCCCGCCGTCGCTGCGGGCTTTTTCATGGGTGGAATAAAAATTTTGGGCGGGGCGCCATCCTATGTGGGAGCGGGCTTGCTCGCGAAAGCGGTGTGTCAGCCGACATTAATGGTGGCTGACGGGGCCCCTTCGCGAGCAAGCCCGCTCCCACATTGTATTTGTGTACTTACACAGGATTAGTGTTGGGCATTCCACCGCGCCAACAACCCCGGTAATTCGTTCAGGCTACGAATCTCGGCATCCGGTGCCGTCTGTGCTTCCCACACCTTGCCCGCCGGGTTAAACCAGATCGCACGTAACCCCGCCTGCTGCGCGCCGGCAATGTCATCGCCGGGATGGTCGCCAATATGCACCGCTGTTTCGGCGGTCGCGCCGCCCCGCTGCAGCGCTTCATGAAACAGTCGCGCATCGGGTTTGGCGATGCCGATGTCTTCGGCGCACAGGGCAAACTTGAAGTAATCCGCCAGCCCCAGCCGACGCACATCGGCATTGCCGTTGGTCACCACGCCTAAGGCGTAATGCTTGGCCAGCGTCTCCAGCGTCGGCTCGACTTCAGGGAACACTTCGATCTGATGTCGTGCATGCAGAAACACTTCAAAACCCTGATCGGCCAGGTCGGATGCTTCAGCATGTCCGTAACCGGCTTCTTCCAGTGCATGGAACAACACCCGTCGACGCAAGGCACTGATGCGGTGCTTGAGGCTCGGTTCGTGGCTCAGCACTCGCTCGCGAATCGACCACAGGTGTTCCACCGGCACTGCGCCAAGGCTCGGTGCTTGCTCGGTCAGCCATTCACGCAATACGACTTCGGCGCTGGCGATCACCGGGGCGGTGTCCCACAGGGTGTCGTCGAGGTCGAAGGTGATCAATTGGATGGTCATGAATCATCGCCTTTAATGCGTTTGGCCCGTGGATGGGCACTGTCATAGACCGTCGCCAGGTGCTGGAAGTCCAGGTGGGTATAGATCTGGGTGGTCTTGATGTCTGAGTGGCCGAGCAGTTCCTGCACCGCCCGCAAGTCCTGAGAGGACTCCAGCAAATGGCTGGCGAAGGAGTGTCGCAACATGTGCGGGTGCAGATTCTGCCCCAGTTCGCGCTCGCCGGCAGCCTTGACCCGTACCTGAATCGCCCGTGGACCGAGACGCCGGCCTTGCTGGCTGACAAACACTGCGTCGTCCGCCGGGTTGGTCATGGCCCGCAGTGGCAGCCACAGTTCCAGTGCTTCGCGAGCCTTTTTGCCCACTGGCAACAGTCGAGTCTTGCTGCCCTTGCCGAGCACCTGGACCATGCCGTCAGCCAGATCCAGCTGATCAAGATTGAGCCCTGTCAATTCAGAAAGCCGCAGGCCGGAGGAATAGAACAGTTCCAGAATGGCCTGATCCCGACGCGCGAGAAAATCATCCTCTACCGCACCCTCAAGCAGTTGCAGCGCGCGGTCAGTGTCGAGGGTTTTCGGCAGGCGACGTTCGCCCTTGGGCGGTGCCAGGCCATTGGCCGGGTCGTGATCGCACAAGCCTTCACGGTTTAGATAGTGATAGAGCCCGCGCACTGCTGACAGCAACCGCGCCAGACTGCGGGACGATTGACCTTGGGCATGCAGGCGAGCGATCAGGCTGCGCAGGCGCTGGATGTCCAGCGCTGCCCAGCTGTCGATGTTCTGTTTGATGCACCAACCCAGCACTTTATCGAGGTCGCGGCGGTAGGCGTACAGCGTGTGCGGCGACACCTGCCGCTCACTGCGCAGGTGTTCGCAGTAAGCGTCCAGTTGTCGTTCCATGGTCAGCGTACCGAGCGCAGGGAGTTGTTGACCCGTGGCAGCACGCGGCCCATGACTTCGGCGATGTAGCTCAAAAACAGCGTGCCTACCGAGCTCTTGTAGTGCTGCGGATCGCGGCTGGCGATGGCCAGGACGCCATGGATGCCCTGATGGCTGATGGCGACGACGGCGGTGGAGCCGATCTGCTTGCGCTGTTCTTCACCGAACAGGAAGTCCAGTTCATGCTCACGCAGGCTGCCGCTGACGCTTTTGTCTTCCGAGAGCAAGCCGCCAATGGCCGTTTGCGCCTCGGCATGCGTCACCCAGCGACCCACCGGCATCGGGTTGTCGCCGAGAAGGATCAGGCTGACGAAGGGCACCTGGAAGTCTTGCCGCAGGCTGTCTTCAACGCTGATCACCACATCTTCCAGGCTGGTGGCGTCCATCAGCGCGAGGATCAGGCGGCGGGTCTTGTCAAAAAGTCGATCGTTGTCCCGGGCCACGTCCATCAAGTGTGAGAGGCGATGACGCAACTCGATGTTGCGGTCGCGCAGAATCGTCATCTGGCGTTCGACCAGCGAAATGGTGTCGCCGCGCTGGTGCGGAATGCGCAGGGCCGGGAGCAGTTCTTCGTGCTCGATGAAGAAATCCGGATGAGCCTCCAGGTACGCGGCAATCGCCGCCGCCTCAAGGCTTTCGGAAGGAGATTCGTCGGGCTGTAGGGCGGGAACCTGGGGCTTGTCGGTCATGGATTTGGCTCACTCAAAGACGCACTTGTCCTTCGTATACGCGCACTGCCGGGCCAGTCATCATGACCGGTTGGCCTGGGCCTGCCCATTCAATGGACAGACGCCCGCCGGGCAGGTCGATCAATAGCGGCGAATCCATCCACCCCTGGCTGATCGCGGCCACTGCGGCAGCACAGGCGCCGGTTCCGCACGCCTGGGTTTCCCCGGCCCCGCGTTCCCAGACGCGCAACTGCGCGCGGCTCCGGTCGATGACCTGGAGAAAACCGACATTGACCCGTGCCGGGAAGCGCGGGTGATGTTCGATTTTCGGCCCCAGTTCATGCACCGGTGCGTTGTTGATGTCGCTGACCCGCAACACGGCATGGGGGTTGCCCATGGACACTGCGGCCAGTTCGACCGTGGTGCCGTCGACGTCGACCTGATAGCTCAGGGCCTGGTTCGGGGCTTCGAACGGAATCTCGGCCGGCACCAGGCGCGGGGCGCCCATGTTGACGCTGATCTGGCCATCGTTGCGGATGTCCAGTTCGATGATGCCGCTTTTGGTCTCGACGCGAATCAGCCGCTTGGCGGTCAGGCGCTTGTCGAGCACGAAGCGGGCGAAACAGCGCGCACCGTTGCCGCACTGTTCCACTTCGGAGCCGTCGGCGTTGAAGATCCGATAGCGGAAATCCACGTCCGGGTTGCTGGGCGCCTCAACGATCAGCAACTGGTCGAAGCCGATGCCGGTGTGCCGATCGCCCCATTGCTTGGCGTGCTTGGGCAGGATGTGCGCGTGCTGGCTGACCAGGTCGAGGACCATGAAATCATTGCCCAGGCCGTGCATCTTGGTAAAACGCAGCAGCATGGTTTTACTCCGGCAGCAGGCTTTCGCCAGCAAACAACTCGGCTACCGTCTCACGGCGACGCACTTCAAATGCCTGATCACCGTCCACCAACACTTCAGCGGCGCGGCCACGGGTGTTGTAGTTGGAACTCATGACAAACCCATAGGCACCGGCCGAATGCACGGCCAGCAGATCGCCTTCTTCCAGGGCCAGTTGACGATCCTTGGCCAGGAAGTCGCCGGTTTCGCAGATCGGGCCGACGATGTCGTAGGCGCGAGCGGCGCTGTTGCGCGGGCGCACGGCGGTGACGTCCATCCAGGCTTGGTACAGCGCCGGGCGGATCAGGTCGTTCATGGCCGCGTCGACGATGGCGAAGTCTTTGTGCTCGGTATGCTTGAGGTACTCGACCTGGGTCAGCAGCACGCCGGCGTTGGCGACGATGAAACGGCCCGGCTCGAACACCAGCGCCAGGTCACGACCGTCGAGACGCTCGCGCACGGCTTTGATGTAGTCGGCAGCCAATGGCGGCTCTTCATCGCGATAACGCACGCCCAAACCGCCACCGAGATCGATGTGGCGCAGGTAGATGCCGCAATCGCCGAGACGGTCGACCAGGCCCAGCAGGCGGTCAAGGGCGTCGATGAACGGCGGCAGGGTGGTCAGTTGCGAACCGATGTGGCAATCGACGCCGACCACTTCCAGGTTAGGCAGTTGCGCGGCACGGATGTACACGTCTTCGGCGTCGGCGATGGCGATGCCGAACTTGTTCTCTTTAAGACCCGTGGAAATGTACGGGTGGGTGCCGGCGTCGACATCCGGGTTCACGCGCAGCGAGATCGGCGCGCGAACGCCCAGCTCGGCGGCCACTACTTGCAGGCGTTCGAGCTCATCGGTGGACTCGACGTTGAAGCAGTGCACGCCGACTTCCAGCGCACGACGCATGTCGTCACGGGTCTTGCCGACACCGGAGAACACGATCTTGTCAGCAGTGCCGCCAGCGGCCAGCACGCGTTCCAGCTCGCCACGGGAAACGATGTCGAAACCGGCGCCCAAACGCGCCAGGACATTCAGTACACCCAGGTTGGAATTGGCCTTGACCGCAAAGCAGACCAGGTGCGGCACGCCGGCCAGCGCATCGGCGTAAGCCAGGTACTGGGCTTCGATGTGGGCACGGGAGTAGACGTAGGTCGGTGTACCAAAGCGCTCGGCGATGGCGGACAGGGCAACCCCTTCCGCGAACAGCTCACCGTCACGGTAGTTAAAAGCGTCCATAGCGTTCCCTTAGTAGACGTCGTGCTTGTGGGCTTTCGACGGAGTCTGCTGCGACGATTTGGCTTGCTCTGCTGGGTCCTGATTTTCATCAGGCAGGTACAGCGGGCCTTTTTGACCACAGGCCGACACAAGGCAAGCAACCGCGACGAGCGCAGCAAGGGAAGAGATCAGGCGCTTCATGGCGAAATCCTTGAAAATGCGTTAATTGCGCCGGAGTATACCGGCCACCCGGCAGCTTGCCTATGCGACGGGCCTCCCGTCCGGCGGGCCTTCGCCGGATGCCGGTAAGTTATGTGCAGTCCATTGTGGGAGCGGGCTTGCTCGCGAATGCGGTCATTCATTCAATATTGATGTCGACTGACACGGCGCTTTCGCGAGCAAGCCCGCTCCCACATTAGATTTGGCGCTATCAGGTCTTGCGTCGATATTTCATAACGCTAGCGAGCCCTTGGTGGTTATCCTTTGCAATCACCGGAGCTCGCCCGTATCTTGCGGCGCTTGAGCGTGAGTAGACACTTTTTGAGGTTCCCGCAATGAGTTTGACCGAAGCCCGTTTCCACGATCTGGTCGATGCCACCCAGCAGACGCTGGAGGATATTTTTGACGAGAGTGACCTGGATATCGATCTGGAGAGCTCGGCCGGTGTGCTCACCGTCAAGTTCGAAAACGGCAGCGCGCTGATCTTCAGTCGGCAGGAGCCATTGCGGCAGTTGTGGCTGGCGGCGGTGTCAGGCGGCTTCCACTTCGACTACGACGAAGAGAGCAAACGCTGGATGTGCGACAAGAGCGACGAGCAACTGGGCGAAATGCTTGAGCGCATCGTCAAGCAGCAAGCCGACGTCGAACTCGATTTCGAAGGCCTGTGAGATCGTGACCCAGCCTGCGCCCGTTCGTCTGCCTAAACCGCTCTATAGCAACGTTAGCCCGGCGGTGCCTTCGCCGTGCAGCGGTGTGTGTCGGCTGGATGAGCAGAAGGTTTGTCTGGGGTGTTTTCGCCATGTCGAAGACATTCGCGAATGGCGTTCGGCCGATGATGAGCGGCGGCGTGTCATCTGCGCCCAGGCCGCACAGCGCAAGACCGCCACCTGACGCCTTCACGCGACCTGTAGCAGCTGGCGAAGCCTGCGTCCGGCTGCGCAGCAGTCGTAAAACCTGAATGCGCGGTATTCCTGAAACACCGTATCACCTGATTACACGACTGCTGCGCAGCCGGACGCAGGCTTCGCCAGCTGCTACAAAAGTGTGTCGTCGCCCCTCACTTGTATATTTATTGAGCTGTGATAGTGTCCAGAGACGCCTCAACCCATCGAGGCTCGTGAAAACCCCGCCTTTTTCTGGCGGGGTTTTGCTTTTTTCGTGCAGAAGAAAGGAGTCTGCCCTGATCATGACCGCACCTTCCATCACCCTTACCCGTCTGGACGTGCAACGTCTGGAGCGCCTGATCGACAGCCTGGATGACACGCTGCCGGGCGTTATCGCGCTGCAAACCGAACTGGATCGCGCCGATACCCTGGTCGGTCACGATGAAGTGCCCGCCGATGTCGTGACCATGAATTCCCGTGTGCATTGCCGTGAAGAGAGCAGCGGCAAGGACTATCACCTGACCCTGGTTTACCCCAAGGATGCCAACGCCGACGAAGGCCGGATTTCCATTCTGGCGCCGGTGGGCAGTGCTTTGCTGGGGTTGAAAGTCGGTCAGCACATCGACTGGCCGGCTCCGGGCGGCAAAACGCTGAAACTGACCCTGCTAGAAGTGGAATCGCAGCCGGCCGAGGGCGGCCACTTTCCGGAATAAACCCCTCAGACCTGCTCGAGCGCTTCGTTCAGTGCGCGTTCCAGGTCGGCCTTGTAGCGCAGATACAGCTGGCTTGAACCCTGACCATCACCGAGCAGGCCCGACAGGTCCAGGTCGGTGATGTAGCAGCGATAGCGTTCGGTCTTGCGGCGCTGCTCGACGATTTCCCGGGCGACCACGCTGAACAGTTGGTCGCCATATTCCAGCTCGGAAAATTCCCGCTGATTGCAATACAACGTGACCTGCACCTGCCCTGGTGCGGCTTTGCCGACGATGGCTTGTACGTCATAGAACGGTTTGTCGACCGGGTTTTGCGGTGCTGGCCGAGCTTCGACCCGACGCGCCCGTGCGATACCTGAAGGCAACAACTGGTAATACAAAGTGTCCAGACTCAATGGCTGGGCGGCGTCCATCGGCAGCAAGGCATCGCGCCGGTACTGGATCGATTGCAGGAAGCGTTGCAGCGGCACCAACAGGCTTTGTTCGTCGTGATAAGGCAAGCGCTGCTGCCACAGGGCATTGAATTCATCCAGTACATACACATCGGCCTGGTGTTCGTTGATCCGGTAGAACACCTGAACGCAGTCGGGTTGCCCCATGGGCAGGATCAGCGCCAGGTCGTGGTCTTCCAGTGCCATCGGGTCCAGATGAAACGGGCTGTAGCTCGCCAGTTCTTCGCCGAGGTAATCGAACAGCGCCGGCAGGGTGGCGAGGGCAATGTGATTGACCTGGCCCGGCACCAGCTCCAGCACATGGTAGTGCTGCTGGACCTGAATCAGGTAACGATGATTGAGTTTGCTCAGCAGCAGGGTCTGCGCGGTGTCGAGGATTTCTTCGACCCGCCGGGCAATGAATTGGGCGCGGTTGTGGCAGAAACAGCGCACCCGCAGCTTGGGCTGTTGTGGCCCGTCCGGCAGGGTACTGAGGTAATCGCGCAGGCAGTCGAGCAGGGCGTGGGGACCGTCAAAGCGGCTGACCAGCACTTCGTTCCAGCTATTGAGCGTGACCTGATCAAGGGTCAGCACCAGGTTTTCTCGCACGCCGGCGTAACTCAGCGAGTCGGTGCGCTCGGTGGTCATCAGGATGTTCAGGTCGCGATGGTGCTTGAGCGGATCGATGCCGACGTTCACCAGAATCAACACTTCGCTGGGCACACTGGCGCGCAGCAAAGGCTCTTCGGCGACAGTGGTCAGGGGCAGGGCGATGCTTTGTTGCAGGCTGCCGAGCAGGTTGAACAGTTCGAACTCGCTCAAGTCGCTGGTGCCGGGGTGCAGGGCCAGGCGGGTGCTGCTGTCGATCACGCCGTTGCGGTGGCACCAGGTAAGCAGTTCCAGCAACTGACGGCTGCGCTTGATCGGCGCGAAATGCTCCCACTCATGGGCCGTCAGGCTGCCGTTGTACAAACCCCATTGGGTTTGCCCCGGTTCTTTCTTGTTTGGCGCCTGCACCAGCGTCAAGGTGTCTTCGGCCAGATCGGGAGCGATGCCCGGGTTGATGAATTCGACCTTGTCGGCCTTGCGCTCGAAGGCCGCGTACAGCCGCCGGCCCAGCACATTGAGGTCGCGCTTGTTGATCAGGCTGACGGTCTGCTCGTTGCGGGCAAACTGCGTCAGGAAGCGGTAGCTGTAATTCAGCTCGCCAACCAGGGCTCGGCGTTCGGCGCTGACCTGGCGGACTTTCCACTGGCTGCGGCTGTCGAGCAATGCGAGCTGACGCTGATCCCACTGCCATTCATGGGCCAGGCGTTCGAGCAACGAACGCTGCCAGTTCTGGGTACGACCACTGCTGCCGGTGAGTTTGCGATTGACCTTCAAGTACAGCGCGCGGCGTACCAGTTCCAGGCGTTCCGGTTCGCCCCGGGCCGTGAGGTATTCCTCGATGCGCCGGTACACCACGACGTATGGATCCAGTTCGTCGAGGTCCAGTCGATTGGCAAACACCGCCTGCTTGAAGCGCAGGCTCAGGCAGTGGACCTTGGGGTGTTCGCTGGCGTACACCTCGGTCAGCAGCAGTTTGAGCACCGATTTGTACGGTGACTCGATGCCCTTGAACAACTGCCAGAGCCCGGCACCGATGAACTCCCCGGGCGGGATATACGACAGATGCCCCAGGTCCAGAGTCTCGTCGGCACGGATGAAGCGCTTGGATAACAGCGTGTGGGTATAACGGTCGTACGCTGCCTCTTCGTAAACCGGCACCAGCCACCAGATGGGTGTACGGCCAGCCAGCCAGATCGCGGTGCGGTAGAACTCGTCCAGCAGCAGATAGTGTTGGGTGGTGCCACAGTCTTCCGAACTCAGTTGGGTATCGCGCTCACCGAGTATGAAGCGAGCCGGGTCGATCAGGAAGAAATGTGCCTCGGCACCTTGGCTGGCGGCCCATGTCTCAAGCAACTGGCATTTCTTGCGCAGTTCTGTGAGCTCGCTTTCGCTCAAGTCCGGCCCGTGACAGACCCAGACGTCCATATCGCTCTGATCGGCCTGGGCCAAGGTACCGAGGCTGCCCATCAGGAACAGGCCGTGAATCGGTCGTGGCGGATTGCTGCCGTGGCGCGGCTTGTAGGAAAACGAGCGGGTCAGGCGCTGGGCTTCGGCAAGGGCGTTGGCGTCAGGTTCGAAATTCGACAGCCCGGCCGGGGTGCTACCCGAAACATAACCCGGCAACAGCGGATGATTGACGTGGAAAAACAGCGGCAGCAAGGTCAGCACCGTTTGCTGGCGGGTCGACAACCCTTCCATGGCACGGGCCATGCGGCCCTCGTTGAGCTTCAGAAAACGGGCGCGCAGCTGGCTGAGAACCTTGCGGTCGATTCCCTCGTCCAGATCGGGGCGGATTTCATGGGTGCGGGTCATGTCAGCTCAATCCGGCTCGCGGGGCTCGGACGTGGAGGGCTCGGGATGAGGGGCAGTTTAGCGCCTCGGCCCCGGGACTTTTAAGCTGATTTTGTATTTCTGGCGTCAGGTTTCTATCGCACGGCGACAGCGGGCACCAAAGTGTGCCCGCGGAAATCCCGTGACAGAGGTTTCCGTGGGCGATGCGGTGAGGCTCAGGCTGTTTCGCGCACGGACAGAATGGTTAGAACGGTTTGCACATTTTGTGCAGCGTCACGCCCCAGGCTGGTCAGATAACCGCCATCGGGCTGGGTGATCAATTCTTTATCGAACAGTCTTTGGGCGGCGGCAATGGCTTTCGGGGCAGCGGTCTGATGAATTTTCAAACCTTCCTGGGAACTGTCCAGGTTGAAGAGGGCGAGGATTTCCAGTTCGGCAACCAACTCAGGGGTAAGCGACATAAGGACTCCAGACTTTCTAGGAATTGGACGATAGCGCTCCTAAGGTGATCCCACTCGCGCAGCATGTCCAGTGCTCGTAACAGGGTTTTTTTCGCCTTCCCCCGGTAACGGGGTGTTGTAGGAGCGAGGCTTGCCCGCGAAGAACGGTGACGCGGTTTTGCAGATAGACCGCGGTGAGTCTTTCGCGGGCAAGCCTCGCTCCTACAGGGGAGGGGTGTTGGCTTATTTCTTTTCCGGCGGCAACTCTGGCAGAGCGCGCAGCGCAGCTTCGTACCATTCGGTGTTGAACGCGCGGTCTTCCTCGAGGATCGCGTCGATTTCCACCGCCAGCACGTGGGCCATCAGGTTGAGGATTTCATCACGCTCGTAACCCACCAGGGTCAGCTTGTTGAACGTGGCCTTGGCAGCTGGCGGGTTGTCGCTTTCGATCTGGTTTTCGATGGCTTCGATCAGGGTGTTTTCGGCGAACTCTTCTTCGTCGATCTCGATATCAGTTGGCTCGCTCATGGCAGGCTCCTCAAGTTAAGGCGGCCAGTTTACCTGCATTCAGCGCTGTGATGCTGCTGGCAAGAAGTGCCCGGGCGTTCTATAACTGGCGCTGCCAACCCCTTGCACGGCCTGGAGGCTATGTAATGCTCAAGCTTTATGGATTTTGCGTCAGTAACTACTACAACATGGTCAAGCTGGCGTTGCTGGAGAAGGGACTGCCATTTGAAGAGGTGCCGTTTTACCCGGGCCAGACCCCCGAGACGCTCAACATCAGCCCGCGTGGGAAGGTTCCGGTGCTGGCCGTCGAACAAGGTTTCATCAACGAAACCAGTGTGATTCTCGAGTACCTCGAGCAGAGCCAGAAAGGCACGCCGCTGCTGTCCAGCGAGCCCTTCGAGCGAGCGCAGGCGCTGGCGTTGGCCAAGGAAATCGAGTTGTACATCGAACTGCCGGCGCGCGCCTGCTACCCCGAAGCGTTTTTCGGCATGTCTGTGCCGGAGGCGATCAAGGACAAGACCAAGGCCGAGCTGCTGCTGGGGGTCGCCTCGCTGGGCAGGCATGGCAAGTTCGCCCCTTACGTAGCGGGCGACAGTCTCAGCATTGCGGATTTGTATTTCCTGTACAGCGTGCCGATGGCCTGTGCCGTGGCGCAGAAGCTGTTCGATATCGATCTGTTGGCCGGGATGCCGGCGGCCAGGGCGCTGCTGGAGCGTCTGGGGCAGAATCCGCATGTGCAGCGGATCGCAAAGGATAAAGACGCGGCGATGCCTGCGTTTCTGGAGATGATCGCGTCCAAAAAGTAGACGTGTAACGATCTTGAGAATGCCTTCGCGAGCAAGCCCGCTCCCACATTGGATCTCCAGTGTTCACAAAATTTTGCGTTCACTACTCACCTAATGTGGGAGCGGGCTTGCTCGCGAAGCTTTTGGCAATTTAACGGCTGGCGAGCAACGCCTGGCCGCGAGCCACGGCTTTCTTGACCTGCGCCGGCGCAGTCCCGCCGATATGGTCACGGGCATTCACCGAGCCTTCCAGGGTCAGCACGGCAAATACATCCTGCTCGATCTGATCGCTGAACTTGCGCAGTTCTTCCAGGCTCATTTCCGCCAGGTCCTTGCCGCTTTCCACGCCATACTTCACCGCGTGGCCAACAATCTCGTGGCAATCACGGAACGGCAGGCCACGGCGTACCAGATAGTCAGCCAGGTCGGTGGCGGTGGAGAAACCACGCAGGGCCGCTTCGCGCATCATCGCGTGCTTGGGCTTGATCGCCGGGATCATGTCGGCGAAGGCGCGCAGCGAATCGCGCAGGGTGTCGGCGGCGTCGAACAGCGGTTCCTTGTCTTCCTGGTTGTCCTTGTTGTAGGCCAGTGGCTGGCCTTTCATCAAGGTCAGCAAGCCCATCAGCGCGCCGAATACCCGGCCAGTCTTGCCGCGAACCAGTTCCGGCACGTCCGGGTTTTTCTTTTGCGGCATGATTGAGCTGCCGGTGCAGAAACGATCCGGCAGATCGATGAACTGGAACTGTGCGCTGGTCCATAGCACCAATTCTTCGGAGAAACGCGACAAGTGCATCATCGCGATGCTCGCGGCCGAGCAGAACTCGATGGCGAAGTCGCGATCGGACACGTTGTCCAGGGAGTTACCGCCGACCGCGTCGAAGCCCAGCAGTTGAGCGGTGTACTCGCGATCGATCGGGTAAGTAGTGCCGGCCAGTGCGGCGCTGCCCAGCGGCATGCGGTT
>NZ_JBIVCD010000032.1:4947-75237 GCF_044746425.1 Pseudomonas sp. NPDC086112 | reverse complement strand
GTCAATAAGGCGAAAACACACTGCCTTACCAACTCCTTCTGGCTTCGATGAACTGAAGCGTAACCGCTGCCGAAAACTGCGTAACTCTTTGTTTACCAAGGAGTTTTCCGTTTCGACTGCGCCGGAAGTGGGGCGAATTATAGACGTCCAGAATCTGCCGTCAAGCCCTGATTTCACAATTCTGTCATATAAGGCAAAGAAGCCCCGAAAACACGAAGGCCGGCCCCTAGGGGCCGGCCTTCTTCCCTTCTACTTACAAACTAGGGAATGCGAATTGCGAAGCCTCATGGCTCGCCCGTTGCGGCCAGCGCTGGGTAATAGCTTTGCGACGAGTATAGAAACGTACGCCATCCGGACCATACGCATGCAGATCGCCAAACAGCGAACGCTTCCAACCGCCAAAGCTGTGATAAGCCACCGGCACCGGTAAAGGCACGTTGACGCCGACCATGCCCACTTCAATCTCATCGCAGAACAACCGCGCCGCTTCCCCATCACGCGTGAAGATACAGGTGCCGTTGCCATACTCGTGATCGTTGATCAGTTGCATCGCCTCTTCCAGGCTGTTGACCCGAACGACGCACAGTACCGGGCCGAAGATCTCTTCTTTATAGATGCGCATCTCTGGCGTGACGTTATCGAACAGGCAACCGCCCAGGAAGAAACCTTCCTCATGACCGGCCACGCTCAGACCACGACCATCCACCACCAAGGTCGCACCTGCTGAAACGCCGTCTTCTATATAGCCACTGACTTTATCGCGAGCCTGACCGGAAACCAGCGGCCCCATATCCAGGCCACAAGTCGTACCGGCACCGATTTTCAACGCTTTGACCTGCGGTACCAGTTTGGCCACCAACGCATCTGCCACCTGATCGCCGACACAGACGGCTACCGAGATCGCCATGCAGCGTTCACCGCACGAACCGTACGCCGCGCCCATCAGTGCGCTGACGGCGTTATCCAGATCCGCATCCGGCATCAATACCGCGTGGTTCTTCGCCCCGCCCAGCGCCTGGACGCGTTTGCCGCGCTTGGTGCCTTCGGCGTAAATGTATTCGGCAATCGGTGTCGAGCCGACGAAACTCAGCGCTTTGACTTCCGGCGCTTCAATCAAGGCATCCACCGCAGCCTTGTCGCCATGCACCACACTCAGCACGCCTTTCGGCAGGCCGGCTTCCAACAGCAGCTGAGCAATCAGCAGCGTCGAGCTTGGATCACGCTCGGAGGGTTTCAGAATAAAGCAGTTGCCGCAGACGATCGCCAACGGGTACATCCACAACGGCACCATGGCCGGGAAGTTGAACGGGGTAATACCAGCCACCACGCCCAATGGCTGGAAATCCGACCAGGCATCAATGTTCGGCCCGACATTACGGCTGTACTCACCCTTGAGAATTTCCGGTGCGGCACAGGCGAACTCGACGTTCTCGATCCCGCGCTTCAATTCACCGGCCGCATCCTCCAGGGTCTTGCCATGCTCTTCACTGATCAGTTGGGCGATGCGGGCTTCGTTCTGCTCCAGCAATTGCTTGAAGCGGAACATCACCTGCGCACGCTTGGCCGGCGGAGTGTTACGCCAGGCCGGGAACGCCGCTTTGGCCGAGTCGATGGCTTTTTGAATGGTTTCACGGCTGGCCAATGGCAGTTTGTGGATCGCCTGGCCGGTGGACGGGTTGAACACGTCGGCCGTACGACCGTCTTCGGTCACCAGTTCGCCATTGATCAAATGCGGGATAAGGCTCATGCAGGGCTCCTGAAAGTTGTCCACAGGCGCCCGCGAAAGGACGCCTATATATAGAGAGAGGGGAAAAATCAGTCGATTTTGTTCAGCACTTCGCCGACCGCGTCGAACAAGCGATCGAGGTCTTGCGGCTTGCTGTTGAAGGTTGGGCCGAACTGCAGGGTGTCGCCGCCAAAGCGTACGTAGAACCCGGCTTTCCATAGGGCCATGCCGGCTTCGAACGGACGCACGATGGCATCGCCGTCGCGAGGCGCAATCTGGATGGCACCGGCCAACCCGTAGTTACGAATGTCGATGACGTTTTTCGAGCCCTTCAAACCATGCAATGCATTTTCGAAATGCGGCGCCACTTCCGCCACGCTCTGCACCAGGTTTTCCTTTTGCAGCAGATCGAGTGCCGCCAAGCCCGCAGCGCAAGCCACCGGGTGGGCGGAATAGGTGTAGCCGTGCGGGAATTCCACCGCGTACTCAGGCGTCGCCTGGTTCATGAAGGTCTGGTAGATCTCGGAGCTGGCAATCACCGCGCCCATCGGGATCGCGCCGTTGGTGACTTGCTTGGCAATGCACATCAGGTCCGGCGTCACGCCAAAACTGTCGGCACCGAACATCGAACCGGTACGACCAAAACCGGTGATCACTTCGTCGAACACCAGCAGGATGTTGTGCTGATCGCAGATCTCGCGCAGACGCTTGAGATAACCCTGCGGCGGAACCAGCACGCCAGCGGAACCAGCCAATGGCTCGACGAATACCGCTGCGATGTTCGAGGCATCGTGCAGCTCGATCAACTTGAGCAATTCATCCGCCAGCGCGATACCACCCTGCTCCGGCATGCCGCGAGTGAAAGCATTGCTCGCCAGCAAAGTGTGCGGCAGGTGATCGACGTCCATCATCGCCTGACCGAACAGTTTGCGGTTGCCGTTCACGCCGCCGAGGCTGGTGCCGGCGATGTTCACGCCGTGATAGCCACGAGCGCGGCCGATCATTTTGGTCTTGGTGGCCTGGCCTTTCAGGCGCCAGTAAGCGCGCACCATTTTCACCGCCGTGTCTGCGCACTCGGAACCCGAGTCGGTGAAGAACACGTGATTCAGATTGCCCGGGGTCAGATCGGTGATTTTCTCGGCCAACTGGAACGACAGCGGGTGACCGTACTGAAAGCCCGGCGAGTAATCCAGGGTACCCAACTGCTTGGCCACCGCTTCCTGAATTTCCTTGCGGGTGTGTCCGGCGCCGCAGGTCCACAGACCTGAGAGCGAATCGTAGACCTTACGGCCCTTGTCGTCTGTCAGCCAACTGCCCTCGGCAGCCACGATCAGTCGCGGGTCGCGTTGGAAATTGCGGTTCGCGGTGTAGGGCATCCAGTGAGCATCGAGCTTTAGCTGGCTGGCCAGGGAAGTCGGGGCGTTTTCAGGCACGTTCATGGGCAAAACCTCGCAGGGCAATAAGCGGCGTGGAGATGAAAAGCGTTCTTGCAGCTAAATTGCCACGGAGATAAAGTCGGTGAAATCCAACTTTTCTAACCTTCAGTCAGGCCCGGACTAAACTATGAGTACCCGCCGCCCCGATCCACTGGCGCAAGTCAGTGACTTTGATATCCGCCTGTTGCGGATTTTTCGCAGCGTGGTGGAATGCGGCGGCTTTTCTGCCGCGGAATCGGTATTGGGGATCGGGCGCTCGGCCATCAGCCAACAGATGAGCGATCTGGAGCAGCGCCTCGGCCTGCGTCTGTGCCAACGCGGTCGCGCCGGTTTTTCCCTGACCGAAGAGGGCCGCGAGGTTTACCAATCGGCGTTGCAGCTATTAAGTGCGCTGGAAAGTTTCCGCACCGAGGTCAACGGCCTCCATCAACACTTGCGCGGCGAATTAACCATTGGCCTGACCGACAACCTGGTCACCCTGCCGCACATGCGCATTACTCACGCCCTGGCGCAGTTGAAGGAGCGTGGTCCGGATGTACAGATCCAGATCCGCATGATTGCGCCCAATGAAGTCGAACAAGGCGTGCTCGACGGGCGCTTGCATGTCGGCGTAGTGCCGCAGGCCAGTGCGCTGTCGGGTCTGGAATATCAGCCGCTCTACAGCGAACGTTCGCTGCTGTATTGCGCAGTCGGGCATCCGTTATTTTATGTCGACGACAAACAACTGGACGATGAGCGTCTCAATAGCCAGGACGCCATCGCTCCGACCTTCCGTTTGCCTGCCGAGATTCAGGCCCACTATCAGGCGCTCAACTGCACCGCCAGTGCATCGGATCGCGAAGGCATGGCATTTCTGATTCTGACCGGGCGCTACATCGGTTATCTGCCAGATCATTACGCCAGCCTCTGGGTGCAACAAGGCCGATTGCGTGCGCTGAAACCCAAGGCACGTTTTTATGACCTGAGTCTGGCATCGGTCACACGCAAGGGCCGTCGGCCGCATCTGGTGCTGGAAAGCTTCCTTGAGAGCCTGGCCGCAACGCGCTGAAAACTGTGGGAGTCGAGCTTGCTCGCGAAGGCGGCTTAACATTCAACATTAATGCTGACTGGCACCCCGCCTTCGCGAGCAAGCTTCGCTCCTACAAGGTCAAGGTTTTATCGCAACAGGACTTGTCTGCGACCTGCGGGTGCGCTATCAACGCATCTGGTTGCACCCATTTACCTGTTCGGAAGTGCCTATGACCTTTGAAGTCCCAGCCCACGGCGGCAAACCCGCCAGCCGCATTCGTCAGAAGAACGAAGAGACCATCATCAAAGCCGCCGAAGACGAATTCGCCCGTCACGGATTCAAAGGCACCAGCATGAACACCATCGCGCAGAAGGCCGGGTTGCCCAAAGCGAACCTGCATTACTACTTCACCAACAAACTCGGTTTGTATGTGGCGGTGCTGAGCAACATCCTTGAACTCTGGGACAGTACTTTCAATACCCTGACCGTCGAGGATGATCCGGCAGAAGCATTGACGCGATACATTCGCGCAAAAATGGAATTCTCCCGGCGCCAGCCACAAGCTTCGCGGGTCTTCGCCATGGAGGTCATCAGCGGCGGCGAATGCCTGAGCGAGCATTTCAACCAGGACTATCGCATCTGGTTTCAGGGCCGGGCCGCGGTGTTTCAGACGTGGATCGATGCCGGCAAAATGGACCCGATCGACCCGGTGCACCTGATCTTCCTGCTGTGGGGCAGCACCCAGCATTACGCCGATTTTGCCACGCAGATCTGCCGTGTCACCGGGCGCACCAAGTTGACCAAGCAAGACATGGAAGACGCCGGCAACAACCTGATCCGCATCATTCTCAAAGGCTGCGGCCTGACGCCTGCTATCTAAGACACCTATGCCTTTTACCCTCAGCGGCTTTTGCGAACACCGCGAAGAGATTCGCAAAAGCCGCTTCATCGCCCTCGCCGGACCAATCACCAGCGCAGCGGATGCTCAAGCGTTCATCGAGCAGCACAGTGATTTGAACGCCTCGCACAATTGCTGGGCCTGGAAACTCGGCGATCAATATCGCAGCAACGATGATGGCGAACCCGGCGGCACCGCTGGCCGGCCGATTCTCGCAGCGATCGAAGCTCAGGATTGCGATCAGGTCGCGGTGTTGGTGATCCGTTGGTATGGCGGCATTCAACTGGGCACTGGCGGCCTCGCCCGGGCCTATGGCGGCGGTGCCAACAAATGCCTGCAAGGGGCGCCGAAGGTCGAGCTGATCAGTCGGGTGCCGGTGAGTTGTGCCTGCGCATTTAGTGAATTGGCGCTGGTGAAACTTCGGGTGGCGGAACTGGGCGGTTTGGTCGTGGAGGAAATCTTCACGGCCAATGGCGTGGAACTGCAATTGGCGATCGGCGAGGGGCAAATAGAGACCTTGCAGATGCAGCTGGCGGATTTGAGTCGCGGGCGCATTTTGTTGCAGCGATAAAAGATCAAAAGATCGCAGCCTTCGGCAGCTCCTACGCGCCTGTGGGCGCTGCGATCTTTTGGGGCACCCCGGTTTTCTTTATTCTCGATACTTGCCCACATCTGCTGTGCACCCGGCTGTGGATAACCTGAGCACATTCCCCTGTAACCCTTCTGTCATGCGGCTTTGCGGGCTTTGTTCATTTTTCATCCAAATCCCCAGTAGCAACATTTATTTCACGTAAAAACAAACAGTTAGAGCGGTTTATCGCCATTAGAAGAAAGCCCCTCAGTGCTTATGCCCCTCCGCTCGGCTTGCGCACAAATACTGTGGAACAACCTGTGGATAACCCGTTCATGGCTGGCGCAGCCCCATGTCCGACATAGCTTGCAGGGTATTGGTCGTTTCTTGATCAATTCACCGCGCGCAAAACCAGAGCCTGATCAAAGAACGTGCCCTCAAGTGGTGCCTGATTCGGAGTTGGAATAAGGCGAGGCACCGCCCACAACCCTAAACCAGCAAGGCCTTGCCGATTTCCTGACTCAATGGCCAGGAAATTGCTTTATCCCCAGGTATAACTTCTGTCGACCTGAGCCTGTCATGTCCAACCCCGTGCCGATCCCCGATCAAATACCCCGCCTGCAATTGCGCAGAATCAGCAAACGTTACCCCGGTTGCCTGGCCAACGATGCCATCGACTTGAGCATTGCGCCCGGTGAAATTCACGCCCTGCTCGGCGAAAACGGTGCGGGAAAAAGTACCCTGATGAAGATCATCTACGGCGTCACTCACGCCGACTCAGGGGAAATGATCTGGCAGGGCCAGCGCGTGACCATGCGCAATCCGGCCCAGGCTCGCGGCCTCGGGATTGGCATGGTGTTCCAGCATTTCTCGCTGTTCGAAACCCTGAGCGTGGCGCAGAACATTGCGCTGGCCATGGGCGCTGCGGCGGGTACGCCGAAGCAGCTTGAGCCGAAGATTCGTGAAGTGTCCCAACGCTACGGCATGGCGCTGGAACCGGAGCGACTTGTCCACAGCCTGTCCATCGGCGAGCGTCAGCGGGTGGAAATCATTCGCTGCCTGATGCAAGACATCCGCCTGTTGATTCTCGATGAGCCGACATCTGTACTGACCCCGCAAGAAGCCGACGAACTGTTTGTCACATTGCGCCGGCTGGCGAGCGAGGGCTGCAGCATTCTGTTTATCAGCCACAAGCTCGGCGAAGTGCGTGCGTTGTGCCACAGCGCCACGGTGTTGCGCGGCGGTCGGGTGGCCGGGCATTGCGTGCCGGCGCAGTGCTCGGATCGGCAACTGGCGCAGTTGATGGTCGGTGAAGCCGCCGAGCTGATCACCGACTATCCAAAGGTCATGGGGGCTGATGCGTTTTTGAACGTGACGGGGTTGTCCTGGCACAACCCGGACCCGTTCGGCTGCTCGCTGAAGGACATTGATTTCGACGTGCGCAGCGGCGAAATCGTGGGAGTCGCCGGAGTGGCCGGCAATGGTCAGGATGAGTTGCTGGCCTTGCTCAGTGGTGAAGAACGGCTGCCCCGCGATGACAGCGCGACGATCAGTTTCGGCGGGCAACCGGTGGCGCATTTGCGGCCGGATGCTCGACGCAAACTTGGCCTGGCGTTCGTCCCCGCCGAGCGTCTGGGGCATGGCGCGGTGCCGGAACTGAGCCTGGCGGATAACGCCCTGCTCACTGCGTTTCAACAGGGGCTTGTCAGCAACGGGCTGATCCAGCGCGGCAAGGTCGAAGCGCTGGCCGAAGACATCATTCGCCGCTTCGGGGTCAAGACACCTGATGCCCAGGCGCCTGCTCGCAGTCTGTCCGGCGGCAACTTGCAAAAATTCATCCTCGGCCGGGAGATCCTTCAACAGCCTGAATTACTGGTGGCCGCGCACCCGACCTGGGGCGTGGACGTCGGAGCGGCCGCGACCATTCACCGGGCGTTGATTGCCTTGCGCGATGCCGGCGCGGCGATCCTGGTGATCTCCGAAGACCTCGACGAACTGTTCCAGATCTGCGATCGCCTCGGCGCCCTGTGCGGCGGTCGGCTGTCGCCATTGCAGGCCACCGTCGACACCCATCTGAGCGACGTCGGCGGCTGGATGGCTGGCCAGTTCGACGCGCCTCAATCACCTGCCCCCGTAGCGCTTTAACGGAGTTTCACATGCTGCTTTCTCTCGAACCCCGTGGCCAGCAATCACGCCTGATGTTGTGGTGCTCGCCCTTGCTGGCGGCCGTGTTGACGCTGGGCTGTGGCTCATTGCTGTTTATCGCCCTGGACCACGATCCGTTACTGACCTTGCACACGTTGCTGATTGCACCGATCAGCGACTTGTACGGTGTCTCCGAATTGTTGGTCAAAGCACTGCCGATTCTGCTCTGCGCATTGGGCCTGGCGGTGGCGTATCAGGCGCGGATCTGGAACATCGGCGCCGAAGGTCAGTTGCTGCTCGGCGCCCTCGCCGGCAGTGCGTTGGCAGTGAACATCATTGGCTGGCAAAGCCGCTGGGCGCTGGTGTTGATCCTGCTCACAGGCACCTTGGCCGGCGCCGCGTGGGCCGGGTTGACGGCATGGTTGCGCACGCGCTTCAACGCCAATGAAATCCTCACCAGCATCATGCTCAATTACATCGCCCTGAACCTGCTGCTGTTCTGCGTCCACGGGCCGCTGAAGGACCCGGCGGGGTTCAACTTTCCAGAGTCGGCAATGTTCGGCGATGCCAGTCGACTGCCGCTGTTGATGGAGGACGGCCGGGTTCATGCCGGTGTGTATTTCGCCCTGCTCGCGCTGGTGGCGGTGTGGGTATTGCTGCAGAAAAGCTTTGTCGGCTTCCAGATCAAAGTGCTCGGGCTGGACAAGCGCGCCGCCGGTTTCGTCGGCTTTCGCGAGAAGCGGCTGATCTGGCTGGCGTTGTTGATCAGCGGCGGTTTGGCGGGGTTGGCCGGGGTCTGCGAAGTCACTGGGCCGATCGGTCAATTGGTGCCGCAGGTCTCACCGGGTTACGGCTATGCGGCGATCACCGTGGCGTTTCTCGGGCGGCTGAATCCCATCGGCATTCTGTTTTCCAGCCTGTTGATGGCGCTGCTGTACATCGGCGGCGAAAGCGCACAGATGAGCATGAACCTGCCGCAAGCGATCACTCAATTGTTCCAGGGGATGATGCTGTTTTTCCTGCTGGCCAGTGACGTGCTGATTCTCTACCGACCGCGTTTGAACCTGCGCTGGGCCCGCCGTGCACCAACCACCGCCGTACACGCAGGAGCCTTGTGATGGATATCGATCTGCTGAGCAATATTTTCTACGCCATGGTCCGTTGCGGTACGCCGTTGTTACTGGTGGCGCTGGGCGAGTTGATCTGCGAGAAGAGTGGCGTCCTCAATCTGGGGCAGGAAGGCATGATGCTGTTTGGCGCGGTGATCGGTTTTATCGTCGCGCTGAACAGCGGCAACCTCTGGCTTGGCGTGTTGCTGGCGATGCTCGCCGGGATGCTGCTGTCGTCGCTGTTTGCCTTGGTGGCGCTGGTGTTCAACGCCAATCAGGTGGCGACCGGGTTGGCGTTGACGATCTTCGGCGTAGGCCTGTCGACCTTTGTCGGCGCAGCGTGGGTTGGTAAACCGTTGGCGGGTTTTGAGCCGGTGGCGATTCCGTTCTTGAGTGAAATCCCGCTGATCGGGCGGATGCTGTTTGCCCAGGACTTGTTGGTGTACTTGTCGTTCGCGCTGTTCACGTTAGTGGCCTGGGTGATTCTGAAAAGTCGCGTCGGGTTGATCATTCAGGCGGTCGGCGAAAACCCGGACGCGGCCAGTGCCATGGGCTTGCCGGTGTTGCGCGTGCGCACGCTGGCGGTGCTGTTTGGCGGCGCGATGGCGGGGTTGGCCGGGGCTTATTTGTCCCTGGCCTACACGCCGATGTGGGCGGAAAACATGAGCGCCGGTCGCGGCTGGATTGCCCTGGCACTGGTGGTATTTGCCAGTTGGCGGGTGTGGCGATTGCTGCTCGGGGCGTATCTGTTCGGTCTCGCCAGCATCCTGCATTTGGTGGCGCAGGGGTCGGGGCTGGCGATTCCGTCGAGCCTGCTGGCGATGCTGCCGTATGTCGCGACCATTGTGGTGTTGGTGCTGCTGTCCCGGGATGCCGTGCGCACACGGTTGTATGCGCCGGTGTCGTTGGGGCAGCCGTGGCAAGCCGGGCATTAGGTGTTGGCCGTTCGGGCCTCTTCGCGGGCAAGCCTCGCTCCTACGGATCCATTTCGTTCTTACGGCTTATACAAAACCTGTAGGAGCGAGGCTTGCCCGCGAAGGCGCCCGAACAGGCAACACTTGAACAACGCCCCACGCCAATTCAAAGACCAGGAAAACAACCAGCAATAAGCTGGCGCCGTGGAGCAAGGCATACAGCTGCCAAGCCGAAAACAGAAACCGCCCCACCGCGTCATACCGCCCAAACACCTGCTGCGGATCACGAATCCGCAGCACGGCCCACACGCACACAATCGAACCCAACAAATTCGCCATCAGCATGTGCATCGGCTCGAACGGCGGTAGCTCGCCAGGCAAATTGAAAGCCTGGCTCAGGCTCAACAACACGCCATGCAACGCCGCAAAACTCCACGGCGTCACAAAAGCAGCGGTCACGATCAGGTCGTACCACGCACTGCCACGCACCACTTGACGATATTGCGTTGAAGTCCACATCCGTCTTGCTCCGTAAATTCAGGGAGCAACAAGGCTAAAGCCTGGAGTATGCTCCAGGGTCAAGCCCTCTCGAGACATCAAGATGCGCATCGGTGAATTGGCCCAGGCCAGCGCCGTCAGCCGCGACACGTTGCGCTTTTACGAGCAGCGCGGGTTGATCGCCGCGCAACGCAGCGCCAATGGTTATCGCGACTATCCGGCGGAGATGGTGCAACTGGTGCTGTACATCAAGACCGCTCAGCGACTGGGCTTTACCCTCGGCGAGATCGGCAGCAGCGTCGCTGCGCTGTGGCAGGCGCCCGACCCGGCCAATGCCGTGACCCAACTGCTGCAAGACAAACTGAACCTGATCGAAACCCGCATCGCCGAACTCGATGTCTTGCGTCAGGAACTGCAACATCGGCTCGGTCAACGTTGTCCATTAAATCCGTGATTTTCATCCATCAAGGAAGCCATTCATGTCCAAGGCAAAAACCGCACTCATCATCGGTGCCTCCCGAGGCTTGGGCCTCGGTCTGGTGAAAACCCTGCTGGCCGACGGCTGGCAAGTCACCGCCACCGTGCGCAACCCGCAGGGCGCCGAAGCCTTGCAAGCGCTGGGCAAGGTGCGGATCGAAAAACTCGACATGGACGATCAGCAAGCGGTCATTGCCCTTAGCCAACAACTCAAGGGGGAAGTCTTCGACTTGTTGTTTGTGAATGCCGGAGTCAAGGGCCCGGAGGTCCAGACGCCGGGCGGCGCGACGTTGGCCGAGGTGGGGCAATTGTTCTTCACCAATGCCGTTGCGCCGATCAATCTGGCCCAGCGCTTCGTCGGGCAGATTCGCGATGGCAGCGGCGTGCTGGCCTTCATGAGTTCGGTGCTGGGCAGCGTGACCATGCCCGACGCGCCGGAGCTGGCACTGTACAAGGCCAGCAAAGCGGCGCTGAACTCCATGACCAACAGCTTCGTCACGCAACTGGGCGAACAGAAACTCACCGTGCTGTCGCTGCATCCGGGTTGGGTGAAAACTGATATGGGCGGTGAAGGCGCGGACATTGATGTGGAAACCAGCACCCGCGGGTTGATCGATCAGGTGAATGCGTATGCCGGCAAGGGCGGGCATCATTTTGTGAACTACAGGGGTGAGACCATTCCCTGGTAACACCACAGATCGAGTGTGGGAGCGGGCTTGCTCGCGAAGAGGGAGTGTCAGTCGGCATTGATGTGAATGACACACCGCCTTCGCGAGCAAGCCCGCTCCCACAGGGGTCTTGCGTTGTCCTGTCGGGCCGGGCTTGCCCGCGAAGCTTTTTTGTTCGAAACTCCGCACCTCGCCCCCGCGGCGACCCTGGATCAGCAGACAGGGCAACACTGAGCTGGCAACCCTGAACCCAACTTTCAGAGGAGCCGGCCAACATGCCTGCGACCCGTACCTGGTTAAAAAATCCCCTCGCCATTTTCACGGCCAACGCGCTCGATGCCCGTGGCGGTCTGGTGCTGCAAGACGGTTTGATCGTCGAAGTGCTCAGCGCCGGCCAGCAACCGTCCGCGCCCTGTGACCACGTTTTCGATGCTCGCGAACACGTGATCCTGCCAGGGCTGATCAACACCCATCACCACTTCTATCAAACCCTGACCCGTGCCTGGGCGCCGGTGGTTAATCAACCGTTGTTCCCGTGGCTGAAAACCCTCTATCCGGTCTGGGCTCGTCTCACCCCTGAAAAACTCGCCCTCGCCACCAAGGTCGCATTGGCCGAGTTGCTGCTGTCCGGTTGCACCACCGCGGCCGATCACCATTACCTGTTTCCGGAAGGCCTGGAAAATGCGATAGACGTACAGGTCGAGAGCGTCCGCGAACTGGGCATGCGCGCCATGCTCACTCGCGGTTCCATGAGCCTTGGCGAGAAAGACGGCGGCCTGCCACCGCAGCAGACCGTCCAGGAAGGTGAAGTGATCCTCGATGACAGCCAACGTTTGATTGCCGCATACCACGAGCGCGGTGATGGGGCGCAGATTCAAATCGCCCTGGCACCGTGCTCGCCGTTCTCGGTGACCCCGGAAATCATGTCCGCCAGCGCCGAACTGGCGAACACACTCGACGTGCGCCTGCACACGCACCTGGCGGAAACCCTCGACGAAGAAGACTTCTGCCTGCAACGTTTCGGCCTGCGCACCGTTGATTACCTGGACAGCGTCGGCTGGCTCGGCCCGCGCACGTGGCTGGCCCACGGCATTCATTTCAACCCCGACGAAATCGCCCGCCTCGGCGCGGCCGGCACGGGCATTTGCCATTGCCCGAGTTCAAACATGCGCCTGGCTTCCGGCATTTGCCCGACGCTGGACCTGACCGCTGCGGGGGCGCTGCTGGGTCTGGGCGTGGACGGTTCGGCGTCCAACGATGCGTCGAACATGATCCTCGAAACCCGTCAGGCGTTGTACATCCAGCGGCTGCGTTATGGCGCGGAAAAGATTACCCCAGAATTGGTACTGGGCTGGGCGACCAAGGGTTCGGCGAGTTTGCTCGGGCGCACCGATATCGGTGAACTGGCGGTGGGCAAGCAGGCGGATCTGGCGCTGTTCAAACTGGATGAACTGCGCTTCTCCGGCAGCCATGATCCGGTGTCGGCGCTGCTGCTGTGCGGCGCGGATCGGGCGGACCGGGTGATGGTCGGCGGAAAGTGGCGGGTGATCGACGGTCAGGTTGAGGGGCTGGATCTGAAAGGGTTGATTGCCGATCACAGCCAGGCCGCTCGGCAGTTGATCGCCGGCACCTGACACAACACCAAACAAATGTGGGAGCGGGCTTGCTCGCGAAAGCGGTGTGTCATGCAACATTGATGTCGGCTGACATACCGTCTTCGCGAGCAAGCCCGCTCCCACAGTTTTGTGTGAGGCGCCCGCACCAGTGGATGGCGTGGATTCGAGACGGTGCACCGGGATGGTTCTGTGGTGGTCGTCAGGGACTCTTCGCGGGCAAGCCTCGCTCCTACGGGATTTGCGCAGGTCTTGTGCGGGCTTGCCCGCGATGGCCGCTACGCGATTCCGATCCATTAGTTGTCCTGTTGGTCAGTAATTTGCATTGCCCTGACCTACCTCACAACAAAATGGAGTTCCCGTTCATGCATAAACGTCCGTTGAAAAAGCTGCTCTGCGCTGTCGCCGCAGCCATCGGTCTGAGCGCCAGCCTGACCGCCAGTGCTGCCGACCCGCTGAAAGTCGGCTTCGTCTATATCGGCCCGATCGGTGACCACGGCTGGACGTATCAGCATGAACAGGGACGCAAGGTGCTGGCAGAAAAATTCGGCGAGCAGATCACCACCAACTACGTGGAAAACGTCGCCGAGGGCGCCGATGCCGAGCGGGTGATCCGCAACATGGCCAAGGACAAGTACGACCTGATTTTCACCACGTCTTTCGGCTACATGAACCCGACCCTGAAAGTCGCCAAGCAATTTCCCAAGGTGACCTTCGAACATGCCACCGGCTACAAGCAGGACAAGAACCTCGGCACTTACCTGGCACGTACTTATGAAGGCCGCTACGTCGGCGGTTTTCTCGCGGCGAAGATGACCAAGACCAAGAAAGTCGGCTACGTCGCCTCGTTCCCGATCCCGGAAGTGATCCGCGACATCAACGCCATTCAACTGGCCCTGAACAAGTACAACCCGGGTACCGAGATCAAAGTGGTGTGGGTCAATTCCTGGTTCGACCCGGGCAAGGAAGCCGACGCCGCCAATGCGCTGATCGACCAGGGCGTGGACGTAGTGTTCCAGCACACCGACAGCCCGGCACCGATCCAGGCGGCCGAACGGCGTGGCGTGTATGCCGTCGGTTATGCATCGGACATGGCGCACTTCGGGCCGAAAGCGGTGCTGACGTCTATCGTCAATGACTGGGGGCCGCATTACATTCAGGCGACTCAAAGCGTGCTCGACCACACATGGAAATCCCAGGATTACTGGGGCGGTCTGAAGGAAGGTACGGTTGAGCTGCCGATCAGCGACCTGGTGCCGCCCGCGGTAAAAACCGAAGCCGAGCAGATCATTGCCGACATCAAGAGCGGTGCGTTGCATCCGTTCACCGGACCGATCAAGGACCAGGCCGGCGTGGAGAAAATCCCGGCGGGCGCGACGGCAACCAATGCGCAGCTGGCGTCGATGAACTACTACGTCGAAGGCATGAAGGCCGAGATACCGAAGTAATTCCGGCCGAACACAAAACCCTGTGGGAGCGGGCTTGCTCGCGAAGGCGGTGTGTCATGCGATATTGATGTCGACTGACACACCGCCTTCGCGAGCAAGCCCGCTCCCACAATGGATCTTCGGTACTCTTCAGCCAGCGTAGGACAGCAACATGAACCAACTCCCGATCATCGACATCGCCCCACTCTACAGCGATGACCAAAACGCCTGGCAATCCATCGCCACACAAATCGACCATGCCTGCCGCGAATGGGGCTTTTTCTATATCAAGGGCCACCCGATCGCCCCGTCGCGTATCGCCGCCGTGCTCGAGCATGCCCAACGTTTCTTCGCCCTGCCCACCGCCGAAAAACTCAAGATCGACATCACCCAAACCCGCCACCACCGCGGCTATGGCGCCATCGCCACCGAGCAACTCGACCCGAGTAAACCCAGCGACCTGAAAGAAACCTTCGACATGGGCCTGCACCTGCCGGCTGATCATCCCGAGGTGATTGCGGAAAAACCCTTGCGCGGTCCTAACCGTCATCCGTCGTTGCCTGGCTGGGAATCGCTGATGGAGCAACACTACGTCGACATGCAGGCGCTCGCTCAAACCCTGCTGCGAGCCATGACCCTGGCGCTGGGCATTGAGCGCGATTTCTTCGATAGCCGTTTCAAAGAACCGGTCAGCGTGCTGCGGATGATCCATTACCCGCCGCGCCACACTGCCAGCACCGAAGATCAGCAAGGTGCCGGCGCTCACACCGATTACGGCTGCATCACCCTGCTTTATCAGGATGCCGCTGGCGGACTGCAAGTGCGCAATGTGCGGGGCGAATGGATCGATGCGCCGCCGATCGAAGGCACGTTCGTGGTCAACCTCGGCGACATGATGGCGCGCTGGAGCAACGACCATTACCTGTCGACGCCGCACCGGGTAATCAGCCCGTTGGGGGTGGATCGTTACTCGATGCCGTTTTTTGCCGAACCGCATCCCGACACCGCCATTGAATGCCTGCCCGGTTGTCAGGACGAAGGGCATCCAGCCAAGTATCCGGCCACCACCTGCGCCGAATTCCTGTTGTCGCGCTTCGCCGATACCTACGCCTATCGACGGCAACAGGAAGCCGTGTAATGAACCGGCTGGTCAGGTTTTGCTCATTGTTTCTGCGGGCATCTGTAGAATGCCCTCATTGCACCTGATGAGATTTCAAAAATGTACGACTGGCTGAACGCTCTGCCCAAGGCAGAATTGCACTTGCACCTGGAAGGTTCGCTGGAGCCTGAGCTGCTGTTCGCCCTGGCCGAACGCAACAAGATCGCCCTGCCGTGGAGCGACGTTGAAACGCTGCGCAAGGCTTATGCCTTCAATAACCTGCAAGAGTTTCTCGACCTGTATTACCAGGGCGCCGATGTGTTGCGCACGTCTCAGGATTTCTACGACCTGACCTGGGCCTACCTGTTGCGCTGCAAGGCGCAGAACGTGATTCACACCGAACCGTTCTTTGACCCGCAAACCCACACCGACCGTGGCATCCCGTTCGAAGTAGTGCTCAACGGCATCGCCGCCGCTCTGAAGGATGGCGAGCAGCAACTGGGCATCACCAGCGGGTTGATCCTCAGTTTCCTGCGTCACTTGAGCGAAGACGAAGCGCAGAAAACCCTCGACCAGGCGCTGCCGTTCCGCGATGCGTTTGTCGCCGTGGGCCTGGACAGTTCGGAGATGGGCCACCCGCCGAGCAAGTTCCAGCGGGTGTTCGATCGTGCACGCAGCGAAGGCTTCCTGACCGTGGCCCACGCCGGTGAAGAAGGCCCGCCCGAGTACATCTGGGAAGCCCTCGACCTGCTGAAAATCCAGCGCATCGACCATGGCGTGCGCGCCATCGAAGACGAACGCTTGATGCAGCGGATCATCGACGAGCAGATCCCGCTGACCGTGTGCCCGTTGTCGAACACCAAACTCTGCGTGTTCGATCACATGTCCCAGCACAACATCCTCGACATGCTCGAGCGCGGTGTGAAAGTCACGGTGAACTCCGATGACCCGGCCTACTTCGGCGGGTATGTCACCGAGAACTTCCACGCACTGTACACCGATCTGGGCATGACCCAGGATCAGGCCAAGCGCCTGGCGCAGAACAGCCTGGATGCGCGATTGGTGAAACCGTAAGGTTCACCGCACAACCCATGTGGGAGCGGGCTTGCTCGCGAGGGCGGCGTGTCAGTCAACGATGATGTCGACTGGCATACCGCTTTCGCGAGCAAGCCCGCTCCCACATTTGTTCGGTGATTAACGGACGATCACCGGCTCACTCAACTCTTCCAACGTCTTGCCCCGGGTCTCCATCCCGAACATCCACACCACCCCCGCCGCAATCGCAAAACACATCGCCCCCAGCGCAAACACCCCGCCTTGCCCGGTCATCGGGAACACCAGCCCGGTCACTAATGGCCCGAGTAACGACCCCACTCGGCCGATGGCGGACGCGAACCCCGAGCCCGTGGCGCGTGCCGACGTCGGGTACAACTCAGGGGTGTAGGTGTAGAGCACCGCCCACATGCCGAACAGAAAGAACTGCATCAGCAGCCCCGAGGTAATCAACAGACTGACGTTGCCGCCGAACACTGCACTCTGGCCATAAAGAAACGCCATGATGCCGCCGCCTAGCAATGTCACGACGCATACCGGTTTACGCCCCCAACGCTCCACCAGCCAGGCAGCCATGAGGAAACCGGGAATCCCGCCGAGGGAAATCAGCACCGTGTAATACACCGATTGAGTCACCGCGAAACCCGATTGTTGCAACAACGCACTGAGCCAGGACGTCAGGCCATAAAAACCCAGCAAGGCGAAGAACCACACGCTCCAGATCATCATCGTGCGCTGGCGATACTGCGGCGACCAGATCTCCCCTAGCGCAGAGAAGAAAGTGCCCGGTTGACTCGCCACCCGGGGCAGACGAATCGGTTCAGGCAAATCCGCACGACCCAATGAAGCCCGGACCCGATCTTCGATGCCGAGCAAGACCTTGTCCGCCGCGTCATGATGTCCGGCCTGCTCCAGCCAGCGCGGAGACTCGGGAATGAAAAAACGAATCGCCAGGACGAACACCGCCGGCACCGCCAACACCAGAAAGATGTCGCGCCAGCCAATCACCGGCAACAGGAAGTACGACAGCACCCCGGCCGCCACGAAGCCGAGCGGCCAAAAACCATCCATCAACGCGATGTAACGCCCCCGTCGCTTTGCCGGAATCAGCTCCGACAGCATCGACTGAGCAATCGGAAACTCCATGCCCATGCCGATCCCCAGCAGGATTCGGAACAGCGTCAGCGTTTCAACGTTCTGCGCCGTGGAACACAGGTAACTGGCGATGCCCCACAGCACAATGCTCCACTGGAACACTGGTTTGCGCCCGAAGCGGTCGGCCAGCATACCCGACAGCGATGCGCCCAGAACCATGCCGAAAAAACTCGAACTGGCCAGCAACCCGGCCTGCGCCGTGCTCAGGCCAAACTCGGTTTTGATCGAGCCGAGCAGAAAGGTCATCATCGCCAGGTCCATGGAGTCGAAGAAAAATGCCAGGGCAATGATGATGAAAATGATGCGGTGATAACCGCTGATGGGCAGCCGTTCCAATCGTTCTGCCGCGCTGAAGCTTCGTGTTTCCATGCCACATTCCCCCAATCCTGAAAGTCCCCGGATCGAGTGTGCGCGATAGCGGCTGGGGATTATTGCTGAATGCGACCTGTCCACAGCTCTGAACGACGCCTGAAACAAATCCCGGACGTCGCCCTCAATGACTCTAAAGCGCCATTTCCAGTTCGGTTTCCTTGGCGAAGCGATGGATCTCCCGTTGCCCCAAAGCGGTGATCTGCAACGCTCGCGAATCGTTGGGCAGGCTCAACCAGCCCGATTGCATGAACAGCTGCAACAACGCCGCGCCCAATGAACCGCCCATGTGCGGGCGTCTTTCGCTCCAGTCCGGGCAAGCGCAGGCGACTCTGCTGTTACGATGAGCCAGCGCCTGGATGAACACACCGCGCGTTGCCAATTGTGTGGCGCCCTTGTGAGTGATCATGACCCGCTGATCGAATTGCTCGATCCAGCCCGCATCCAGCAGGCGCTGGTAGAGGTCGGCGGCCAGGGTGCCGCCCAGATGGTCGTCGCAGAGCCTGGCCCGCAGCAATGACGAAGGCGCCGCCTGAGGTTTGGCGATAGGGCTCGTGCGTTTGAAAACCTCTGGAATGTCCTGAGGCGCGCTGGCCAGGGTCGCGCTGGCCAGGGCCTCTATCGCGGCGCCGACTTCGGGCGCGGCAAGCCGGAAAAACCGTTTGCGGCCACGGGTTTCGACTTTCAACAGACCTCCGGCGGACAAACGCCCTAAATGCGCACTGGCCGAAGACGGCGACAGGCCGGCCAGCAACGCCAGCTCTTCGGTTTGCCGCGCCGAGCCGTCCATCAAGGCCCACATCATTGCGCTGCGCTTGGGGTCAGCCAGCAATGTGGCGATCTGGCTGATGCAAGGTGCATGTTCCATGTATTCACTCCCTGTTGAATCGTTTCGTCTACTGCTCAGAGACATCTTGACCAGTAATGTGTCGTCGGCCAAGACGCGAAAACCGCCATGGACCGGGCAAAGCCACCCACTCACCCAAGCCATTGCTTCGTGGGTGCAACGAAGGTCTGGTGATGACCATCGGGTATGACCGAATCGAACCTGACCTCGCCATTGCGAGGTCGACGGTGCGTACATGAGGCGGGCGCTAGTATAAGCGGGTTAACCGTCGCTTCCTGCCCTCGGGGATCCATTGATGGTGATAGTTCCTGAGAGAAATTTCGCTATTTGCCTGCGACTAATGATCGACATCCGATTTCGTCGGAAATTGACTGCTTATCCGAGCGCATCGGCTGGCGAGCATTTCCCGCAAAAGGTTCACCGGCTTACTCAATTGTGCGCGATGGGCGCACAGCAAATTCAGCGGTGCACGCTCACAGAGCAGCTCCGGCATCAGCACTTTCAGCCGACCGGCCAGCACATCGGCGGCGACATCGAGCCAGGACTTATACGCAATCCCCGCCCCCGCGACGGCCCACAGACGCACAACATCGGCGTCGTCACTGAAGCGATCACCACTGACCGTCAGGCTCACGTCGCGTTTGCCATCGTGGAAACTCCAGTGATCGTGAACCCGACTACCGAGCATGAATAACAGGCAATTGTGCTGAGCCAATTGCTCCAGATACCGAGGTTCGCCATGCCGGGCCAGGTAACTCGGCGCCGCGCAGAGTACACGACGGTTCTGTGGGGCGATGGGCAACGCCACCAGGCTCGAGTCTTCCGGCTCGCCATACCGCAGGGCAATGTCCACCGGTTGGCGGAACAGGTCGGCGATGCGGTCGCCCAGCAGCAACCGGACCGTGAGCTTCGGATGCTCGCGCTGAAACTCGTCGAGCCATGGCAACAGCAGGTTGCGACCGAAATCCGAAGGCGCCGACAACTGCAAAATCCCGCTGACCTGATCCTGCCCGCTGGCCAGCAAGCGGCGGCCCTCATCGAGATTGCTCAAGGCTGCCCGGGCGTATTCCAGAAAACCTTCGCCTTCCGCGGTCAGGCGCAGGCTGCGGGTAGAACGGGCGAGCAAGCGCGCGCCGAGTTGCTGTTCGATACGCTTCAACGCAGCACTGGCCACCGCCGCCGACATATCCATCACCCGCGCCGCCGCCGACAGGCTGCCCAGGTCTGCAGCCCGAACGAACAACTGCAAGTCATCGAAACGCAACATCGCCAGCCCCGATTATCAAAAAAATATTGAAAGAGACTGCTCTTTTAGCGGGTTTTATCTTGCCGGGAAATAACCAATCATCTGCCCCATCGAAATTATTCCCTCTCAGGAACCCACATGAAAGCCATCGCCTACTACGACTCCCTGCCCATCAGCGACGAAAAATCCCTGCAAGACATCGAACTGCCAGAACCGGTCGCCGGCCCGCGCGACCTGTTGGTGGAGGTCAAAGCCATCTCGGTCAACCCGGTGGATACCAAGGTTCGCCAGAACGTCCAGCCGGAAGGCGGCGCGGCAAAGGTGCTGGGCTGGGACGTGGCCGGTGTGGTCAAGGCTGTCGGCAGCGAAGTGACCTTGTTCAAGGCTGGCGACAAAGTGTTCTACGCCGGCTCCATCGCCCGTGCCGGCGGCAACAGCGAGTTGCATGTGGTGGATGAGCGCATCGTCGGTCATATGCCGAAAACCCTCGGTTTCGCCGAAGCAGCCGCCCTGCCGCTGACTGCCATCACCGCGTGGGAACTGCTGTTCGATCGCCTGCAAGTGCGCGAAGGCAAAACCGATGAAGGCCAGAGCCTGCTGATCGTGGGTGCCGCTGGCGGTGTGGGTTCGATCCTCACGCAATTGGCCAGCCAGCTCACCGGGCTGAAGGTCATCGGCACCGCTTCCCGTGCACAGACCCAGAGCTGGGTGCGTGACCTGGGCGCCGATCAGGTGATCGATCATAGCCAGCCGCTGAGTGAAGAACTCAAACGTGCGGGGTTCGAGCAGGTGACCCACGTCGCCAGCCTGACCCAGACCGATCAACACCTGGATCAATTGGTGGAGGCGTTGGCGCCGCAAGGCAAACTGGCGCTGATCGATGATCCGAAGTCGCTGGACGTGACCAAGCTCAAGCGCAAGAGCCTGTCGCTGCACTGGGAGTTCATGTACACCCGCTCGCTGTTCGAAACCGCAGACATGATCGAGCAGCACAACTTGCTCAACCGCGTCGCCGGGCTGATCGATGCAGGCACGCTGAAAACCACGGTCGGCGAGCACTTCGGGACCATCAACGCGGCCAACCTGCGGCGTGCCCATGCTCTGCTGGAGAGCGGCAAGTCCAAGGGCAAAATTGTGCTTGAAGGGTTCTGAAGAGTAGGAGCTGCCGGAGGCTGCGATCTTTTGATTTTGCTTTTAAAAACACCAGATCAAAAGATCGCAGCCTTCGGCAGCTCCTACAGGGGATGGTGATTTTTTGCCGTCAGTCAGAGAATTGACCGTTGTCACAATTGCGATCGTATTCAGGTCTACAATCGAAAACTCTGCGAACAATCATTTACGTGATGTCTTTTACGAGACGTCTTTTACGAAAGGAGTTCAGCAATGAAGATCCTGATAAAAGAAGTGGCAACATCCTGCTGGCAGGTCCGCCTGGATCAACACGCTGTGACGTTCCGCAGTGAGGCCGAAGCCCTGGCTTTCACTAAAACGCTTGAAGCGCGCTTGCACGCGCCCCATCAGATTCCCGACCGTCAGCATCGCGCTGCTGGCTGAGTCCGTCCTCAGACCTGGGCTTGCGTCAGCGCCCGGGCATTTTGCAAACGTCGGGTGAGCGTCGCCGCGCTCACCACCAGAATCCCGCACAGGCTGATGACCATGGCCATCGGCATGGCGCTGCCATCGTGCAAAACCCCCACCAATGCTGCGGCCCCGGCGGCGACGCTGAACTGCAGGCAACCGAGCATCGCCGAGGCACTGCCCGCCCGCGCGCCCTGACCGTTCATGGCGCAGGCTGAGGCGTTGGGCACAATACAACCCAAGCTGGCGATGCAGAGGAAAAGCGGAATCAGCAATGGCCACAACTGCGCCGTGTGCAACGCACTCACCGCCAATAGGGCCAGACCACCCGCCAGATAGAGCCAGACGGTACGCGCCAATAAAAAGGCTGGACCACGCTTGGCCAGCATCCGGGCATTGACCTGGGCCACCAGAATGAAACCCGCCGCGTTAATGCCAAACAGCCAGCCAAAATGCTCGGCTGGCACGCCATAGAGTTTGATGAAGACGAACGGTGAACCGGCGATGTAGGCAAACATCCCGGCGATGGCGACACCGCCGGTCAGGGCATGGCCGAGGAAGATCGGGTCCGCCAACAACCGACCATACTGGCGTAGCGCGCCCGACAACGGTTGGCGCGGCACATGGGCCGGCAGACTTTCCGGCAGCCCGAGGGCCACTGCCAACCCTGCCAGCGCACTGAAACCGGTCAGTGCCAGAAAGATCGATTGCCAGCCCGTCGTGTTGACCAGCAACCCGCCCAGCATTGGCGCAAGAATCGGCGCCAGGCCCATCACCAGCATCAACTGCGAAAAGACCTTCGCCGAACCCACCGCATCGCATTTATCGCTGACCACCGCCCGCGAAATCACCATGCCCGCGCACCCGCCCAGCGCCTGGACGAAACGTGCACCAATCAGCCATTCCAGCGTCGGCGCATAAGCACAGGCCAATGAAGCGGCGGTGAACAAGCCGACACCTGTCAGCAAGGGAATCCGTCGCCCAAAGCGATCCGCCACCGGGCCGTACGCCAGTTGGCCGATGGACAGGCCAAGGAAATAGGCCGCAAGGGTCAGTTGAACGTGTTTTTCGTCGGTGCCGAAAGCGAACGCCATCGCCGGGAACGCCGGCAGATAGAAATCGATCGCCAGCGGACCGAAAGCGCTCAAGGCGCCGAGAATCAGGATTGCGCGCAAGTTCATCAGGCGTCCAGGTTAGGCATGCGGGTTGGCCATGGATCGGCAGGCCGACAGTCTAGCCTTGCGTGGACGCCTTGAACATTCCGTTAGGTCGCTAACTATTAAAAAACTCAGGCCAGTTTGACGCCATAACCCTCTTCGCTGATCGCGGCGATCACCTGATCGGCCGTCAGCGCACTTTCAACGCCGACTTCTTTTGCCGCCAGATCAATGCGCACGCTGGCCGCGGGATCCTTGGCTTGCAGCGCCTGAGTGATGGCCTTGACGCAGTGACCGCAAGACATGCCTTCAACATTGAACACTTGCATGGGACAACTCCTTGAATGAAGCCCTTTAATGAGGGTTGCAGGCAGTCTCGAGCTTGCCACCATGGCAAGGTCAAGTTCTCAAGCAAGCTGCCGGGCTGGCAATCGGCGCCACGCTCGGCCAAGCTGCGTCCATCTATGACTCGACATCAGGAGATTCAGCCATGCGCTGGTCAGCTCTCAGCCTGTTTGGCTTCCTCAGCCTATTTGCCGCGACACCTTCGGTTCAAGCCGCCGGGGAGGACTACGGCGTGCTGATCATTTCCCGCGAGCGCCTGGAGGTTTCGACTTCCTGCGAGATCGGCGTGTACATCCAGGATCAGCTATCGGCGCGACTGTTCCAGGAACAGAGCACCTCGTTCAACCTGCCGCCGGGCAATGTGTCCCTGCGCCTCAAACTGCTGCCGGGCCAGGTGCCGGGTTGCAACCCGGGCATGCTCGCGCCGGGTTCGCAGAACATCACGCTCAAGGCCGGGGATGTGTTGAAGTTCCGGATTGCGATGACGCAGGAAGGGATGTACCTCAAGCCTGCCGCCCTCGAGTATTGATCACCCCCTACCCGTAGGAGCGAGGCTTGCCCGCGAAGGGGCCATAACAGTCAGCATCGATGGTGACTGTGATGGCCCCTTCGCGGGCAAGCCTCGCTCCTACGAGGTGCAAAGTCGCGAGACGATTTGAAGAGTGGCGCTTGACCTTGCCCGCATGGCAAGGTTGATCCTGTAGACAATTTCTACAGGGAGCGTGACCGATGTCCGAATCCACCACTTTCGATCTGCCGATTGCCGGCATGACCTGCGCCAGTTGCGCCGGACGTGTCGAGCGTGCCTTGAGCAAAGTCATCGGCGCCACGGCCGTCAGCGTCAACCTAGCCACCGAACAGGCTCGGGTTCAAGCGCCCAGTGACAGCCTGCCTGCCTTGATGGACGCGGTGCAGCAGGCCGGTTACAGCGTGCCACAGCAGCCCCTGGAATTGAGCATCGACGGCATGACTTGCGCGTCCTGCGTCGGCCGCGTCGAACGGGCGCTGGCCAAGGTGCCGGGCGTGAAGAGTGTCAGCGTTAACCTGGCCAACGAACGTGCGCACCTCGAACTGCTCGGCCAGGTCGATCCGCAACCCCTGATCGACGCCGTGACCAAAGCCGGTTACTCCGCCAGCGTCTGGGAAGTCGAACACCCGCAAGCCGACATTCAACAGCAACGCCTGCATCGCGAACGCTGGGCCTTGCTGGCGGCCATCGCCCTCGCTTTGCCGCTGGTGCTGCCAATGGTGCTGCAACCTTTCGGTGTGCACTGGATGCTCCCGGCATGGGTGCAGTTTGCATTAGCCACCCCGGTGCAGTTCATCTTCGGCGCGCGCTTCTATGTCGCTGCGTGGAAAGCCGTGCGCGCAGGTGCCGGCAACATGGATTTGCTGGTAGCCCTGGGCACCAGCGCCGGCTATGGCCTAAGCGTTTACGAGTGGGCCACCGCTGCCGGTCGCATGCCGCACCTGTATTTCGAAGCCTCGGCGGTGGTGATCGCTCTGGTGCTGTTGGGCAAATACCTGGAAAGCCGCGCCAAGCGCCAGACCGCCAGCGCCATCCGCGCCCTTGAAGCCTTGCGTCCGGAGCGAGCCATTCAGGTAATCGATGGCCGCGAGCAGGACGTTGCGATCAGCGCTTTGCGCCTCAACGATCTGGTCATGGTCAAGCCCGGCGAACGCTTCCCGGTGGATGGCATCGTTGTGGAAGGCCAGAGCCACGCCGACGAAGCATTGATCAGCGGCGAGAGCCTGCCGGTGCCAAAACAACCGGGCGACAAGGTCACCGGCGGCGCCATCAATGGCGAAGGTCGGTTGCTGGTTCGGACTTTGGCGCTCGGCGCAGAAACCGTGCTGGCGCGGATCATCCGCCTGGTCGAAGACGCGCAGGCGGCGAAAGCACCGATCCAGAAACTGGTGGATAAAGTCAGCCAGGTGTTCGTGCCTGTGGTTCTGTTGATCGCGCTGGCGACCCTGCTCGGTTGGTGGTTGTACGGCGCGCCTCTGGAAACCGCATTGATCAACGCCGTCGCGGTGTTGGTGATCGCCTGCCCTTGTGCACTCGGGCTGGCCACGCCGACGGCAATCATGGCCGGCACGGGTGTAGCGGCGCGCTACGGGATTCTGATCAAGGACGCCGAAGCCTTGGAGCGCGCCCATGAAGTCAGCGCCGTGGTGTTCGACAAGACCGGCACGCTGACGTCGGGCACGCCGCGCATCGCGCATTTGAGTGCCATCGAAGGTGACGAAGCTGCCTTGCTGCAAATGGCTGGTGCGCTGCAACGCGGCAGTGAACACCCGCTGGCCAAGGCGGTGCTGGATGCCTGCACCGAGAGCGACCTGACCGTGGCTGATGTCAGCGACAGTCAATCGCTGACCGGACGCGGCATTGCCGGCAATCTCGATGGTCGGCGACTGGCTTTGGGCAATCGGCGCCTGCTGGAAGAAAGTGGCCTGAGCGCCGGGCCATTGGCTGACTCCGCAACCACTTGGGAAACCGAAGGCCGGACCCTGTCCTGGCTGATCGAGCAAAGCCCTGAACCGCGAGTGCTCGGCCTGTTCGCCTTCGGTGACACGCTCAAACCCGGCGCCTTGCAAGCGGTACAACAACTGAGCGCACGAAACATTAGCAGCCACTTGCTGACCGGCGATAACCGCGGCAGCGCCAAGGTGGTCGCCGAGGCGCTGGGCATCAGCGATGTCCACGCCGAAGTATTGCCGGCGGACAAAGCCGCCACCGTCGCCGCACTGAAAAGAACCGGTGTGGTGGCAATGGTCGGCGACGGCATCAACGACGCACCGGCCCTTGCCGCGGCAGACATCGGCATCGCCATGGGTGGCGGCACCGACGTCGCCATGCACGCGGCCGGGATCACCCTGATGCGCGGCGATCCACGGCTGGTGCCGGCGGCGCTGGAGATCAGCCGCAAGACCTACGCGAAGATTCGCCAAAACCTGTTCTGGGCCTTTGTCTATAACCTGATCGGCCTGCCACTGGCGGCGTTCGGCTTTCTCAACCCGGTGCTGGCCGGCGCCGCCATGGCGCTGTCGAGCGTCAGCGTGGTGAGCAATGCATTACTGTTGAAAACCTGGAAACCCAAAGACCTGGAGGATCACCGATGAACATTGGCCAAGCGGCCCGCCAGAGCGGTCTGAGCGCGAAGATGATTCGTTACTACGAATCCATCGGCCTGCTCAAGGCGGCCCATCGTACCGACAGCGGCTATCGGGTCTATGGCGACGACGATCTGCATACTCTGGCGTTCATCAAGCGCTCTCGGGATCTGGGGTTTTCGCTGGAAGAGGTCGGCAAGCTACTGACCCTCTGGCAAGACCGCCAGCGGGCCAGCGCCGATGTGAAGGCGCTGGCCCGTCAGCACATCGACGAGTTGAACCAGAAGATTCGCGAACTCGGCCAACTGCGCGACACCCTGCAAGACCTGGTAGAACATTGCCACGGCGACCATCGCCCGGACTGCCCGATCCTCAAGGAGCTGGCGTCGGGCTGCTGCGCCGAACCCGCCCATTCCTGAGCGCCAACCCCTTCGCCACCAGCAACGTGGTGAGGGGAATGCCATGGAACAACAACACCACCGCGCCAGGCGTCCACCAGGAATAGAACGGCGCGGCGATCAACATGCCAACGCCGAACCCGGTCATTTGCAGCAGCGTCAGAAAGCTGAAAATCGGCAGGCGCAGGTTGTCCGGTTCACGTTGCAGGCGCGACATCAGGCCGACTTCCGAGAACCCGTCGCCCAAGCCTGCGGGCAACGAAAACAGCAGCAAGCCGTAAAGGGTTTGCTGTTGGAACATCAGGATGAAGCCGCAGGACATCAGCAAAACGCCGAAGAAGAATCGCCGTTCCAAATGAACGTTGTCCGTACCTTTCAGGCGACTGGCGATTCGCGCACCGATGAATTTTCCGCTGGCCCAGACCGCCAGCATCAGGCCCAAGGTGGTGCTGGGCGACTCGGGTGTCAGCAGTTTTGAAATGATCGGGAGGCCGACGTTGTGTGCGGCGCTGCCAAGCGTATCAGCCATGGCAACGGCCAGCATCGCCGTCAGCACCGGCGCCGTGCGCAAACCCTGACGCAGGGCTGACCATTCGCCTTGTTGGTGAAGGGGCTCATCACTGGGTGCCGGTCTGGAAAACCGCAGCGGCACAATCAACAACGCCGCCAGCAGGTAAGTGGCCACGTTCAGGGCAAACACCGTTTCAAAGCCAAACCCCGCCACCAACAACCCCGCTACCAGACTCCCGCCGACCATCGCCGCAGACGATGCAGAGGTTATCCAGGCGTTGGTCGTGAGCAGTTGCGCCTTATCGATCATGTGCGGCAATTGGCTGTTGAGGCCGATGGCGAACATCGAATTGCCGAACCCCAGGCCGAACGCGATCAGCGGTAACAGCAGCGCTTGTTGGGTGACCGGTAGCACCAACAGCAGGCCCAGCAAACCGGCGCGCAGCAGGTCGAAGGCAATCAGCGGCAGACGCCCGGCCCAGCGGCGATAGAACCGGGTGCCGATCAAACTGGCAAAAATCCCCCCGGCGACACGGCTGGCGAGGAAGATGCCGACGCTCATCGCGCTGTTGCTGAGCAGATAGACGTAGGTGGCCAGGGCAACCATGTTGAGGAAAGCGCCGAAGTCCGAAATCAGCCGGGCGGCGATGATCAGTCGGGCATTGCAGGTGGAGTTCACATTCAGTCCTTGAGTGTGGGGGTTTGAAGATACCTGCATGTGGGCAGGGTGTGAGCACTGTTTCACTTACACCAAAAATCTACTGTGGGAGCGGGCTTGCTCGCGAAAGCGGTATGTCAGTCAACGGTGATGTCGGCTGACATACCGCCTTCGCGAGCAAGCCCGCTCCCACATTGGATCTTCGTCAAGTTTTGGTATTCGGTGATCCTATGAACAAAAACCCGGCCGAAGCCGGGTTTTGGGTCAACCGATCACTGCATCCAGGGTGGAGGCGGTTCTTCGGCTTTGCTCGGTGGCGCGTCGTCCGCAGCGCGGATCGCTTGCTTGCGCTCTTCATCGAGACGGGCCGCCTCGATCTCGCGCATGATCCCGCCGACGTCTGCCAGTTCTTCCGGCTCGTCGAACTCGCCGGTCAACACACTGGCCGGGTGCAAAGTGCCCGCTTCGTACAATGCCCACATTTCCTTGGCGTACTTGGTGCGTTTCAACTCCGGTGCAAAACGACCGAAGTACGACGCCATGTTGCCCACGTCCCGCTCCAGCATGTTGAACGCGTGGTTGTTGCCCGCCGCATCCACCGCTTGAGGCAAGTCGATGATGACCGGGCCGGTCGGCGTCAGCAGCACGTTGAACTCGGACAGGTCACCATGCACCAGACCGGTACACAGCATCAGCACGATCTGCGAAATCAGAAACGCGTGATATTCGCGCGCCTGGTCCGGCTCCAGCACCACATCGTTCAGACGCGGCGCGGCATCGCCGTACTCGTCGGCCACCAGCTCCATCAGCAGCACGCCTTCGAGGAAGTCATACGGCTTGGGGACTCGCACACCGGCACCGGCCAGGCGGAACAACGCCGCCACTTCGGCATTCTGCCAGGCGTCTTCGGTTTCTTTCTTGCCGAACTTGGAGCCCTTGGCCATCGCTCGAGCCTGCCGGCTGTTGCGCACCTTACGGCCTTCCTGATACTCGGCCGCCTGACGAAAACTGCGTTTATTCGCCTCCTTGTAGACCTTGGCACAACGCAGCTCGTTGCCGCAGCGCACCACATAAACAGCTGCTTCTTTACCACTCATGAGTGGGCGCAGCACCTCGTCGACCAGACCGTCCTCGATCAGGGGTTCAATGCGTTTTGGAGTCTTCATCAGCTTTTATTGTGGGTCCTTTATTACCAAACACGCGAAAGTCATTCGTTATACGGCAATCCACTCATTCGCGGGAGGGGTTGCCGACCTATGAACGTTCCCATGAACATCAAGAAGCACACAATGTGCCGGATTAATCAGACTCAACTCATCGACCGCTCAAGATCATAGCTGAGCCTGCGCCACTTGTTGATGAAGGGCTACAAGGGCATTTGCGACAGAATCTGACACGTAGCCCCTACCCTTCGCCGGATTTTTCTCAACAGGCCTCAATTTCCACGTTCCTCAGCCGAAGTCATTAGAGAGAAAAGGAATTGTCCGACAATCGCCCCGACAATGATAACGAGGGCGCACTCAAGGATCGGGGTATCGAACGTTTTCGGCTGCCAATAATCCGCGAGTCATCTGCACTGCGTGGGCCTACAAGAAAAAACTGGAGTGCGGATGAACATCAAACAGAAGTTGACCTGGGCGTTTGCAATCATCGCCTGCTTGCCCGTGGTGCTGGTCGCCACCCTCGTAGTGCTGAACTTGCGCAGCGATGCCAAGGATAATTTTGTCGACGGCAGCGGCCGCGAGATTCGTCAGGTCAGCAATGCCATGCAGTTGTTTTTTGACGGCATCAGCCAGAACGTCGATTACCTGGCCACCCAACCGCTGATCAAGAACTCCGACGATAGCCTCAAGACCTACATGAGCGCCAACGCCGAGAGCATTCCCCAAGGCGAGTCGGACAAAAATATCTTCGCCCTCCTCCAGGACCTGGGCAACAGCCACCCGGCCTACGCCTATGCCATCCTCGGTACGGCGGCGGGCGGTTACGTGTCCTGGCCGGACGATGCGAAGCTGAGCAATTACGATCCGCGCCAGCGCCCTTGGTACAAAGCCGCGCAGGCCAAACCCGGCAAACCATTTCGCACCGAGGCCTATTACTGGGCTCAGGATGACGCGACTTACGTCAGCACCGTGCGCACCATCGACAACAAACTGGGCACCAACGGCGGCGTGGTCAGTATCGACGTGACGCTCAAGCAGCTCACCGAAATCGTCAAACAGATCAAACTCGGCGAAACCGGCTACCTGATGCTGGTGGAAAACACCGGCACGGTACTGGTCGATCCGAAGCAACCAGCAAACAACTTCAAAGCCCTGACCAGTCTCGGCGACGGCTACGCGCAACTGGCCAAGGCCGGCAAAGGGCTGGTGGAAGTCGAGCTCAATGGCGAGCGCTACATGGCCAACGTCTGGCCGTCGGAACAACTGGGCTGGACCTTTATCGGCCTGATCAAGCAAACCGACGTGATGAGCTCGGCCACTCAACTGACCTGGCTGATCGCGATCATCGCGGCGGTACTGGCGGTGTTCTTCGCCATCGTCGGCGCCAGTTTCGCCAGCTTGATCGTGCGGCCGATCCGCAGCGTGGCCAGCGGTCTGGAAGGCATCGCCCAGGGTGAAGGCGACCTGACCAAGAACCTGCAAATCCGTGGCAGCGACGAAACGGCTCAATTGGCCAACTGGTTCAACCAGTTTCTGGCGGCGATTCGCAACCTGATTCAAAGCATTGGCGGCGCCGCGACCAAGATCCTCGCCACCTCCCAGAGCTCGACGCAAGTGTCCAGCGACATGGCCGAAGCCGCCGGACGCCAGCGTGAAGCGGTGGACATGGTGTCCACGGCGTTCCACGAAATGGTCGCCACCGCCAACGAAGTCGCACGCTCCTGCAGCCAGGCCGCCGAGTCGGCCGACAGCGGCCAACGCCAGGCGCGCGAAGGTCAGCAGCAGATCGATGCCGCAGTGAGCAGTGTTGATCGCTTGAGCCAGGAAATCGAACAGTCGGCGCAATCGATGCAACAGCTTGAGCGCGATAGCAACGACATTCAGTCGATCCTCGGGACCATTCGTTCCATCGCTGAACAGACCAACCTGCTAGCGCTGAACGCCGCCATCGAAGCGGCCCGGGCCGGTGAACAAGGTCGTGGTTTCGCGGTGGTGGCAGATGAAGTTCGCGCCTTGGCCAAACGGACTGCCGACTCCACGGCGGAAATCGACGGGCTGCTGGGCAACCTGGCCAAGCGTACCAGCCAGGTGACGCAGCAGATGCATGCGAGCCTGGAAGTGTCTCAGCAATCGGTGACCCGCATCGGCGAAGCGCGAAGCAGCTTCGGGCAGATACGTGAATCGGTGGATGTGATCCGCGACATGAACACTCAAATCGCCACGGCGGCTGAGGAACAGCATCAGGTGGCGGAAGACATCAATCGCCACATCAGCCAGATTCATGGCGATGCGCAGTTGGTGGCAGAACTGGCGAATTCGGCGCGTCTGGATTCTCAGAGCCTGGCTGGTTTGTCGAATGAGCTGGATGGGTTGGTTCGGCGGTTCAGAACCTGATCCAACATCCCGGTGGCCGCTTCGCGGCCAATCGCGGGCAAGCCCGCTTGTATGGTAGGACTTGAAGGGAGCGGGATTGCTCGCGAAGACAGATTGTCAGCCAACAGAGATGTTGAATGTGATGGCCTCTTCGCGGGCAAGCCTCGCTCCTACAGGTTTTGTGTCGGATGCGATCCCTGTAGGAGCGAGGCTTGCCCGCGAAGGCGTCATCACTGCCTAAACAACTCCCCCGGGGTAAACCCGAACAACCCCTTGAACGCCGCAATAAACGCCGACGTCGAGTCATACCCGCAAGACAGCGCGGCATTGGTCACGCTGTTCCCCTCCTCCAGCAAACTCAGCGACGACAGCAGCCGCATGCGCTGCCGCCAGCCGCGGAAGCTCAACCCGGTTTCACGCTGGAACAAGCGCATCAAGGTCTTCTCCGACGTACCCAAACGCTCGGCCCATTCCTGCAAGGTCGCATTGCGCTCAGGGCTGTCGATCAGCTCGTTGCATAAACCCAGCAAACGTTCATGCCGGGGCAGCGGCAGGGAAAACCCCACCTCCGGCAGACTCGCCAACTGATCCAGCAGCACGCCCACCAATCGCGCTTCCTGGCTGTCGCCCTGTGGATATTCCACGGGAAGCAGGCAAAAGCGCTTGATCAGCTCCCGCGCCAATGGCGTGACTTCCAGCACCCGGCAACGCCCCTCCGCCCACTGGCAGTCCTCGCGGCGCACATACAGGCTGCGCATCTCGGCACGCATCGACGTCACGACCTGATGCTCGAGATCCGCCGGAATCCAGATGCCCCACTGCGGCGGTGCAAAGAAGCTGCCCTCGGCGGTATGCACACCGAGAACGCCGCTGATGGCGTAGGAAAACTGCACCCAATCGTGACGATGCGGCGACGTCCATGAACCGGCGTTCAGACTTTCCGCCCGCGCATACAACGGACGCGGCAACGCCGTCAGTGCCGGGATGGTGCGTTCGAGGGAAAGTTGTCCGTTAGTCGGCATTGATTGGCCTTATGTCGCAAGACGGCTGATGGAGCCGACGTTAGGCTAAGTCATCAATTCTTACAAACGTATTCGGTGCCCATCATGCATGCCTTCAAACACCTCAAACGCGTGGTCACCGACTGGTTCTTGTGCGGCATGCTGCTCGCCACGCTACTGGCGTATGTCTTCCCGACCTTCGGCGCCACCGGCGGCGGGATGCACGCGGAGTATGTGATTAACATTGGCGTGTTTCTGGTGTTCTTCCTCCATGGGATCAATCTCTCCAGCGAGCAGATCCGCCACGGGCTGAAGAACTGGAAGCTGCACGTGATGGTTCAGGCCTTCACCTTTGCGGTGTTTCCATTGATCTGGCTGCTGAGCGACAAACTGCTGGGTTCGCACATCCCCTCACTGCTGATGCTCGGCTTCCTCTATCTCTGCGCCCTGCCTTCGACCATTTCCTCGTCCGTGGCCCTGACCGGTAGCGCGGGCGGCAACGTACCGGCAGCGATTCTCAACGCGAGCCTGTCCAGCGTGCTGGGGATTTTTCTGACACCGTTGCTGGTGAGTTTCGTGGTCGGCAGCGGCGCTGGCGGTATCGACCTCGGTGCAACCCTGCTCGACTTGTGCGCCATGCTGCTATTGCCGCTGGTGCTCGGGCAATTGCTGCGGCCGTTACTGGGCAAGTTTTTCGCTCGGCACAAGCGCTACACCAACATCGCCGACAAACTGGTGATCCTGCTACTGGTGTACTCGGCGTTCTGCAACTCGATGGTGTCGGGGATGTGGCAGCAACAGGGCAACAGCGTGATTCTGACTGCGCTGATGGGCAGTGCGATTTTGCTGGCAATCATTCTGTGGATGACCACCCGCACCGCTCGGGCGCTGAAGTTCAGCCCTGCCGATGAGATTGCCTCAGTGTTCTGCGCCAGCAAGAAATCCCTGGCGGCCGGTGCGCCGATGGCGGCGCTGATCTTCGGCGCCAACCCCGGCCTTGGCTTGATCCTGCTGCCGATCATGATCTATCACCCGTTGCAGCTGATCGTCTGCTCGATGATGGCCGAGGGTTACGTCAACCGCAACCGGGAACTGGCCGCGCATCAAAGCGCGGCAGTGCTCAACCCCCAATAATCAGCAATCAGCAATCAGCAATCAGCGCTCGATAATCGCCGTCACGCCCTGACCGCCCGCGGCGCAGATCGAGATCAACCCTCGGCCCTTACCCGCCGCGTCCAGCAGCTTCGCCAGGTTGGCGACGATGCGCGCACCGGTGGCGGCAAACGGATGCCCGGCGGCCAGTGAGCTGCCTTTGACGTTGAGCCGGCTGCGGTCGATGGAACCCAGTGGCGCGTCGAGCCCGAGGCGGGTTTTGCAGAACGCCGGATCTTCCCAGGCCTTCAACGTACACAGCACTTGCGCGGCAAACGCTTCATGGATTTCGTAGTAATCGAAGTCCTGCAAGGTCAGGCCATTGCGCGCCAGTAACCGCGGCACGGCATAAGCCGGCGCCATCAGCAGGCCTTCGGCACCGTTGACAAAATCCACCGCCGCCGCTTCGCCGTCACGCCAATAGGCGAGGATCGGCAAGCCGCGCTCTTTCGCCCATTCTTCACTGCCCAGCAGCACCACCGACGCGCCATCGGTGAGTGGCGTGGAGTTGCCCGCGGTCAGGGTGCCCTTGGCGCTTTTCTCGAAGGCCGGTTTCAGTGACGCCAGTTTTTCCAGGGTCAGGTCCGGGCGCAGGTTGTTATCCCGGGTCAGGCCGAGGAACGGCGTCATCAAATCGTTATGCCAGCCTTCGGCGTAGGACGCGGCCAGTTTCTGATGGCTTTGCTGGGTCAGCTGATCCTGCTCGTCACGCGGGATGCTCCAGGTTTGGGCCATCATTTCACAGTGTTCGCCCATCGACCGGCCGGTACGCGGCTCGCCGATGCTTGGAAAGTCAGGCATCAAGTGGCGGGGACGCAGTTGCAGGAAGGTTTTCAGTTTGTCGGCGGTGCTTCGGGCGCGGTTGGCTTGCAAGAGGATCTTGCGCAGGCTTTCGTTGACACCGATCGGCACGTCCGAGGCGGTGTCGACGCCGCCGGCAATGCCACATTCGATCTGACCCAGGGCGATTTTGTTCGCCACCAGCAACGTCGCCTCCAGCCCCGTGCCGCAGGCTTGCTGGATGTCATAGGCCGGCGTCATCGGCGACAACCGCGAGCCGAGCACGCATTCGCGGGTCAGGCCGTAATCACGCAAATACTTGAGCAGCGCTCCAGCCGCCACTTCACCCATGCGCACACCGTGCAGGTTATAGCGCTCGATCAAGCCTTCCAGCGCTGCGGTGAACATCGCCTGGTTACTGGCAGTGGCGTACGGCCCGTTGGACCGGGCAAAGGGGATACGGTTACCACCGATAATCGCGACGCGGCGCAGCTGAGTCATGAAAAAGCTCCTTTAAATCAACTATGAACACCAAACCCTGTGGGAGCGGGCTTGCTCGCGAAGGGGCCGGCCCATTCAACATCTCCGTTGACTGACACACCGCTTTCGCGAGCAAGCCCGCTCCCACAGGGGGCTGCATTTGCTGAAAGTCCTGCTAAACCCAATCTCAAACTAACCTGCAATGATCAAGCGTAGGCCGTATCTCGTGGGTCGAACGACTAATTGCCATTCCTGGTCCACACTTTTAACCCCAGCTGCTGGAGCGTGATCCATGTCTGACCGCTATATCGACTTCGCCAATTCGTCCATCGGCCATCGTGTGGTCGGTGCCCTGGGTCTGCCGTCGCCGGTACGACTGGAACGCTGGCAAGCAGGCCGGCTGCGGCCTATCGAGGGGGCGCTGTTGATTGGCGGTGGCCCGCTGGCGGAAAAAGTCAGCACCCTCGCCAACCGCCTGACCGACACGATCTACAGCTACGGCACCGATCCGACCCTGGCCACCGCGTGGATTCCCGGCCACGGCCAGAAACTCAAAGCCGTGGTGTACGACGCCAGTGACCTGGTGCAGGTCGATCAGTTGAAACAGCTGCGCGAGTTCTTCCAGCCGCTGATGAAAAACCTCGACCACCATGCGCATCTGGTGATTCTTGGCCGGGCGCCGGAGACCTTGAGCGACCCGTTCGCCGCCAGCGCCCAACGCGCCCTTGAAGGTTTCAGCCGTTCGCTGGCCAAGGAACTGCGCAGCGGCGGCACGTTGCAGCTGATCTATGTCGGCGAAGGTGCCGAAGATCAACTGGAAGGCCCATTGCGGTTTTTCCTCTCGCCCAAAAGCGCGTTCATTTCCGGACAAGTCATTCGTTTGAAGGCGTGTGAGGCGCAGGTGATGGACTGGAGTCGCCCCTTGTCAGGGCGCAAGGCTCTGGTGACGGGCGCGGCGCGCGGCATCGGCGCTTCGATCGCCGAAACCCTGGCCCGCGACGGCGCCGAGGTAATCCTGCTCGACGTGCCACCGGCCAAGAACGATCTCGAGGCCCTGGCCGCACGCCTCGGCGGGCGCGGCATCACGTTGGATATCTGCGCCGAAGACGCCGCCGCACAATTGATTGAACACTTGCCCGACGGCATTGACATCGTGGTCCACAACGCAGGCATCACCCGGGACAAAACCCTGGCCAACATGACCCCGGAATTCTGGGACGCGGTGCTGGCGGTCAACCTCAACGCGCCGCAAGTGCTGACCAAGGCGTTGCTCGACAGCGGCACCTTGCGCGACAACGGCCGAGTGATCCTGCTGGCGTCCATCAGCGGCATCGCCGGCAATCGCGGGCAAACCAATTACGCCGCGAGCAAGGCCGGGTTGATCGGCCTGGCCCAGGCCTGGGCGCCGCTGCTGAGTGAGCGCGGCATCAGCATCAACGCCGTGGCGCCAGGGTTCATCGAAACCCAAATGACCGCGCACCTGCCCTTCGGCCTGCGCGAAGCCGGGCGGCGCATGAGTTCGCTGGGCCAGGGCGGCCTGCCGCAAGACGTCGCCGAAGCCGTGGCCTGGCTGGCACAACCGGGCACCGGAGCGTTTACCGGGCAGGCGTTGCGCGTCTGCGGGCAAAGCGTTTTGGGAGCCTGACCATGACCACCGACTGGCACACACTCAATAGCGAACCGGGCCTGAAAACGCTGTATGTGAAAGCGGCAACGCGCCGCAAAATCACCGGTACCACGCTGCCCGACCTGGGTTATCACTGCTGGGTCAATGTCGATCCGAAACGCCTGGAGGCTTATCGCAAGGTCTGTGGTTTTGCCGACAACGGGCTGCTACCACCGACGTATCCACACATCCTGGCGTTTGCCTTGCAGATGCAATTGCTTACCGCCAAAGCGTTTCCTTTCCCGCTGCTGGGGCTGATTCACTTGAGCAATCGCATCCGCGTCTTGCGCCCCATGGGCGGCGTACACCGGGTGCGGGTCAGCGTGAACGTGCAGAACCTGCAACCTCATGCCAAGGGGGCGACGTTCGATTTGGTGACGACACTCGACGATCAGTTGGGCGTGCTGTGGGAGGCTGAAAGCCAGATGCTCTGTCGCGGCGTCAAACTGGAAGGCGAGCCGGTCGAGGAAGCGTTTGCATCGACGCTGTCGCTGACCGAAGTGGCCCACTGGAAAGCACCCACGGACATTGGCCGCCGATACGCCAAGGTGTCCGGAGACTACAACCCGATCCACCTGAGTGCGATCAGCGCGAAGCTCTTCGGTTTCCCTAGCGCCATCGCCCATGGTCTGTGGAACAAGGCGCGTACGCTGGCAGCCCTGAGCGATCATTTGCCGACGGCAAACATCGAGATTGCGGTGCAGTTCAGGAAACCGGTGCGCCTTCCCAGTGAAGTGACGCTGATGTCCAGTGCGGCGGGGTCCAGCGGGGATTTTCAGTTGATGGGCGCGGGGGAGCTGGAACATATGGTCGGGCAGTGGCGGCCGGTTGCCTGATTATCCGGTACATACGCGGCTCCACTGTAGGAGCGAGGCTTGCCCGCGAAAGCTTTCTAACATTCAACATTGATATCGCCTGACACGCCGCCTTCGCGGGCAAGCCTCGCTCCTACAGTGGTCGGCAGTGGTCGGCGTATGTCTGAGAGAGATGGGTCGGCTTTCAGGCCGCCAAGATCAAAAGATCGCAGCCTTCGGCAGCTCCTACACGGACGACGCGTTTCGCCTGTAGGAGCTGCCGAAGGCTGCGATCTTTTGATCTGTTTTCTGCTCTAGACCGTAGATCAGGAACTGACCAAATCCCGAGGCTGCGGAAATAAATTATTCAACGTCTCCAACAACCGCACGTGATAAATCGGCTTGCGAAACAAATCCAGCACCTGCAACCGCAACATATCACTCACATCCTCCATATCCGCATGCCCCGACGTCACAATCACCGGTAAATGCTGACGAGCCGTATGCTCACGCAACCGCTTGATCAACGACATGCCACTCTCCTCCGGCATCCGCAAATCAGTAATCACCAGTGCAATATCAGGATGACAAGTCAAATGATGAAGGGCGAGTTTGACCGACGTTGCCGTAAAACAAGTAAAGCCCTCGCCCTCCAGCAACTCGGCCAGTTCCAGTAACGCATCCTCTTCATCATCGACCAGAAGCAGCTGTTGGCGTGGCAGCGCGGGAGCATTCATGGATAAACCACCTGCAATGGACTAAGCGTTGACGTTAGAACCGCCCTGGCAGGTTAGCAAGCTGTCGGCATCAAGCAGGAGGCACCAGCGCTTCCTTGATCACGGTAAAAATATCGGTTATCGCACCCGAGATAGGCGTCATGAACACTGCCAACGCAACCGCTGCCATACCCGCAATAATCGCGTATTCGATGCCCGAGGCACCTTCCGTATCTTTGGCCAGGTATTTGAACAAAATGATTTCGGATTTGATCTTCTGAACCACTTTAGTAAAGGACATGACGTGTCTCCTATGACAGGAGGGTGTTGCACGGCCGCAACATGATTCCCCTATGCCAGCATCAGCATTGTCGGCAAACCCCAGACCAACAACTGTAAGAACCTATTAATACTTAAGTATTAACCAGTTCACTGACGTCATAAAACAGTGCTTTTGCCTTCAGCCCGTTACTTTTGTCAGATATTTACTGCCCTGTAATGGCTTTTTGCTCTACCTGCGCTACCGTCAAATAGCGAAATAGTTCGATGTTCATAGCTGCCTGATTGCGAAGTCATCTCATTTATAAACTCTTGGGGGCGTTACGCAGCAGGAAAGGGAGAGCCGTCATGAACAGTCGCGTCACCATGGGCCTGGCCGGGCTGTTTCTGGTAGGCGCCATCATTGCCGGTTATTGGGGGCTGGCGTTGAGTCGCCAACCGGCACCCGAATCCGTCGCGCAATCCGGCACGTCATCGGCCCCGATATTGGCGCCGGCAGACGACCCGACTCGCCAGCCAGTGGTTGTGCTGTTACGTGACATCGCGCCGTTCGAGCAAATCAGCGCCGCCGACGTGACGCTGGAAAAACTCCGTACCGCCCCGGCCGGCAGCCTGTCCCGTCTCGATCAAGCCATTGGCCGTACGCCCTGGCGCACGCTGACTGCCGGCAGCTGGCTCAATGATGAAAGTTTCGAAACCGGCGGTGCGCTGGCGCGAATGATCCGCCCCGATGAGCGTGCCCTCGCGGTGGCGGCGGATGACGTGGTCAATGTCGGCGGTCAACTGAGCCCCGGCGACTATGTCGACGTCCTGCTGTTTCTGCGCATGGACACCAACAACCTCCAGCAGTCGGCCCAGGTGGTGATTCCGGCGTTGCGGGTGCTCGGTGTCGGCGACCAGTTGGGGCTGATGAACGATGGCCTGCCTGCCAACCCGGCGCGCAGTCACGAGGAGCGACTCAAGCAAGACCAACTGCGCGCCAGCGCTCGCACCGTTTTGCTTGCCGTCCCTGAACCCCTCTTGAGTCGCCTGATGCTCGCGGCTCAGGTCGGGGTTTTGCGCCTGGCCGTGCGCAGCGCCGAGGAAAAACGTCTGAACCAATACTGGGCCGGCAACCGCGACTCAAAGGCGAGCCTGGCCAGTGCCAATCGCGAACTGGTGCAGTTCAGTCAACTGGCCCTGGCCGGCACACCAAAACCCATAAGCGGCGGCGCAGCACCGCGCAAGACGAGTGTGGAGGTCATCCGCGGCAATGAAGTCACCCAACAAACGCCCTGAAACCAGCGAGGACGCTTCTCCATGCGCAGACGCTTCACGCGGTACTTCCTCGACAACGGCCACTTCGATAAACGCGGCGGATTATCGCTATGAGCCAACCCCAGAACCTGAGTCAGACGTTCCTCGCGATCACGCGTAACAGCACCGACTTCGAGTGGCTGCAAGGTGCGCTTGCCCCTTTGGGCCGGGTGATCAGCGCCGGTGGCGGCAACCTCGATGAACTCTTGACGCTGGTGGACGTGACCTTCGCCAACCTGGTGTTCGTGGGTCTGGACCGGGAGCATGTGGTGGCCCAGAGCGCGTTGATCGAGGGTGCTCTGGAAGCCAAACCGATGCTGGCAATCGTTGCCTTGGGCGACGGCATGGACAACCAACTCGTGCTCAATGCCATGCGCGCCGGTGCGCGGGATTTCGTCTCTTACGGCTCGCGTTCCAGTGAAGTTGCCGGGCTGGTGCGACGCCTGAGCAAACGCCTGCCGACCGTGACGCCGAATATGCAACAGAGTCAACAGGGTGGCCTGACCGTGCTTTACGGTGCGCAGAGCAATGCCGATGGAGCATTGCTCGCCAACCACCTGGCGCACGTGGTGCAAAAGAGCGGTCAGCAGACACTGTTGCTGGATCTGGGCCTGCCGCGTGGCGACAGCCTTGCGTTGCTGGGGCTGGAGAGCTCGTTTCATTTTGGCGATGCGTTGCGCCATCTGCGGCGCCTGGACGCGACGCTGATCGACAGTGCCTTCACCACGTGTGACGCCGGGCTGCGGATTCTCGCCTACGCCAGCAACGACGAACCACTGGAACAGACCAGTGCCGCCGAACTGTACATGCTGCTCAGCGCCTTGCGTCAGCATTTCCAGCACATCGTGGTGAACCTCACTGGCCAGTCGGACAGCGAAGCGTTGCGTACCTTCGTCAGCCATTGCGACAAGTTGCTGTGGTACACCGATCAGAATGTGCTCGACTGCCGACGCAACCTTGAGGTGCTCGGCCGCTGGCGCGAAAAAGGCCTCAAGCTCGATCACGCCAGGTTGCTGGTGGACCGCTATCTGCGCAACGTCGCGCCAGACTCCGATACCTTGAGCAAAAGCTTCGGCATGGAGGTTATGGCGGTCCTTGCCTACAGCCCGGAAGTACGGCTCAACGCCAAGAATCAGGGGGTGAGCCTGTTCGAGCTGGCCCCGCGCGAAAACCTGACCCAAAGCCTGCGCGCCCTCGGTGAACGCCTGGCCAAACGCTCCGAAGACCTGGACAAACCCAAGGCTGGCTGGTTCGACCGATTGAGGGGCGCGCCATGAGCGGCGAAAAACTCTTCGGCGCCCCCTCCCACGGGCCGGCCGGCAATACCGACCACGAAGGCCTGAAACTGGTGCTGCACCGCTACATCATCGACGCCATCGAAGAGTCCGGAAAAAACCTGCTGGAAGGTTCGCGGCCAATGCTGTCGCAGTTCGTCATCGACAAAGTTGCCGAGTACATCGCCCGTCTGCACCTGGCGATTTCCCGTTACGAGATGGAGCGACTGGCCGAGGAACTCGTCGACGAGCTCACCGGGTTCGGCCCCCTGGAGGTGTTGCTGCGTGATTCGACGGTGACCGAAATCCTGGTCAACGGCCCGCACCGGGTGTTCGTCGAACGCGAGGGTGTGTTGCACCTGAGTGACCTGCGATTCATCGACGACCACCACGTCGAGCGGGTGATGCAACGGATTCTCGCGCCCCTGGGCCGACGGCTCGACGAGTCTTCACCGATGGTCGATGCGCGTTTGCCCGATGGCAGCCGGGTCAATGCGATCATCCCGCCCATTGCCCTCGATGGCCCGTGCCTGTCGATTCGAAAATTCCGCAAGGACATGCTCAAAAGCTCCGATCTGATGGCGATGCAAACCATCGATCAGGCGATCTTTGAGTTCATTCAGGAGGCCGTGGGCAAGCGCTGCAACATCCTTGTCAGCGGCGGTACCGGCACCGGCAAGACCACGTTGCTGAACATTCTCAGCCAGTTGATCGCCCCTCACGAACGCCTGGTCACCATCGAAGACGTCGCCGAGCTGCAACTGGGCCATCCTCATGTGGTACGCCTGGAAACCCGACCGCCGAATGCCGAAGGCCACGGCGAAGTGAAGGCCAGCGACCTGATTCGCAACGCGCTGCGGATGCGCCCGGACCGGATCATCCTCGGCGAGATTCGCGGCGTCGAAGTGGTCGACGTGCTCACGGCGATGAACACCGGGCATGACGGTTCCATGAGCACCGTGCACGCCAACAATGCCCAGGATGCGCTGTTGCGCCTGGAGACCCTGGTGGGCCTGACCGGACGCACCATCGCTGAGCGCACGCTGCGGCAAATGATCTGCGCCGCACTGGACGTGGTGATTCAACTGACGCGCCTGCCCGATGGCCGCCGCTGCGTCAGCGAAGTGGTGGAGGTCGTGGGTATTCGTGATGACATCTATGTGACCAATACGCTGTTCCGCTTCGACCGACGCACCGGTTTCGGTTTTCTGCGCGAGGCGGTCAACCCCGCCGGCGAAAAGCTGCGTCGCGAGTCGGCGCTCTCTCCCTTGTCGCACTAAAGGATCACGGCATGCTCAAACCGGCGCTGCTCATCCTGATTTGCCTGACGTTGCTGGGTTTGTCGATCCGTTTGTTCTACAACGGCCTGCGCCAGACCGGCATCGATCGAACCCTCGGTCGCTTGATGCAAGGGCAACCGCAACTGGCGGTGGCGAAATCATCCTGGGCTGGCCTGGAACGGGCCTTTCTACGCGCTGGCCTCGGTCGTCCCACCGAGCGCCTGAGGTTGTGGCTGTTGCTCTGGACCGTGGGCATTTTGCTGGGGTTTGCCCTCGCCAGCTGGATCGGTTTGCTGGCGTTGTTGCTGATGCCACCTCTGGCTCTGCGGTTGTACATCAGTTGGTGCTACCAGCGCCGGCTCAAGCGCATGATCGAACAACTGCCGCCGTTGCTCGATCACACCGTGCGAAGTCTGAAGTCCGGACGCACCCTGGCCGATGCGGTGCTGGTCGCCATCGACGCCGCCGAAGACCCACTGAAGAACGCCATGGGCCGGGTTCAGCGCAATGTGCACCTGGGCGTCAGCCTGCCTGACGCTGTCACGGACTTCGCCGAACTGTACGAGAAAGACGAGTTTCGATTATTTGCGCTGGGCCTGAAGGTCAATCACCGCTACGGCGGTAATGCCAGTGAGCTGTTTGAGAACCTGATCAAAATGGTCCGTGAACGCGACCAGGCTGCGCGCCAACTGCGCGCCATGACGGGCGAAACCCGCATCACAGCGATGGTGCTGGCCCTGATGCCTGTGGGGCTCGCCGGCTACTTCTTGCTGTCCAATCCGAAGTACCTGCTCGCCATGTGGAACAGCAGCTCGGGGCAAATGATGCTCGCGACCGCGTTTGGCCTGCAGGTGGTGGGTTGCCTGGCGCTGTGGCGCATGTTGCGCAGCGTATGAAAATAGCCCTGCTGATCAGCGCACTGTTGTTTCTCGGGGCCACGCTGTTGCTGCTCAGTGGGCTGCTGGACCAACATCGGCGTGCTCGCCAAGTGGCTCAACGACTGGACGGTAAACCGCTGAACGACCATCGCGTCAGTCACTGGTTGCAAGCGCTGGGCAACAGCCGTATCGGTCAACGCTCGGTCAAACTGGACAACGAAACCCAAATACTGCTCAACCGCCTCGGCTGGCGCAGCGCCCGGCAACGCTCGCTGTTCGCCGCCTGCCAGATCGGCATCCCGGTGCTTGCGTTGATCCTGAGTCTGTTGATCCAGAGCGTGTTCTTCCCGCAGGTGAACAACCCTTGGGTCACCCCGGCCTTCGCCACCGCTCTTGGTTACTTGCTGCCCAAACGCTTGCTGGCCGCTGCCGCACACCGTCGGCAAAGACAACTGGCGATCGAGATTTCGACCTTCATTCCACTGCTGCGTATCCTGTTCGAATCCGGCATGGCGGTGGAGCAGTCGCTGCGAGTACTGAGCATCGAAGGCAAACAATTACTGCCGGCCCTGACCCATGAACTGCGCCTGATACTGACCCGGGTCGATTCCGGCCTGGAACTGGGCGAAGAACTGAACAAGGCCACCCAGTTACTGGCAGTGGACGAATTCACCGACACCTGCGTGATACTTCAGCAATTGATCCACCAGGGCGGCGGCGCCATGAAATCACTGCTGGGGCTCAAACTGCTGCTCGATGACCGGCGCCTGACACGCTTGCAGGAATACATCTCCAAGATGTCCGCGAAAATGTCCGTGGTGATGATGTTGTTTCTGTTCCCGGCGCTGCTGATCGTACTGGCCGGCCCCAGCTTCAGCGCGTTGGCCCGGGCCTTTCATCATTGAAAGGCACAGCGGCGATCCCGTAGGAGCGAGGCTTGCCCGCGAAGGCGGCCTGACAGCCAACCAATCTCTCGCAGATGCACACGATTCAACTGTGGGAGCGGGCTTGCTCGCGAAAGCGGCGTGTCAGTCGACATCAATGTTGAATGTCTTCGCGGGCAAGCCTCGCTCCTACAGGGGATCAGCTGTGTGGCGCGGGTTTTGGTATGGCGACGTTATCCAGCATCCGGTTCACCGCCAGTTCTGCCAGCATGACGATCTGTTGAATCGCCATCGCCGTGTGCCGGTGCGGTCCTTCCAGATACCCCGCAAAATCACCCGCCATCACACTGGCCTGGGCCAACGATTCACAGGTATGGGCCAACAGGTCTTCGTCTTTGATATCTGGCGCGACCATATACATCGTGCTCGGCTTGCGGGCCGTGGGGGCTTTGAGGGCGGATGGGTTGAGGTAGTGATCGAGCGCGCGGTTAGCGGCGTCGTGGAGTTTTTTTGAATCAGCAGATTCGTAAGGGGAAACGTTGTCAGTTTCTGGGGGATTCGGGGTTGCTTTGAACATGATTACACCTCTGGGATGAAATGGAGCCACTTCCAAATTGCCGCGACGCAATTTGGGGTGGCAGCTGTACGCGGGTTCGCGGACCGATCCCCGAGGCAGCTCGGCATACCCGAAGGTATCCCGCGCACAGTCGCCATGACACGAAACGACAGACACCCAAAAGTGTTGTGGTTTGGTGGAGCGATTATGCCTCAAGAATCGAGCCGCGACGCCCGGTCGCTGAATTGTCAGCGACGGACAAAGGCTAGAGACGCAGCGTCCGACGGGCAACCTGAAAAACATGTGGGAAGGTTCTGATGTTTTTATCGATCGATAAACATCGTTGCCTCTGAGGCCGCCTTCGCGAGCAAGCCCGCTCCCACAGTTGAATCGTGTGCATCCGGGGGAAATTGGTCGGCCGTCAGTCCGCCCTTGAAAGGCAACAGCGATCCCCGTAGGAGCGAGGCTTGCCCGCGAAGGCGGCCTGACAGCCAACCAATCCCTTGCAGATGCACACGATTCAACTGTGGGAGCGGGCTTGCTCGCGAAAGCGGCGTGTCAGTCGACATCAATGTTGAATGTCGGACCGTCTTCGCGGGCAAGCCTCGCTCCTACAGGGAATTGCGTTGGTGAACGTGCTTTTCGTAGGAGCGAGGCTTGCCCGCGAAGAGGCCCTTCGGCAGCTCCACAATAGAGCGGCGTACACCCGAAATTCAGTGCGCAGTAAGCCGCCGCACACCAGCATTACCGGGCGACAACGCCAACGCCACTTGCGTGCGGTTATGCATATGCGTCAACCGCAACACCTGCGACACATAAAGCTTCACCGTGTTCTCGGTAATCCCCAACTCACAGGCAATCTGATAATTGGTCTGCCCCTTGCCCACCAACCGCGCCACCTCCAGCTGCCGCGGCGACAGCTGATTGAAAACCGCCGGCATCTCCACCCGCTCCGCCTCACTGAATGCACCGTCAGCCGAATCCGACGAAGACGCCGAAGACGGTCCCCGACGAACCTTGTCCAGATCCTGATACAGCTCGTCGATCGACTCACAAAGGTACTGCAGCTTCTGACTCAAATGCCCCAACTGCAGATTTTTCTGCCGCTCCTGCAAGACCACTTCCTGGCGCTGCAAACCTTCGAGCAACTCAGCCAGATCAATCGGTTTCTGATAGTAGTCAGCGAACCCGGCGCGCAAGGCCTTGATCACATCCTGCTTGTCGGCGCGACCGGTGAGCATGATCGCCTCGAACGCCCGGTGTTTGCCGGACAACCGTTGCAACGCCTGAACGAGCTGAATGCCATCCATGTCAGGCATCTGCAAATCACAGAGCACCAGGCCGATATCCTCGTATTCAGTGAAACGCTCGATCGCCTGCTTGCCGGACTGACAAGGAACACAGCGATAACCATTGCGCTCGATGAACTCGCACAGTTCTTCGACAATCAATGGTTCGTCATCGACCACAAGTACTTTTATTGCCGAGATACGCTTGTTCACGTGTCACTCCAGGCTTGACCGTTCCTGTACCCATTTCCGAAGGCTGTACAACAACTGTTTTGAAAGTAGACGCACTTTCCAACTATGTACATAGAACGAGTGGCGCCCGGCGACTAATGCAGCCAGACCAGAGTAAGCAACATGCCCACCAGCACGAACGGCGCAAAGGGCTGCTTTTTTGACGTTCCTGGTCCCAGGTAACGAAGACGTTCCCTAAGCCCCTGCCCCATATACAGCCAGAGTCTTGGCGCCAACAGCAGCCAGAACGCACTGGCCAATCCGGCGCCTATGAAGCCGCCGAGCAGGTGCATACCGTCCGTCGCAAGGCCCAGCGTCGCCATCAGTTTCACGTCGCCCGCCCCCAAACGTTTCAATGCATAACCGGGCAAGGTGAAGGCCAGTGCCAACAACAAAGCCCAGCCGCCCTGTACCGCCTCGGCCCCCAACCATGTGGTGCCCGTCCACAACAGATACGCCAGCGCCAGTACACCCGCGCCAAGGGTCAGGCCATTGGCGATGTGCCGCTCTCGGACATCCTGTGCTGCGCAAAGCGTCAGCCAGATAAGTAGGACAAAGTTCTGCATCCGGTAAAAAACGTCCGTTTTGGCTGAATGATTCTATGCTGATACTACGTCGTGACGGTCAGGGTAGACGCACTCATGAAAACAGGCCTCCCCCGCAAACAAAAAGGTGCCGTGGCGATTGAGTTCGCTTTGGTGTTCATCATCTTTTTCGCCGTGTTTTATGGGCTGGTGAGTTACAGCCTGCCACTGTTGCTGATGCAATCGTTCAATCAATCGACGGCCGAAGCGGTGCGCCGCAGTGTGGCGCTGGACCCGAGCACCGCCAATTACGACACCGCCGTCAGAAACATAGCCACCAACGAACTGACTCGGCAGCTGGCCTGGATTCCCGCCGCGCTGAACTTCAATGTAGCCACCGACGCCAGTGCCACCTACACCGGTGGCGTGCTGACGGTCACCATCAATTACCCCACCAGTAAACTGAATCAGGTCCTGCCGTTCCTGGTGCTGCCGGGGATCGGCTCGGTGCCCAATCTGCCGGCGACCCTTACCGCCCGCTCGAGCCTGCAATTTTGAGTTCCGGGGACAAACTCTTCGGGCGCCTGCTCAATCGCCAACCGCAGCAGCCCTCGACCAGTGCTGACCCTGCGAGCGTGCAACGTGTCGGTTTGCAGCTGCATCTGGATGACGAAGGCCGAGTGATTCAGCTGACCGGCCCGCTGCGGCATCTGCTGGCGCAACAAATGCCCGGCGCGCAGACACCGCATCTGCTCGATTACCTCATGCCCCATAGCGCCCTGTCGGTCGAAGGCGCGCCTGCCGAGTGGCAAGGACAAAGCCTGGACCTGGATTTCTTCAGCCTCGGCGAACAACCGCTGCATCTGCGTGGCTGGGTGCAGCCGTTGGGCGAAAACTGGCTGCTGCAGTTGATCGACATCGGCGACCTGCTGCTCGAACGTCGACAAGCGCGCAGCCGTGAACAATGCCAGTTGCTCGCGGCGCAGGTCAGTGAACAGTTGCGCCTGTGCAGCCTGACGCGCTTGCCCGAGGTGCTGGCGGAGCAACTTCAAGGTCTGGCCCAGCGCTTTCAGATCCCCTGCATCGCCATGGCTTTGCTCGATGAACAGGCCGAGGGTTGGCTGATTCACCAGCATTACGCGGCCTTCGATGCGCCACTGTTGTGGGAAATCGATCAACGCTTGGGCACCGGTCTCGACAGTTTGAATGGCTCCGCTCCCCAGCAATTGACTCCCAGCGAACACCCGCGCCTGCAAGGCATCTTCGGCAATGCCGAAGGGTTCGCGGTGCCTTACCACAATGCCCAGGGCGTGGTGGCCTGGCTGCTCTGTGGTTTCTACCCGGTGCAACAGCGTGCCCCGGATCTGAGCGAGCGCGACTGGTTGCAACTCACCGCAGCCCTGGCCGGCCCGCTGCTTGAGCGCTTGCACGAGCATCAGCACCATCTGCAACTGGAGCGGCTGGAGTCTCTGCAAGCCTTGCTCGGCACCGGCTGGTGGGAGGTCTTCAGTGACAACGCCGAGGTGCAATTGGCGCCATCGCTGGCCGGTACGCTCAACCTTGCGAGCACGCGTTTGCCGCTGCACGACTGGCTCGAACAGATCCACCCCGCCGACCGTGAAGAGCTGACGATTCGCCTGCAAACCTTGCAGGATGAAGGCGCGCCGTTGCTGCTGTGCGTACGCCTGCATCGTCCCGACGCGGCACAAACGCCGATCTGGTATCGACTGCAAGGTCAGGCCCTGGGCATCGGCAGAAACCGGCGGCTGGTGGGTTTCATGCTCGACATCAGCGACATCAAGAATCAGGAGCAGAACGCCGCTGCCGCCCATGCCCGGCTGGACAACCTGATCGCCAGTTCGCCGGCGGTGATCTACGTACAGCGCTATGTCGAAGGTGCGCTGCAACCGACATTTTTCAGCGACAGCCTGTTGCCGCTGCTCGGTTGGTCGCTCGCCGATTGTGCCGCCGGCGCGTTGGTGGAACGGGTCCATCCCGAGGACCGCGACGGCTATTTCGAGCGCACCCGGCAACTGCTGCGCGAAGGTTCGGTGCGTGCCCGTTATCGGCTGCGCGACAGTCGCGGCGATTACCACTGGCTGCTGGACGAAGCCAAACTGCTGCGCGATGACCTCGGGCTGCCGGTAGAAGCTGTGGGCCTGTGGCTGGATGTCACCGAGGCGACCCTGGCCGCCGAGCAAGTAAAACAGAGTGAAGAGCGCTATCGGATCCTGGTGGAAGATTCCCCGGCGATGATCTGCCGCTACCTTCCAGACCTGACGCTGACCTTCGGCAACCGCCCCCTGGCGACCTACCTGGAATGCCAGCCCGAGAAGCTGCCGGGAGTGAACCTGGGCAGCTGGATGTCGCCGGAACAGCGCGAAGCGTTCCTCCAGCGGCTCAGTCGACTGAGCCCGGGGTTCCCGGTCAGCACCGCGGAAATCAACCTGCAACTGCCGGGACGGGAACACGCCTGGTGGGTCTGGTCGGATCGCGGGGTGTTCGACGAGCAAGGTCGCTTGCTGGAGATTCAAGCCGTGGGCCGTGACAACACCGAAGTCCGGCGCGCCCAGCAACAGCTGACCCAGAGCGCGAAAATGGCCACCCTTGGCGAAATGGCCACCGGGCTGGCCCATGAAATCAATCAGCCGCTGAACGTGATGCGCATGGCCATCGTCAATGTGCTCAAGCGCCTGAGCAATGGTGACGCGCAAATCGATTACCTGACAGACAAGCTCAACCGCATCGACGCGCAAGTCCAGCGCGCCGCGCGGGTGGTGGATCACATGCGGGTATTCGGTCGGCGTTCGGAGATCGAGCAACACCCGTTCAATCCGGCGCAAGCCATCGAAGGCACGCTGTCACTGCTGTCCGAAGGCATGCGCGGCAAAGGGGTCGAGCTGCGGGTGAGCCAGACCGGATTCGAAGTGCAGGTGCGCGGTTACGTCGACCAGCTGGAACAGGTGTTGATCAATCTGATGGTCAATGCAAGGGATGCGCTGCTGAGTAAGCGCGAAGCCGACCGGGAGTTCAAACCGTGGATCTCGGTGTATGCCGAACGTGATGAATACTCGGTGCGACTGTGGGTCGAGGATAACGGCGGCGGTATCGATCCACGGCTGCTGGAGCGGATTTTCGAACCGTTCTTCACCACCAAACCGGTGGGTGTCGGCACCGGGCTCGGGTTGTCGGTGAGTTACGGCATCGTCGCAAACATGGGCGGTAAGTTGAGTGTAAGAAACTCGACCGAGGGCGCGCGGTTTTGTATCGAGTTGCCGATTGCCACAGACGATCAGATCACCAGCGTCGCGCGCCCCGAGTGACAACTGAGATTGGCGCCGACGTCGACCTTGTTCAAGTCGATCCCAAGGCTTAACAGCAAGGTGTTGATCAAGCTGTCGAGCAACGGGCTGAGCACGCTGTTGATCGCGCTGACCAGCAAGGTAGTGACGCTGCTCAGGATCGTCCCCAGACCGCTGACGAGACTGCCCGACGGGCCATACATGTCCACGTGAATGTTAAGCGGGGTGTTGAGCAGGTTGCTGACAATACTGCTGGTGGTGAATGAGTAGTAGAACGGCGGCTGATTGATTTCCGGCAGGCTGCTGGCGGGTGGTGCGGAGTACACGTGGGAAATGTTGGCGTTCGCCGCCACGCTGGTGTCGGCCACGATATCGATGCCGCCACCGACGCCGGGCACACGCGGATCGCAGGTAATGGGCAAAAACAGAATCCGGTGACAGGTTTTGATCCCGATATCGATCACCTTCAACGGCTGCACCGTAACCGTCGGCGGTGTGGTGTTGCTGCCGAACATGCTGGCCGCATCGATCCGGCCGATTTTCAGGTTCACCAGCGATGTACTGGTGCTGGTGGTCAGGGTCTTATTGGTGTTACTGACGCAGCTGTAGGCCGTGACGTAACTGCTGGCGCTGGCGACCTCCAGCGCCACGTCGAGCCGTATCGGCCCCGGCAACACGATGATATCGGGTGTCTGGCAGGGCACGCCCAAGGCACAGGTCAGTGAATTGAGCACCGCCACCAGGTTGAGATTGAGCAAGGCGTTTAGGGTGTTGGTCAGCGGTCCTGCCAGATCGGTTACCGCATTGACCAGCGCCACGATGGCGTCGAGTGCCGGCAAGTCGATCGACAGCAATGTGCGAACCTGCGCGGTTCTCACGTAGATCCGATTGGGGCCCAGTGGATCCAGCGCCGCGTTTTTCGGATTGCCTATTGCCGAGAGTTGCGGCGGCTCCAGGACCTGCACCCGGGCCGTGATTTGCGCCAGCCCCGCCAGATTGATCGGTAGCGTCGCCACCAGACCGTTTTTCTTGTTGGCCAGTTGCACGATGCCTTCGATCAGGTTGAACACGCTCACGTTAGTCGCGAACGCCGACATGTTGCTGCCATTCTCGACGTGCAACAAATTGCCCAGCACCACGGTCGTGGAGCCTGCGGCAACCTTGAGTGCTTGCAGACCGACGATGGTCGCCGTCGCGCCGAGAGTGCCGCCGGGGTCCAGCACGTTGACGGCCGTCTGGATCAACTGGCTGACGGCCACCGAAGTGCCCAATACCTGGCTATACCCGGCGGCGTTGACGCCGAGGTCGACCTTCAGTCGATCGAGGTAACCGAGCAGGCTGATATTGCTGTTCAGCAACCCCTCCCAACCCGCCACGGAGAGGTTCAGACTGCCGCCCAACAAACCACCGAACAGCGCATTAAGGGTGGCCGACTTGCTGGTATCGATAGTCAGCACCGTACTGCGAATGGTCAGCGATGCCAGCGGAGGTGGCAACGCTGCGACGGCGGTCGCGGTCAGGTTGAGGGTCGCACCGGCTGGAGCACCGCCGAACACGGCACCAATACCACCGGCAAAACTCTGCAGGATCGAATGGCTGACGGTCACCCGAATGGCTTCGCTGCTGCTCGGATCAGCCGTAAAAACCCGAAGATTATTGGCGTCCAGACTCAAGGTGCCACAGGCTACCGCCAAGCTGCGGGTGGAGTCAGGAAGGGAGAAGTCGTTGCGGTTTGCACTGGCGGTGGCATAGACGGTAGCGGTGGCACCCACGGCGCAATCACCGTTACGCGTGGCAGCCTCCAGCGCGGCCATATCCACCACCCGTTGCAAGCTGCGTTTTTCCAGGTACAGGCGGCCGCTGTCGACCAAGATCAGCAGAAACACCAAGGCCATGCCCAAGGTCAGCACCGCCATCAAACCAATCGCTCCCCGTTGCCGGGCCGGGCTACGAAACTGCAAGCAGGGAGACATGGGCGCACTCCTTTGCCGGCGCACTGGCGAGGGTTACCTCCATTGGTGAGAAGCAGTGTAGACAAGGGTTAGCCAGATTGCTGGCAACTCGCCATCCAAGACAACAAAAACCCAATATGGGAATGGGCTTATTTTGGGCTTGTGTGACGACGAAGATCCTGTAGGAGCGAGGCTTGCCCGCGAAGAAAACACCGCAGTTTTTCATTCATTACGCGTTATCGTTCTTCGCGGGCAAGCCTCGCTCCTACAGGGGCTGTGGTGTCGGTTAGTTCAAGCGCGGTGGATAGTTAGCCAATATCCGCCCGACCGTCTCGTGGATTTTATTGCTACGATCCTGCGGGTTCGGTGTGCGACTAAGCGTCTGCTCGTCGCTGCCGCGCCACACCAGTTTGCCGTCCTTGCCATCGAGCAGGTCGATCTGAATGGTCGCCACCTTGTAGCTGATGTTGCGCGTTTCGTTGTACATCGGCCCGCCCCAGTAGCCGTACCATGGGCCACCATAACCGCCGCCATAGTTGGTAGTCACTTGTTGCTGGCGATCTTCGACGATCAGGTAGGCCTGTACCTTCAGATCCGCACTGGCGCCGGCAGCAGCCGGACGCAAGCCGCGCTGATCCAGCTGATCGGCAACGGACTGGCGGATGCGTTGTTCGGTCAGGTCACTCTTGATCCGTGGATCATCGGGACGGTATTGCACGGCGGGCTCTTTCCAGCTCCAGCTACGATAGGCGGCAAAGTCGCGGCTGGCATCGAAGTCATGATTGACCTGGTTGGCGGCGCAGGCAGTGAGCAGCGCGGCCATGGCCAGTAAAGCGAGACGGCGGAACATGATTATTCTCCGATAGAAGACATGCACCTGCGGGAGGCTTCCGGTAAAAGAAGCTAACTAGGAGGATACGCCGACATGGCCTTTTCTACAGCTTCGCGAATGGCATCGGCACGCTCGCTCTGGCTCCCCTGGCTGCTGGTTTCGGCACTGGCACTCCATACCGGCTGGCCAGTGCTCGCGTCGAACAGCTCGACACGCACCACCACGACTTGTACCTGATAAGTGCGGATGACCGGCACCGTGTTGTACATGCCGTAACCGCTGCCGTAGCGGTTATAACCGCCGCCGTAATAACCCCCGCCGTAACCATAGTCGTCCTGCACCTGACGCAAGCGGGTTTCCAGATGCAAATCAGCGCTGACCAACAGGTCCGCCGGGCGGTTGTCGTGCAGTGGGCGCAAGCCGCGTTGATCGAGGGCATTACTGACCGCTTCGGCCACCTGCGCCGAGTCGGCCCAGGCCGTGCCCGGTGGCAGGCGTCCGTTGAGCCAGGCCCAGCTGCGATAGCGGCCGTAATCGCGTGGCGGCGCCGGGTAGGCGCTGCGGTCGAAGGTGGTGGCGGCCTGAGGCGGTGCCGGTGGCAGGGGATTGGAGGTCGCGACATAAGGGTTGCTGCCCTGACAGGCTGCCAACCCGAGACAGATCACCAGTAACCCTGAACGACTTTTCATTTCGCGCTCCGCTCAGATCGGCCGACAGATCCAGTGCAGGTAGCGCCCAAGCCCGGCGAAACTTGGGTGACGGCGGTGGGCCAGTTCCATTTCCAGCAAGTCCGGAAGTTCGACGCGGGCCTGGAATTCCACTGGCATGTAGTCATAAAAAACCCGCACCCCACTCTGGGTTTCGACCTGCCACATGCTCTCAAGTTGCGCCGCCAGTTCCCGTGGATCCAGTGGCTGCTGCGGCGTCAGGCTCTGCTTTTCGCCGGCCATGTCGTTCTTGCGCATCTTGCGGAAATGCCCCTTGAGCAGGTTGCGGTAGATCAACGCATCGCGGTTGTAGAACGCCAGGGACAACCAGCCGTCCGGCTTCGTCAACTGATGCAGCACCGGCAAAATCGCATGGGGTTCAGCCAGCCATTCCAGCACGGCGTGGCACAGCACAAGGTCGTAAGGTTCAGTGAGCTGACCGAGCAGATCCTGCCACGGCGCCTGGATGAACGTCGCCGTCTGCCCGGCTTCGGCGAAGCGTTGGCGGGCGCCTTCAAGCATCGGTTCGGCAGGTTCGGCGAGGGTCACCTGATGACCTCGCTCGGCCAGCCACAACGACATGTGGCCCAGGCCGGCGCCGATGTCCAGTACACGCAACGGGCGGTCCGGCAGGGTTTCGGCCAGGTCGGCTTGCAGCACCGCGAGCCGGATCGCACCTTTGGCGCCACCGTAGATTTTTTCGGCGAAACGGGTCGCCAGTTGATCGAAATGACGGTCGCTCATCAGCTGAACCGCCGTTCGCTGTCCGCAAGCTTGCTGCGCACCACTTCATTCATGTCCAACCCCAACTCGCTGCACAGCAGCAGTAGATACAACACGATGTCGCCGACTTCCTGCCCGACATGGGCGAGCTTGTCCGCCGGCAACTGGCGTGACTGGTCTTCGGTCAGCCACTGGAAAATCTCCACCAGCTCGGACATTTCCACGCTCGCGGCCATGGCCAGGTTTTTCGGGCTGTGAAATTGCCGCCAGTCATTGCGGTCGCGAATGGCGTGCAGGCGTTCGGTCAGTTCAACAAGGTTCATCGGGCTCTCCTGGAGGCGTATAGCTTCAGGGGGATGGCGGGTGAAGGCAAGATCTATGTAGCAGCTACCGAAGGCTGCGTTCGGCTGCGCAGCAGTCGTGAATATGGCTGACGCGCTCTGCCTGACGTACCGCAATTTCCGGTTTGACGACTGCTTCGCAGCCGAACGCAGCCTTCGGCAGCTGCTACAGAGATGTTTGCGCCATACTTGGACGGTCGGGAACTCGGCAGCACGATCAATAGCCCAATGCTCGGATCCGGCAACCACGCCACCACTCCATCAGGACGTACACATGCAGGTAGAAAGCTTTTTCGAATGGCTCGGCCAGATAATCGGTTCGGCCATCCGGTTCATCATCGATGCCCTCAGTGGTCTGTTCAACCTGTTGAGCAACGCCGGCAGCAATTTTGTCGAAGGGTTGGCCCAGGCGCTGGGCATGGACACTTCGATCATCAGCATCATCACGCTGATCATCGGGCTGATGTTGCTGTGGGCAGCGATCCGCGCCTTCATGAACGCGTCGATCATCATGGGGATTATCTGGTTGCTGCTGGGATTGTGGTTGCTGAGCTGGATTGTTCATTAAGGCAACCCACCATCAATGTGGGAGCGGGCTTGCTCGCGAAAGCGGTGTGTCAGGCGACTGATAGGTTGAATGTAAGAAAGCCTTCGCGAGCAAGCCCGCTCCCACATTGGATCTGTGATGTTTTGTAGATTGCGTTCTCTTGGCTGAACATAATCTGCCCTACAATGCAGGCGCCCCCAAGGAGCCTGCATGTCCAACCTGATTGCCGACTGGCGCGACCGTCCGACCCATCGTCGAGTCTGGGCGCTCGCCGCCCCGATGATTCTCTCGAACATTTCCGTACCGCTGGTAGCGCTGGTCGACAGTACTGTCATCGGCCACCTGCCCCATGCTCATCAACTCGGCGCCGTCGCGGTGGGCGCCAGTCTGTATACCTTTCTGGCCTGGGCCATGGGCTTTCTGCGCATGGGCTCCACCGGGTTCGCCGCCCAGGCTGCCGGACGCGGAGATGGCGCAGCGTTGCGGCAGATTTTGCTCCAGGGTCTGTTGTTGGCCATGGGCCTGGCCATCGTGTTGGGTGCTGTGGGCGTGCCGTTGAGCGGGGTCGCGTTGCACTTCATGCAACCGTCGGCCGAGCTGGATCAGTTGACCCGCGAATTCTTCCACACGCGGCTGTTTGGCTTGCCGGCGGCGCTGGCCAGCTACGCGCTGGTGGGCTGGTTCCTCGGCACCCAGAACGCTCGGGCTCCGCTGGCGATTCTGCTGAGCACCAATCTGGTCAACATCGCGTTGAACCTCTGGTTTGTACTCGGCCTGGAGTGGGGTGTGGTCGGCGCGGCCCGGGCCTCGGTGATCGCCGAATGGACCGGCGCGCTGATCGGCCTGTTCATGACCCGCAAGGCTCTGCGCGCCTATCCCGGCCATATCGCCTGGGCAGCGCTGGCGTTGTGGCAGAGCTGGCGCCCATTGCTGGCGGTCAATCGCGACATCTTCATTCGCAGCCTGGCATTGCAGTCAGTGTTTTTCCTGATCACCGTGCAAGGCGCGCGGCTGGGCGATGCCACGGTCGCCGCCAACGCGTTGCTGCTCAACGGTCTGCTGCTGACCGCCCACGCGCTGGACGGTCTGGCTCATGCCGTAGAAGCCCTGTGTGGACACGCCATCGGTGCTCGCGACCGAGAAGCCCTGCGGCGCTCATTGGTGGTGGCGTGCGGTTGGTCGTTGCTGGCGAGTGTGGGGTTTGCCTTGCTGTTTCTGTTCGCCGGGCACCTGTTCATCCAGATGCAGACGGACATCCAGAGCGTGCGCGATACCGCATTCCTATACCTGCCTTACCTCGCGGTGCTGCCGCTGATTGCCGTCTGGAGCTACCTGCTCGACGGTCTGTTCATTGGCGCCACCCGCGCCCGGGAAATGCGCAACGGTATGCTGCTGACGGTGATCCTGCTGCTGCCCTTCGCCTGGGCGCTGCAAGGCTTGGGCAACCATGGACTGTGGATAACCTTCCTGTTGTTCATGTTGCTGCGCAGCCTGACCCTTGGTGCATTCGCCTGGTACTTGCGCAAGCACGATGGCTGGTTCAAAGGATAACGAGGGCCGGCCTTCACGTTCAGGGTTGATCGTTTTGCCACCGGTTGCGCAAGCTATCGAGACGCTCCTGCTGGCTGGCTCCCGACAATGGCTGCCCGGCCACTGCGTCGGGATGCTGCAAGCGCAGCCATAACCAGTCATCGAGCACCGCACGTTCGCTGAAACCCAGCGCCAGCCCTTCCTGCAAGTAAGCCCATACGCTGTTGTAACCGGTGCCGGTGGATCGGCTCCAGCGCCAGGCGTGTTGTTCCAGCAGGCAGGTTTGCAAGGTGTCTCGCTGACGCAGGCTGAGGTTTTCTTCAATGGCCAGCGGCCGGACGGCAAGCCGCGGATTGAACAACTGCTGCCAGCCCTGACAGCCTATCGCCCGGTCGGCCCAGGTGCCACCGAACCAGCGCAACTGATCGATCGGACCGAGCCAGCGACTCAACTCCTGCGCATCGCAGGCATCAAAAAAATAACTCGCCGTGTGTGGATTGTAGTAACTCAACAAGGCCCGGTGATGCAGACCCAGCGTGACCGTGAGCATGCGTCGCAAATGCTCCAGCAACTGCGATGGCGTTGCTTCACTGGCTAGCAGCAATCCGCTCCAGATGTGTGGCGCACTTTGGCATAACTCGGTCAGTGCCGGGCATTCGCGAAGGTCGACCAAGACCGGGCCGTACTCACGCAACGGGTGAAACTCAGTGCCTTCGAACAGGCGGAACCATCGGGCATGAGTAAACTGTTGCCGCAAATTCGCACCGGCCTGAGGCTCGCCCGGAATATCGAGCAACAACCATTGCGCAGTCGAGTCGGGCGCCTGAGCGGCGATCATGCCGCACCGCTCTGGCCAAACTGCGTCGCCGCCCGACAGGTGCAGAAGGACTGCATGCAATGACTGAAACTGCCGCCACCGGGCAGCAGGCACAGGAGCACCAAGGGTTCGCTGGATTGCAGCATGCCCAGCAAGCCGTCGAGCGCCAGGTTCGCATCGGTCACCAAGGAAGGTTGCAGGTCGGGTATGACGGGCTCTGTGCTCGACGCTGCGCAGGGAAGAAATCCGCTGATCAAGGGTTGATCCGGATCGCCTTCGATGAAGCTCACCAGCACCTGCGCCCCTTCGCACAACGGCAGACTGCCCGCGTCTCCCAACTCGGGAGCCAACGGCAACCAGCAGTGGCTGGGCGCTGCGCCTTCCCCCTGATAAAGCCAGTCAAACTGCACCGCTACCGGTCTGGACAGATCCGGTTGAGACTCATCGACCTCGACGACCCACGCCCGTTGCAGGCTGTGCATCCTGGGTTTCATGACCGAATGATCTGCCACGAAAGGCACTTCCTGCACAACGGCGCGCAGTTGATTGCTATAGGGAAACCCTGGCTCCTGCCCCCCTTGATGCTCGACATGGGTCAGCAGCCAGAGACGATTGCAGTCCACACACGGGTGGCCGGACAGCGGCATCAGTTGACCGCTGCGCAGCGTCGCCAGATTCGTCTGGCCTTCGGCGATCTGACCGCAGCCGTGAAGCTTGAACTGATGCACACCTGGCCGTTCGTTCTCACCCTCAAAGACGCTCTCTTCGCCACGACTGAACTGCCCCAGGCCATCACCGAAAACCAGACAGTGTCCCGCGCGTGCGCAGTGTTCGAAATGGTAATGAAGGCGTTCCTGGGCGCACAGACGCTGGAGAAACTGCAGGTCTGATTCCCGGTACTGCGTGCAGAAATCACGGGGCGGGTAATCGCCACTCAGGTCGAAGCGACGCCCCTTACCGGCAATGCCGTGCTCCTTGAGTACTTGAGCGAGAATCTCCGGCACCGAGCGCTGGCTGAAGATTCGCTGATTGAAGCGCTGGCCCAGACACGCCAACCTGGGGCCGAGACGCACACGACATAGCCCGGGCTCACCGCCATGGCCAAGCTGAACGAGGCCAAGCAGCTGCCCGTGAATACCCTGCCCCTGGGGCCCGAAGTGCAAAAAGGCCGAACGATACAGCAGGCTCGCAAGGTCCAGCGTCGGGTCATCGTTCAGCAGATCCACGTCGAACACAAAGGGTTCGCTGATGGCTTCACTACCGGTAAAGGCCAAGACCTCAAAGGGGTCGGGAAGACCCGCTATATCCAGACGAAATGACGGCTCGTTGACTGGATCGAACATCGGCGATTCTCTACAGGAGGGGCGGCCGGGGATTCTCGCTGAGAGACATGGCCGAGTAGAGTGCCGAAATACAACTTAGGAAATGACCTACGTGAAAAGAAGACCGCATCGCTTGGATAGCCCGGTCTGTGGTTCATTTCACTTGAAAAAAGAGAAGCCCCGCACCAGGTCATCTGAAATTTCCGCACTGTACGGAGAATTTTCAGACAACCCGATGAGAACGGAGCCTTACCTCAAGAAGACAGGTAAGACGAGCGGGTCAGGCCCAGACGCAAGGCGTCGAGGAACTGGGTACGCTCGGCGGCGCTGATGCGGGCACTGGCGCACTTGTCGCGGTAGTGGGTCATCAGCTCTTCCGGCGACAAGTGCACGTAACGCAGCATGTCTTCGATGGTGTCGTGGGTTTCGATACCGGCGTGGTACACGCTGCCATCGGCGTTCTGGTAGATGTTCACCGAGTCGGTGTCACCGAACAGGTTATGCATGTCGCCGAGAATTTCCTGGTAGGCACCCACCAGGAAGATCCCCAGCAGGTAGTCTTCACCGTCGTTCAGACCGTGAACCGGCAGGCTGGTCTCGATGCTCTGCTCGTCGACGTATTGCTTGATCTTGCCGTCGGAGTCGCAAGTCAGATCTTGCAGCACCGCACGGCGCAGCGGCTCTTCGTCGAGACGGTGCAACGGCAAAATCGGCAGGACCTGGCCGATGGCCCAAGTGTCCGGCAGGCTCTGGAATACCGAGAAGTTGCAGATGTACTTGTCAGCCAGCTTGTCGTTGAGTTCGTCGAGCACCTGACGGTGGGAACGCTGACGGGCCTTCAACGAGTTGTGCAGGCGGCGGCAAACGGCGAAGTAGCATTGCTCGGCCAGGGCTTTTTGCGCCAGGGTCAGCTTGCCATCGGCGTATTGAGTGGCCACGTCGCTCATGTAGTGCGTCGCGCGCCAGTACGTTTCGGTGACCATCTCGATGTCGGTCGGGCCGAGCAGATCAACCAGCCATTGCACGGTTTCCGGCAGCTCGTCCTTGTTATCGATCTTCGGCACGTCGTCATTGTGTTTCTCGACGTCGGTCACCTGAACCACCAGCATGGCGTGGTGAGCGGTCAGGGAGCGGCCGCTTTCAGAGAAAATGTTCGGGTGCGGCAGGCTCTGCGCGTCGCAGAACTCCTTGAGCATCCCGACCACGACACCGGCGTAATCGTCCATGTCGTAGTTGATCGAACTGGCGTTACGCGAGTGAGTACCGTCGTAGTCCACGCCCAAACCGCCGCCGACGTCGATGTGATCCACCGGCAGGCCAAGGTTGCGCAGCTCGCCGTAATAACGGATCGCTTCCTTGAAGCCGTGCTGGTAGTCAGCCAGGTTGGCGATCTGCGAACCCATATGGAAGTGCAGCAGGCGAATGCCCTGATCCAGGCCGGCCGCACGGAAACGCTCGACCACCGACAGCAGTTGCGCCGCCGACAGGCCGAACTTGGATTTTTCGCCACCGGTGTCTGCCCACTTGCTCGACGCCAGGGACGACAGACGCACGCGCAGGCCGACCTGCGGCTTGACCTTTAGCGCCGCTGCTTCTTCGATCACCAGACCGACTTCGGATTCTTTCTCGATCACGATGAACACGTTATGACCGAGCTTCTGGCCCATCAGCGCCAGACGGATGAACTCGCGGTCCTTGTAACCGTTGCAGACGATGGTGCCACCCTTCGGTGCCAACGCCAGAACAGCGAGTAACTCAGGCTTGGAGCCGGCTTCCAGACCGATCGATACGTCCTGGGTGGCGATGATGTTTTCGATCACCGCTTCCTGCTGGTTGACCTTGATCGGGTACAACGCCGTGTACTTGCTCTGGTATTCCAGACGCTCGATGTTGGCGTCGAACGCACCGGTCAGCTGACGCACGCGGTCTTGCAGGATGTCAGGGAAACGCACCAGCAACGGCAACGACAAACCACTTTTGCGCAGTTGGTCGACTTGCTCGAAGAGGTCGATAGGCGAACTGGTCGGACCGTTCGGACGAACTTCGACGCGACCGGCGTCATTGATCGCGAAATACCCGGCCCCCCAATGGCGAATCCCGTAAACACTGCGGCTGTCCGCAACTGTCCATTGGCTGCCATCGTCTTTGCGTGTGCGTCGTACGGACATCGAAGTCCCCTATAAAGAAGTCATAGAGCGTCGCCTGGGTTCAGGCCGGCGCAGTCTAAAGAATGAAAATGACGATTAGCCTGCATGCAAGGGGCATAGACCTCGCATTCAGCGCTGAGTTTAGAAACCGGTCAGAACAGACTCTGTGAAAACCATGTAGACGACGCCAGACCAGAATTGAATCGGGGCCGGATCAAGCCGAGGGTGGTTTTCACAGAGGCTGCTAGCCGCCGGACTTCTTCGCTTTGAAACCGTGTTTGATCAGCTCGGCCAAGAGTAGCTCGACATGATCGCCCTGGATTTCGATGATCCCGTCTTTCAACGCCCCACCGGTCCCGCAACGTTTCTTCAACGTAGTGGCCAGATCCTTGAGCGCGTCTTCGGCCAACGGCACACCGGTGATGGTGGTCACCGTCTTGCCGCCACGGCCCTTGCTTTCGCGACGCACGCGGGCAATGCCGTCGCCGGCCGGGATAACGGTTTGTTTGCAGATGCAGGCATCCACCGGTTGACTGCAATCCGGGCAATGACGACCTGCGTCGGTGGAAAATACCAGGCCACCAAGGGCGGCGAAGGATGCGGCTTTTTTGGCCACCGGCAATCCTCTTGGGAGGACAAAGACTGGTCGCGGCAACCCGGGAGGGAGCCATCGACCGCGAAGCCCCACTCAGGCAGGGGCAGCGCTACTGGACCGTTATACATCGCTGTATTACCGGTTCAGTTTGAAAAGGTCGCGCAGTGTAACGGCAAAAAGCCGACTTGCTAAGAGCCAATCGGCGCCAATTTATACCTTCTTTGCGACGTCGGTTTGCCGGGCCTTCAGATAGCGCTGTAAAGCTGCCAGAGAGTCCGGGCAATAAGGCTTCTGCGTGATTTCCAGCATGACCTGATCGATCGGGATGAAGCGCGCTTCCAGCACCTCTTCCGGCTGCAGGATCAACGGACCATCCCACACCGCCGAAAACGCCGAACACCAGAGTCGGTTGCCGGTGTCCTCGAAGAAAAAGTGATCATGGGCGGTTAGTTCCACACCGCTCACGCCCAATTCCTCTTCCAGCTCACGGGCCGCCGATTCGGCGTAAGTTTCGGTGGCCAACACCATGCCGCCGGCCGCTACGTCCCAGTAACCGGGGTAGATCGCTTTGCTCAATGTGCGCCGGTGTACGCACAACTCACCGGCGGAATTGAACAGCATGATGTAGGTGCCACGCCCGATCAGCTCGCGTTCGCGCAGCTCGGAGCGGACCAGAGCGCCGAGCAGGTTGTCCTGCTCGTCGACCCAGGCGATCTGTTCGGCATCGGAGGCCGCACGGTGCGCGGCCTCACGCATGTCATCGACGGAGCTATCGACCATGACTCAGCCCTGATTGAGCAATTGACGCAAATCGATCACCGCGGCGTTGGCCCGGGAGATGTAATTGGCCATGACCAGCGAGTGGTTGGCCAACACACCGAAGCCGCTGCCGTTGAGGATCATCGGACTCCAGACTGGCTCTTGCGAAGCTTCCAGCTCACGAATGATCTGGCGCACGCTGACCGTGGCGTTCTTCTTCGCCAGCACATCGGCAAAATCGACTTCGATGGCACGCAGCAGGTGGGACAACGCCCAGGCCTGACCGCGGGCTTCGTAGAACACGTTATCGATCTGCAGCCACGGGGTCTCGACGACTTCTTCGTCAACCTGCGGCACCTGACCGAGCGCCGGGACTTCAGTCTTCAGTGCGGTGTTGAGCTTGACCCGGCCAACACTGGCCGACAGCCGTTGCGACAGCGAACCCAAACGGGTTCCCACATCACCCAGCCAGTTGTTCAGGTTGTCGGCGCGGGCATAGAACAGCGCACTTTTCTGTTCAGGCCCCGACAGACGTGCCTGATAACGGCTCAGGGAGTTGATGCCTTCCAGGTACTCCGATTCGCTGGACGGCAGCACCCAGCTCCTGTTGTCGAAGTTGAAACGCGGCTCGGCCTTGGCCAGGTCGGCGTCTTCGGCGGACTGCGACTGGGAACGGGCGAAGTCTTTACGCAGCGCACGACTCAGGTCGCGGACCTGGACCAGCACGCCATATTCCCAGCTCGGCATGTTGTCCATCCACAGGCCCGGCGGGAAACGGTCGTTGGAAATATAGCCACCCGGCTTGGTCAGCAAAGTACCGGCGACGGTCTTGAGGGTTTCCACCGTGGTGTACCCGACCACCATCTGCTTGCCTTCTTTCTCGGCCGCCACCTGGGCATTCTGCTGAACCGGGAACAGCGCCGGTTCCTGGCTCCAGTACCAGCCCAGCGCGATCGCCACCAACAGGTAAAGAACAATCAGAGTAGCCAGCGCCCGGCTGAACAACAGACCGCCAAAATAACTGCGGGTGGCCGATTTCGGTTCAGCGGCACGCTCAGGCGCGCTGCCTGTGCGGTTCTTCCAGTCCAGCATGGCGATATCCTTTCAATCACTTGAGTTCATCGGTTCGACCACAACCCTACGCCATCGTGCGTCATTTGCCGCGCATTAAATCCTGCACGTCACAGCGAGCCACACAATGACTGCAGTCGAGCTGCCACTATAAATGAAGCACAGCGCTGAGCCTATGCGACCAGTCGGTCAGAAACTGAATGAAGTCGCTTTGCAGATTATTGACCTACGACACTCATGCAATCGAAAAGAGGTGCTAGCATAGAGCCACCAGTCGATCTCAGCATGCACCCTAACTAGTAGTCAGGATATGACCGAGCCAGAAGACCCCAGCCGTGAGCGCCTCAAGCACCACTTTGCCCAGCGGGTCATTCATCAGGCACGCCAGATTCTTGAGATATGGCAACGCCTGCAGCGCAACGAATGGTCCACCACCGACTTGTCGGAGTTGAGCGAAGCCAATCTGCGCCTGCTGCGTTTTGCCGAACGTTTCGAACAACCGGAACATACCCAGCTGGCGCGCCACATCGGCCAGTCGCTGGAAGCGGTGGACGCCAACCGCGGACGCCTGAGCAGCGGACTGATCACTGACCTCAATCGCCTGATGCAGCGCCTGTCCCGCACCGGCCTGCGTCATGGCGATCAGCTCGAACACACCTTTCTGCCGCCGCTGCGCAAGCCGATCTACGTGATGCTGCAAGATCACGACCGGGCCGAACGGCTGGCCAAACAACTAGAATTCTTCGGGCTCAGCGCTCAATCCCTCGACAGTGTCGCCGCGTTCCGCTCCTCGATGGTCGAGCGGTTGCCGGCGGCGATTGTCATGGACGTCGACTTCAGCGGCGCCGGCATTGGCCTGAAACTGGCGGCCGAAGCCCAGGAAGGTCTCGATCAGCCCTTGCCGCTGTTGTTTTTCAGCTTGCACGAAACCGATACCCCGACCCGCCTCGCCGCCGTGCGTGCCGGCGGCCAGGAATTTCTCACCGGCACCCTCGAAGCCTCGAGCCTGCTGGAAAAAATCGAAGTCCTGACCTGCGTCGCCCAGTACGAACCTTATAAAGTACTGATCATCGACGACTCCCGCGCCCAGGCCTTGCACACCGAACGCCTGCTCAATAGCGCCGGGATCGTCACGCGGACTCTGATCGAACCGATCCAGGCCATGGCCGAACTGGCGGATTTCCAGCCGGACCTGATCATCCTCGACATGTACATGCCGGCCTGCACCGGTACTGAACTGGCCAAGGTGATCCGGCATAACGACCGCTATGTCAGCGTGCCGATCATTTATCTGTCAGCCGAAGACGATCTGGACAAACAGCTCGACGCCATGAGCGAGGGCGGCGACGACTTCCTGACCAAACCGATCAAGCCACGACACCTGATCACCACCGTGCGCAACCGCGCGGCGCGGGCGCGCAATCTGAAAGCGCGGATGGTGCGTGACAGCCTGACCGGTTTGTACAACCACACTCACATTCTGCAATTGCTCGAAGACTGTTCATTCCGTGCCCGCCGCGAAAGCAAGCCGCTGAGCTTTGCGATGCTCGACATCGACCACTTCAAACGGGTCAACGACAGCCACGGCCATCCCATGGGCGACCGGGTGATCAAGAGCCTGGCGCTATTCCTCAAGCAACGGTTGCGCAAGACCGACTTCATTGGCCGCTACGGTGGTGAAGAGTTCGCCATCGTCATGCCCGACACTGATATCGAATCGGCCTACAAGGTGCTCGATGAAATCCGTCAGCGCTTTGCCGAAATTCACTACCCGGCTCAGCCCCAGGACCTCTGGTGCACGTTCAGCGCCGGTGTCGTCGAATTGCGCGAAGACTCCGACAGCCTGCTGATGGCCAGCCAGGCGGACGAGGCGCTGTACCGCGCCAAGGACGCCGGTCGCAACCGCGTACAAGCCGCGCGAGAATCAAAGCAAAGTGCCACTTTTTCATCGGAATCGACCCATTCGGTCATAACTCTGTAATAGAAACGCAATAACTTCAGGTACTTACCATTCTGCCGTTGGTAGACCATGATGCGCCTGAAGCTGTTGACCAATCTCAATACCCTCCTTCTGGTCGCCGTGTGCGTGGCCCTTGGCACCACCCTCTGGTGGTCGCAAAAAGCCCTGGAACGTCCCTATCTATTGATGGAGCGTTATCTGGGGCTGTCTCAGCAGTTTCAAAATGAAGTGGCGCGCAACGTCGAGGATTACCTGGCCAGCGGCGATGCCCTGCGCCTGAGCAGCGCCAGCCAGGCCATCGACGCCTTGCAAAGGGAACTCGATGAGTTGCCACCAGCATTGGCCGACACCTTGCGTCCCAGCCTGTCGAACCTGACTGAATTCAGCAAAACCGACCTGCTGGCCGCCGGCAAACTCGCGGGCGACCCGCAAGCGCTGCTGCTGCAAGCCGAACGCGAACTCGGCGCCAGCCTGGATCAACTCAGCCAGTACGCCAGCGGTAATGCGGCGTACTTGACGCCCTTGCTGGTCGCCTCCCAACACCTGGGCAAACTGTCCCTGGCTCGAGACAAACTGGTCAGCAGTGGTCGCAGCGAACTGGCCGCCGATGTCGAACGAGAAGTCGCTAACATCCGCACTCAAGCCGAGCAACTAGACGCTTTACCGCTACTTGGCGTGACCGCCAGCACCGAATCGAACACCGATGATTTCGCCGCGATGATGGGGCTGGAGAACACCGAGAAAACCGTCGCCGAAGATGCCGGTGTCGGCCTCAAGCGGGAACTCAACAGCCTGCTCACCCGATACCCCTCGGAACTGGCGCGCACTCGCGAACAGATCCAGAAACGCGCCGACCTCAGCACCGCGACGCACTTGAAAATCGCCGCCGTGCAGCAGTCCATCGCCGGGCTGGAACCCGTGGTGCGCGCCCAACACGGGCAGATCCAGAGCGAAGTGCGGTTGATGCAAGGGGTGATGATCGGGCTGATCCTGCTGATCGCATTGCTCATCGATACTTTGCAGCGACGCCTGGCCCGAACCCTGACCAACCTCGCTCCGGCGCTGTCGACCTGGGCCGAAGGTGACTTCAGCCGCGACATTCAACTGGGCGCGACCAACCGCGAGCTGCATGACATTCAAGCCTCGCTCAATCGCTTGCGCGCCTATCTGGTCGACCTGGTCGGCACCATTCGACTCAACGCCGAGCAAGTCGCCGGCAGCAGCCGAACGTTGGCCGAATTGAGCAATGACCTGCACAGTGGCGCCGAGCATCAGGCCGGCGACACCGCGTTGATCCGCGACTCTCTGGGTGAACTCGAGGCGACGATTCAACAAGTCGCCGGTGACGCCAGCCAGGCTGCGGATGCCAGTCGTCATGCAGGACTTGCGGTGGAACACGGTCAGAAAGTGATCGGCCTGAGCCTCACCGGGCTGCATGCGTTGGTGGGTGAAGTGCAAGGCAACGCGCAGATGATCGAACATCTGGCCGAGGAGTCGGCGACCATTGGCGGTGTGCTGACGGTGATCCGCTCGATTGCCGACCAGACCAACCTGCTGGCCCTGAACGCCGCCATCGAAGCAGCCCGCGCCGGAGAAATGGGCCGAGGGTTTGCGGTAGTCGCCGAAGAGGTTCGCTCACTGGCACAACGCACCGCCGGGGCCACGGCCGAGATCCAGACGCTGATCGCCGGCCTGCAAACCGCCGCGCGACAATCGGTCGAAGGCATGCGCGCCCAGGTCGAACACGCCGAAGCCACGGCCAATCAGGCCCAGGCAGCCGACGGTGCGCTGGATAAAATCGTCGGGGCGATCCAGACCATTTCCGACACCGCCGTGCGCATCGCCGATGTCACTGCCCAGCAGAGCGGCGCTGTCAGCGAAATCCGCGATCACAGTGAGCGGATTCACCAATTGGGTGGGGATAATTTGCTACGCATCGGCGAGGGGCGTGAGCAAGGGGAGAATTTGTTGGTGCTGGGTGGACGGTTGCATACGGCGGTGCAGGCATTTCGGGTCTGACACACCGTCTTCGCGAGCAAGCCCGCTCCCACATTTGATCGCATTCCCCTGAGCGAACTCGGTTAAATGTGGGAGCGGGCTTGCTCGCGAAGACGTCGGAACATTCACCACAGAACTCCCCGCCCTGCACACCCCGTCCCCGTCCGCTATCATGCCCACACTTTCGATACGCGAGATTGTCATGCGCCGTTTGCTTTGCCTGCTGTTTTTAGTGCTCGCCCTGCCGGCCTCCGCCGCCGGGTTGCTGGACAGTCGGCCCAGTTCCACCCTGGGTTCGATCAACAACAGCACCGACTTCCTGCCGGTGCGCGAAGCTTTTAAGTTGAGTTTGGTAGAAAGTACGCCGCAATCAATCAAGCTACGCTTCGTTGCCACCGAGGGTTATTACCTCTACCGCCATCGCTTCCAGTTTCGCGCCGACCCGGCCGACATTGGCCTCGGCGCGGCGCAACTGCCCAAAGGCGAACAAAAGCACGATGAGTTCTTCGGCGATGTCGAGGTTTACCACGGCATTCTCGATGTAGAACTGCCACGCACCGATTCACGCGCCTTTACCCTGGCCGTGACCTACCAGGGCTGCGCCGACAAAGGCCTGTGTTATCCGCCTGAGACAGAACGCCTGAATATTGATGGCAGCGGCGCCGCAACCACAGCCTGGAGCTGGCGCGAACTGGCGCTGTTTTTTCTTGCAGGTGTTGGCCTGACCTTCACTCCCTGCGTACTACCAATGCTGCCGATCCTCTCCGGGGTGGTCCTGCGCGGACAGGTTGGCGGGTTACGCGGCTTCAACCTGTCGCTGGCTTACGTATTGCCGATGGCCCTCTGTTTCGCCCTGCTCGGGGCCTTGATGGGAATGTTCGGCGCACAGCTCAATCTTCAGGCGCGCTTGCAGTCGGCTTGGGTGCTGGTGCCGTTCGCGATGTTTTTCGCGGTATTTGCCCTGGCCATGTTTGGCGTCTTCGAACTGAAACTCCCCCATGCCATCAGCAGCCGCCTGGACCGGATCGCCGGGCGTACCGAAGGCGGCTCATTGTGGGGCGCGGCCGTGCTGGGCGTGGTGTCGAGCCTGCTGGTTTCGCCGTGTGTATCGGCACCACTGGCCGGCGCACTGCTGTACATCAGCGCCAGCGGCGATGCTCTGGGTGGCGGATTGAAATTGTTCATGCTCGGCTTGGGCATGGGTGCGCCGCTGTTGCTGGTGGCAACCGGCGGCGCAGCCTGGCTGCCGAAAAGCGGACCTTGGCTGATCTACGTGAAAAACGCGATTGGGGTGCTACTGCTCGGGCTGGCGATTGCTTTGCTCAGCCGGGTATTGCCGGGCCAGATCACCTTGCTGTTGATCGGCTTGCTCGCCGGTGGCGTCGGGTTGTTTATGGGCGCACTGGAATTCGTCTATAAACCGCCAAGAAAACGCCTGGGGCAATTGCTCGGGATGTTCTTGCTGTTTTATGCCCTGGCCTGTTGGTACGGCGCCTTCAGTGGCCAGACCGATCCGTTCAACCCCATTGGCCAACCGCGCAATGTCGCCAGCAACGGTCAACCGCCAATCGCCGGCAACTGGCAAACCATTACCACACCAGCCGAACTGGACCGCGTCCTCGCCGAAGCCAAGTCCTCCGCTACACCGCTGCTGCTCGATTGGTACGCCGACTGGTGCATCAGTTGCAAAGTCATCGAACACGAAGTGCTCACCGATGCCAATGTCGTCGAACGCCTCAAAGGTTATCGATTGATCCGTTTCGACATCACCGCCAGCAACGCCGAACAACGCGCCCTGCTCGACCGCTACAAGCTATTCGGTCCTCCGGCGCTGATGTTTTTCGGCAAGGATGGCGTCGAACGTGTCGATGTGCGGGTGATTGGCGAGATCAGCGCGAAAAACTTCGCCGAACGTGTTGCGAAAGCAAATGACCGGATTTAATTACCCGGTCATATATTTCGCGTAAACATCGGCCATCGTGCTGGCTATTGCATAGAACTGGACAGTCACAAAGGCTTTGCGGCATAGTCGCCGGGTTCTGACAATTGCACACAGATGACAAAGGAGCAGCAGATGGCGACCTTATTGGTTTTACACGGCCCTAACCTGAACCTGCTCGGCACCCGGGAACCGGGCGTCTACGGTGCAACGACGCTGGCGCAGATCAATCAGGATCTGGAACAGCGGGCGCGCAATGCCGGCCACCATTTGCTCTATCTGCAAAGCAACGCCGAGTACGAATTGATCGATCGCATCCACGCTGCTCGCGGCGAAGGTGTGGACTTCATTCTGATCAATCCAGCAGCTTTTACGCATACAAGTGTCGCATTACGTGACGCGCTGCTGGCAGTGAGCATCCCATTCATCGAAGTGCATTTGTCTAACGTGCACAAACGCGAACCTTTCCGCCATCACTCTTACTTCTCCGACGTTGCGGAGGGAGTGATCTGCGGCCTTGGCGCCAGCGGTTATCGACTGGCCCTGGAGGCCGCCCTAGAGCAGCTTGAAAGACAGGCAACAGCTTGAACAACAAGCGTTAAACGCCCCCTGACCGACCCTTGGGAGTTGATGATTCATGGATATCCGTAAAGTTAAGAAACTGATCGAATTGCTGGAAGAGTCCGGTATCGACGAGCTCGAGATCAAGGAAGGCGAAGAGTCCGTACGCATCAGCCGTCACAGCAAGACACCGGCTCAGCAGTACTACGCTCCCGCTCCTATGCATGCTCCGGCACCGGCGCCTGCGCCTGTCGCTGCTGCTCCGGTTGCCGCCGCCGTACCTGCTGCTCCGGCCGCGCCTGCGCTGAACGGCAACGTTGCCCGCTCGCCTATGGTCGGTACTTTCTATCGCAAATCCTCGCCGTCCTCGCCGTCCTTCGTTGAAGTCGGCCAGACCGTGAAGAAAGGCGACACCCTGTGCATCGTCGAAGCCATGAAGATGATGAACCACATCGAAGCTGAAGCCAGCGGTGTGATCGAATCAATCCTCGTCGAAGACGGCCAGCCGCTTCAGTACGACCAACCGCTGCTCCCCATCGTATGAACCGCGG
>NZ_JBIVCD010000032.1:0-4937 GCF_044746425.1 Pseudomonas sp. NPDC086112 | reverse complement strand
CAAAAAGCTGTGAGATCTCCCTGCGGATTATGCGTGCAAGCAAAGAGATGGGCATCAAGACTGTCGCCGTTTACTCCAAGGCCGACAAAGAGCTGATGCACCTGGGCCTGGCAGACGAATCCGTCTGCATCGGCCCGGCCTCGGCCGCGCACTCTTACCTGCACATTCCGGCCATCATCGCCGCCGCTGAAGTGACTGGCGCTACCGCCATCCACCCAGGCTACGGTTTCCTTGCGGAAAACGCTGACTTTGCCGAACAGGTCGAGAACTCCGGCTTTGCGTTCATTGGCCCGAAAGCCGAAACCATTCGCCTGATGGGCGACAAGGTATCGGCCAAGCACGCCATGATCGCCGCCGGCGTGCCGACCGTTCCGGGTTCCGACGGCCCGCTGCCGGAAGACGAAGAAACCGCTCTGGGCATCGGCCGCGAAGTCGGCTATCCAGTGATCATCAAAGCCGCTGGCGGCGGCGGTGGTCGTGGTATGCGCGTGGTGCACAAAGAGGAAGACCTGATCTCCTCGGCGAAACTGACCCGCTCCGAAGCGGGCGCAGCGTTCGGCAACCCGATGGTCTACCTGGAAAAATTCCTGACCAACCCACGTCACGTGGAAGTTCAGGTACTTTCCGACGGCCAGGGCCACGCCATCCATCTGGGTGACCGCGATTGCTCGCTGCAACGTCGCCACCAGAAGGTTCTCGAAGAAGCGCCGGCACCGGGCATCGACGAGAAAGCACGCGCTGAAGTCCTCGCTCGCTGCGTCAAGGCTTGCATCGACATCGGCTACCGTGGCGCCGGCACTTTCGAGTTCCTGTACGAGAACGGCCACTTCTACTTCATCGAGATGAACACTCGTGTCCAGGTAGAGCACCCGGTATCGGAAATGGTCACCGGCATCGACATCGTCAAGGAGATGCTCAGCATCGCCGCTGGCAACAAGCTGTCGTACACCCAGGATGACGTCGTTATCCGCGGTCACGCGCTGGAATGCCGGATCAACGCCGAAGACCCGAAAACCTTCATGCCTAGCCCCGGCACGGTCAAGCATTTCCACGCCCCAGGCGGCAACGGCGTTCGCGTCGATTCACACCTGTACAGTGGCTATGCCGTTCCGCCGAACTACGATTCGTTGATCGGTAAGCTGATCACCTACGGCGCCACCCGTGACGAAGCCATGGCGCGCATGCGCAATGCGCTGGACGAAATCGTGGTCGACGGGATCAAGACCAACATCCCGCTGCACCGCGACCTGGTCCGCGATGCTGGCTTCTGCGAAGGCGGAGTCAACATCCACTACCTGGAACACAAGCTGGCTGGCGAAAAGCATTAAGCTGTGATCCATACCAACAAAGCCGCTTTCGAGCGGCTTTGTTGTTTCTATGCTCTTTGTAGGAGCGAGGCTTGCCCGCGAACCAGACGCCGCGGTGCTTCAGACTTACCGCGTCATCGTTCTTCGCGGGCAAGCCTCGCTCCTACGAAGAGCACGCATGTGTCGGCCTTGTCGTCTTCTGCCTCGCGCTCGCGTAAACTTGCGCGCTTCTCGCAGCCCGCTAGGCTGCAATCTATATTTTTCAAAGGTGCCCGCCATGCCTTGGCTGCAAGTCCGTCTCGCCATCAGCCCAGAACAAGCCGAAACCTACGAAGACGCTTTCCTTGAAGTGGGCGCCGTGTCGGTGACTTTCATGGACGCCGAGGATCAGCCGATTTTCGAGCCGGAACTCAACACCACCCCGCTGTGGTCGCACACTCACTTGTTGGCCTTGTTCGAAGGCGGCACCGAAGCCGCCAGCGTACTGGCCCACCTCGAGTTGCTGACCGGCAGCCCGCTGCCCGAGCATCACAGCGAAGTGATCGAAGACCAGGATTGGGAACGCAGCTGGATGGACGGTTTCCAGCCGATGCGCTTCGGTCAGCGCCTGTGGATCGTCCCGAGCTGGCACGCCGCGCCGGAGCCGGACGCAGTAAACCTGCTGCTGGACCCGGGCCTGGCGTTCGGCACCGGCACTCACCCGACCACCGCGCTGTGCTTGGAATGGCTCGACGGTCAGGACCTGAAGGGTTGCAACGTGCTCGACTTCGGTTGCGGTTCGGGGATTCTGGCGATTGCCGCCCTGTTACTGGGCGCCAAGCAAGCCGTCGGCACCGACATCGACGTGCAGGCGCTGGAAGCCTCACGCGACAACGCCGGGCGCAACAACATTGCTGACGAACTCTTCCCGCTGTATTTGCCGCAAGACCTGCCACAGGTTCAGGCCGACGTGCTGGTGGCCAACATTCTTGCCGGCCCGCTGGTTTCGCTGGCGCCGCAGCTGTCCAGCCTGGTCAAGCAGGGTGGTCGTTTGGCGCTTTCAGGCATCCTCGCCGAACAAGGTGAAGAAGTCGCCGCGGCCTACGCTCAGGACTTCGATCTGGACCCGATTGCCAATCGCGACGGCTGGGTACGCATTACTGGCCGTCGGCGCTAGAATGAGCGCCTGCATAAACCGGATTACCGCATGACCGACAGCTTCGTCACCCAGTGCCCGCATTGCCAAACCAGCTTCCGCGTCAGCCATGCTCAGTTGAGCGTGGCCCGTGGAGTGGTTCGTTGCGGCTCGTGTTTGCAGGTGTTCAACGCCGCCAAGCAGTTACTCGAGCAGCGGGCCGGCAAGGAAACGGTCAAACCGGTTGCACCGGCGCCCGTCGAACCGCCCGTGCAGCGAGCCATCAGCCAAAAACAATGGACGGCTGCAGAAATGGATCTGGACAGCCTGGATCTGGACGAAGAGCTCGCCCGGCTTGAACAGCGGGAAATCCAGCCAACAACGGAATTCACTCGCCCCCGCGAAGACAGCCTCAGCGCTCGCCGCGATACCACCGAGCACGACCAGGAGCCCTGGTCCGACAGCCTCTTCAGTGAATCGGCCGCCGATCGTGCAAAAACCGCCGACGCGCCCACGCCAGAACCGACGATCGAGCCGAGCAAACACTCGCGCACCGAGCCTTCGCTGTCGCTGGAACCCGCGGATCTGGACGACGAACCCGAGATCCAACAGCTGCGCCTGCACGACCCGCTCGACGCCCCGATCCCCTTTGGCAGCCTGTCGGCGACTCCCGATGAAGTCGACGACGACCTGCCCTCGGTCGAACCCCTGCGCAAGCGACGCGAACGCAGCGAACCGGCGCTGCGCGCGGAAGTATTGGAGGATCTGACCGACGATCCGTTGCAACTGGACTGGCAAAAACGTCGCTCCCCCTGGGGCCGGCGCTTTTTCTGGCTGCTGCTGATCCTGCTCGGCGCCGCCGGCCTCGCCGGTCAATACGTCGCCTACCACTTTGACGAACTGGCACGCCAGGACCAGTACCGTCCGTGGTTCCAGCAACTGTGCCCGCAGATCGGCTGCACCGTGCCGTCCAAGGTCGACATCGCAAAAGTCAAAAGCAGCAACCTGGTGGTCCGCAGCCACCCGGACTTCAACGGCGCGCTGGTGGTCGATGCCATCATCTACAATCGTGCGCCCTTCTCTCAGCCCTTCCCGCTGCTGGAGTTGCGTTTTGCCGACCTCAACGGCCACCTGATCGCCAGCCGTCGCTTCAAGCCCGGCGAGTACCTCAACGGCGATCTCGAAGGCATGGCGGAAATGCCGCCGCAAACGCCGATCCATATCGCGCTGGACATTCTCGATCCAGGCCCCAAAGCGGTGAACTACAGCCTGAGCTTCCATTCTCCCGAGTGAAACGCTCGAGTGTTACAGGCTTGACGACGGTTTTCTGACTTTGACGTTCAAACCAAACCGCTGGCGATAACGAATTAACTGTTCAGATTTTATCCAATTCAGCCTTTATCCAGTCATCGAGAGCGGGTATCATGCCAACCCTTTTTCGAACTCTCATGATCCGGCCCCACAACAGGGAAGTCCTATGTCGGCGGTACGCATCGGTCCATATACATTGCACAACGGCTTGATTCTCGCCCCCATGGCGGGTGTCACCGATCAGCCCTTTCGTCAGCTGTGCAAGCGACTGGGCGCGGGCCTTGTAGTCTCGGAAATGGTCACCAGCGACATGAGCTTGTGGAACACCCGCAAATCGCGGATGCGCATGATCCACGAAGGCGATCCCGAGCCTCGCTCGGTACAGATCGCCGGCGGAGATGCGCAGATGCTGGCGGATGCAGCCCGGGCCAACGTCGAACTGGGCGCACAGATTATTGATATCAACATGGGCTGTCCGGCGAAAAAGGTCTGCAACAAGGCCGCCGGTTCCGCCCTGTTGAAAGATGAAGCATTGGTGACCGAGATCCTGCAGGCCGTAGTGGCCGCGGTCGATGTGCCGGTTACCCTGAAGATCCGCACCGGCTGGGACCGGGCGAACAAGAACGGCCTGACCGTGGCGAAAATCGCCGAACAGGCAGGCATTACGGCGTTGGCGGTGCATGGCCGTACCCGAGCAGATCTGTACACCGGTGAAGCCGAGTACGACACCATTGCCGCGATCAAGCAGGCGGTGTCGATTCCGGTCTTCGCCAATGGCGATATCGATTCGCCCGAGAAGGCCCGGTACGTGCTCGACGCGACCGGTGCCGATGGCCTGTTGGTAGGTCGGGCTGCCCAGGGGCAGCCATGGATTTTTCGTGAAATCGACCATTATCTGCGTACCGGCGAAAAACTCCCGGCACCGGAACTGATCGAGGTGGAACGTATTCTGCTTGAGCATCTGGCTGCGCTGCATGCCTTCTATGGCGACGTCATGGGCGTGCGCATAGCTCGCAAGCATGTGGGCTGGTATCTCGCAACCTTGCCGGGCGCCAGGGAGTTCCGCGCCCACTTCAATCGTTTGGAAGATACGGAAGCACAATGCGCCTACGTTCGGGCCTTCTTCGCCGAACGTTACAAGAGCCTGACAGGGGACGGAGAAGGGGTGGCCGCATGACGATGATGACCGAGACTTTAGTGAGTGG
>NZ_JBIVCD010000031.1:41550-76186 GCF_044746425.1 Pseudomonas sp. NPDC086112 | reverse complement strand
CACACCGACCTTTCTGCCTATTCCACCCGTTTTGGCGGCTCGGTAAAGGGCTTCAATGTCGAGGAATACCTGTCGGTCAAGGAAGCTCGCAAACTCGACCTGTTCATTCAATACGGTCTGGCTGCAGGTTTTCAAGCCGTGCGTAACGCAGGTCTTGAGGTCACCGACGCCAATCGCGAGCGGATCGGCGTGGCCATGGGCTCGGGTATTGGCGGTCTGACCAATATCGAAGAGACCAGCCGCACACTGCATGATTCCGGGCCACGACGGATTTCTCCGTTTTTCGTGCCTGGCTCGATCATCAATATGATTTCCGGTTTCCTGTCCATCCATCTGGGGGCACAGGGACCTAACTACGCCATCGCCACGGCGTGTACCACCGGTACGCACTGCATCGGCATGGCGGCACGCAACATCATGTACGACGAAGCCGACGTGATGATTGCCGGTGGTGCCGAGATGGCCGCGTGTGGTCTGGGCATGGGCGGCTTCGGTGCCTCCCGCGCACTGTCGACCCGCAACGACGAGCCGACCCGCGCCAGCCGTCCATGGGACAAAGGCCGTGATGGCTTCGTGCTGTCCGACGGCGCCGGCGCACTGGTGCTCGAAGAACTGGAGCACGCCAAGGCCCGTGGCGCGACCATCTACGCCGAGCTGATCGGCTTCGGCACCAGTGGCGATGCTTACCACATGACCTCGCCACCGGCCGATGGCGCGGGTGCTGCGCGTTGCATCACCAATGCCCTGCGCGATGCGAAGATCAATGGCGATCAGGTTCAGTACATCAACGCTCACGGTACTTCGACCTCGGCGGGCGACCTCGCCGAAGCCTGTGCGATCAAATCCGTGTTCGGCGATCACGCCTACAAGCTGGCGGTCAGTTCGACCAAGTCCATGACCGGTCACCTGTTGGGTGCGGCGGGCGCGGTCGAGGCGATTTTCAGCGTGCTGGCAATCAACAGCCAGGTAGCACCGCCGACCATCAACCTCGATGAGCCGGACGAAGGCTGCGACCTCGACTTCGTACCCCACACGGCGCGTGGCATGGATATCGACGTGGTGCTGTCCAACTCCTTCGGATTTGGCGGTACCAATGGCTCGCTGGTGTTCCGCCGGTTCGCTGACTGATGGACAGCTGGGTCGACGGTCAACCGGCTGACGCTTTGTCGCTGAAGGATCGCGGCCTGGCTTACGGTGATGGTCTGTTCGAGACCATCGCAGTCAAGGGCGGGCAGCCGCTGCTGCTGGAACGACATCTGTCGCGTCTGGCGGAGGGTTGTTCGCGCTTGGCGATTGCCGCTGATCATCAACTGATCCGCGCAGAGCTGCTGGCCTATGCCGCCGCGCTGGGCGAGGGTGTGCTCAAACTGATCCTCACCCGCGGCGACAGTCTGCGCGGTTACGCCGTCGATCCCTCGGCTCAGGCTCGACGCATTCTGCAAGGCAATCCTCCTGCGGCTTATCCGGCTGTTCATGCGGAGCAGGGCGTTCGTCTGTTTCCTTGTGCAACACGGCTTTCCAAACAGCCATTGCTCGCCGGTCTCAAGCATTTGAACCGTCTGGAGCAAGTAATCGCTCGTGCCGAATGGCAAGACACCGAGCATGCCGAAGGCTTGATGCTGGATCAGGTCGGGCGGGTGATCGAAGGTGTGTTCAGCAATCTGTTCCTGGTACGCGATGGCGTGCTGGTGACCGCCAATCTCAAACGCTGCGGTGTAGCGGGCGTGATGCGTGCCGAATTATTGTTTCAAGCCAAGTCATTGGGAATTCCCACGCAAATCACCGATATCACTCTCGAGCAGCTGCAATGGGCTGACGAGGTCTTTGTCTGCAACAGCGTGTATGGCGTTTGGCCGGTGCGCGCCTATGCCGCACTGAGCTGGCCGGTTGGGCCGCTCACCCGTAAACTCCAAACCATTGCCCGTGCGCTACTGGATGCTTGATTCGTGAGACGTAAATTCTTGCTGCTGCTGGAAACCGGATTGGTTCTGGCGGGGCTGTTGGCCGGCGCTTGCGCCTGGAAAATCGATTCGGCGCTGGAACAGCCGCTGAACATCGCCCAGGAAGAGCTGCTGGAAGTGCCCAAAGGCACTACGCCAAACCGCACCTTCCTTCGACTCGAAGCCGATGGCGTCATCAAAGACGCTTTCTGGCTGCGCGTGTATTGGCGCTTTAATCTGGCAGGGCAACCGTTGCACAGCGGCGAATACCGCATGGTGCCGGGTATGACAGTCAATGGGCTGATCGACCTGTGGAAGCGCGGAGAAATGGTGCAGTACAGCCTGACGCTGGTCGAAGGCTGGAATTTTCATCAGGTTCGCGCAGCGCTGGCCAAGGATGAAAAGCTCGAACAGACCCTGAACGGTCTGAGCGACAGCCAAGTGATGGACAAACTCGGGCACAGCGGGATTTTCCCCGAAGGACGATTCTTCCCCGACACCTATCGTTTCGTGCGGGGCATGACTGACGCCGATCTGCTCAAGAAAGCTTACGACCGCCTCGATGAGGTCCTCCTCAAGGAATGGAACCAGCGCGCTGCCGACGTCCCTTACACCGAGCCCTATCAGGCGCTGATCATGGCCTCGCTGGTGGAAAAGGAAACCGGTGTGCCGCAGGAGCGTCGGCAGATCGCCGGCGTGTTCGTGCGGCGCATGGAGATGGGCATGCTGTTGCAGACCGATCCGACCGTGATTTACGGTCTGGGTGATCGTTACAATGGCAAGTTGACCCGCGCTCATCTCAAGGAGCCGACGCCGTATAACACTTACATGATTGCTGGCCTGCCGCCGACGCCGATTGCGATGGTGGGCCGCGAAGCGATCCATGCGGCGCTGAATCCGGCGGACGGCAACAGCCTGTATTTTGTCGCGCGCGGTGATGGCAGCCACGTGTTCTCCGATGATCTGGACGCCCACAACAATGCGGTGCGCGAGTTCCAGATCAATCGACGTGCCGATTACCGGTCCAGCCCTGCGCCGACTGTTACGCCGTCGACGGAGGATGCCCAGGCGCCAATCCCGGCGGCTTCGCCCAATACGGCGCCCGAAGAAATGCCGCCAGTATCGCCGCAAGACTCTGAGCAAGGCTCTGCACAAGAGCCTGCACAAGAGCCTGCACAAGAATCTGCGCCAGCACCCGAAGCGGATGCACCTGCGCCGCAAAGCCCGCAATGACTCTGACTAAGGACTGCCTGTGACTGGCTTGTTTATTACCCTGGAAGGCCCGGAAGGTGCCGGCAAGAGCACCAATCGCGAATACCTGGCCGAGCGTCTGCGCGCTGCCGGGATCGAGGTGGTGTTGACCCGGGAGCCCGGCGGCACGCCCCTGGCTGAGCGGATTCGCGACGTGCTGTTGGCGCCGGTCGATGAGGTCATGAACCCCGACACCGAGCTGCTCTTGGTGTTCGCCGCGCGAGCCCAGCATCTGGCCGAGGTGATCCGTCCGGCGCTGGCCCGTGGCGCGGTAGTCCTGTGCGATCGCTTTACCGATTCGACTTATGCCTATCAGGGCGGTGGTCGCGGTTTGTCGCTGGAGCGCATTGCGACCCTCGAAACGTTCGTCCAGGGCGATTTGCGCCCGGACTTGACGCTGATTTTCGATCTGCCGGTAGAAGTGGGCCTGGCCCGCGCCAGCGCCCGCGGTCGGCTGGACCGCTTCGAGCTCGAAGGCCGAGCGTTTTTCGATGCAGTGCGCACTGCCTTCCTTGGGCGTGCCAAAGCGGATCCTGCGCGTTATGTGCTGGTGGATGCCGCTCAGCCGTTGGCACAGGTTCAGCAGTCTCTGGATGCCTTGTTGCCACGTCTGCTGGAGCTGACCCGTGGCTGAAGCCTATCCGTGGCAGGACAGTCTCTGGCAGCAATTGGCCGGCCGTGCCCAGCACGCCCATGCCTATTTGCTGCATGGCCCGGCCGGGATCGGCAAGCGCGCGCTGGCCGAACGTCTGATGGCCCATTTGTTGTGTCAGCGCCCGACCGCCCAAGACGCCTGCGGTGAGTGCAAATCCTGTCTGCTGCTGAAGGCTGGCAGTCACCCCGACAACTACATTTTGGAGCCGGAAGAAGCAGACAAGGCGATCAAGGTTGATCAGGTGCGTGATCTGGTCAGCTTCGTGGTTCAGACCGCGCAGATGGGCGGGCGCAAAGTGGTGCTGATCGAGCCAGTCGAGTCGATGAACATCAACGCCGCCAACGCCTTGCTGAAAAGCCTTGAAGAGCCGTCCGGCGATACTGTTTTGCTGTTGGTCAGCCACCAGACCAGCCGTCTGCTGCCAACCATCAAGAGCCGTTGCGTGCAGCAAGCCTGTCCATTGCCAAGCGAAGCCATGAGTCTGGCCTGGTTGGCCAGCGCTTTGCCGGACTGTTCGGAAGAAGAGCGCGTTGAACTGCTGACCCTCGCCGCCGGTTCGCCATTGGCCGCGGTCAAATTGCAGGCACAAGGCGTGCGCGAGCAGCGGGCGCTGGTGGTCGAGGGCGTGAAGAAGTTGCTCAAGCACCAGCAATCGCCGACGCAACTGGCAGAAGAGTGGAAAACCATTCCCATGTTGCTGCTGTTCGACTGGTTCTGCGACTGGTCGAGCCTGATCCTGCGTTATCAATTGACTCAGGATGAAGCAGGGCTGGGGTTGGCGGACATGCGCAAAGTGATTCAATACCTGGCGCAGAAATCCGCTCAGGACAAGGTCCTGAATATCCAGGACTGGATCCTCGCCCAGCGCCAGAAAGTGATGAGCAAAGCCAACCTCAATCCGGCATTGTTGCTGGAGGCGCTGTTAGTGCAATGGGTATCTTTGCCTACCCAGAAGTGACCGTCTGACACTAGACTCTGATCATCAGACAGTGGAGGTCAACATGAACGAACCCATCAGTCCGGGGCCGCGAAATGGCATTTTGTCCTTGACCATCAAGGACAGGGCCGTGCTCTACGCGGCCTACATGCCGTTCATCAAGAACGGTGGCCTGTTTATCCCTACCAACAAAAGCTACAAGTTGGGCGATGAGGTCTTCATGTTGCTGCACCTGATGGACGAACCGGAAAAGATTCCGGTCGCTGGCAAGGTTACCTGGATCACCCCCAAAGGTGCCCAGGGCAATCGCGCCGCCGGGGTTGGCGTGCAATTCAACGAAGGCGACAACACCGCGCGCAGTCGAATCGAAACCCATCTGGCCGGAGCCCTGAAGTCCGACCGTCCCACTCATACGATGTAAGTTGCAGCCCTTTTATGCTCGTAGATTCCCATTGTCACCTTGATCGCCTCGACCTCACCGCCCACGACGGCTCCCTGGATGCCGCGCTCGATGCGGCCCGTGCGCGCGGGGTAGGGCACTTCCTGTGCATTGGCGTCAGCGCCGATAACGCCGCCGACGTCAAAGCGCTGGCCGAACGTTACGACGATGTCGACTGTTCGGTCGGCGTGCATCCACTCGATGTGCAGCCGGGTGCCGCACCGGCGCTGGACTGGCTGTTGCACGAACTCAATCATCCGCGGGTGGTGGCGATCGGTGAAACCGGCCTGGACTATCACTACGAGCCGGAAGCGGCAGCGTTGCAGCAGGAGTCGTTCCGTCTGCACCTGCAAGCAGCGGGGCAGACCGGCAAACCGGTGATCATTCATACCCGTGGCGCGCGGGCCGATACCCTTGAACTGCTGCGCGAAGCGGCACTGCCTCAGGCGGGTGTGCTGCATTGCTTCACCGAAGACTGGGAAATGGCCAAGGCTGCGCTGGATATGGGGTATTACATTTCCTTGTCCGGTATTGTCACTTTTCGCAATGCCGATGCCTTGCGGGATGTGGCGAGCAAGGTGCCAGCTGACCGGTTGCTGGTGGAGACCGATTCGCCGTACCTGGCGCCGATACCTTATCGCGGCAAACCGAACCTGCCGCAATACGTACGTGAGGTAGCGGAATTTCTGGCCATGTTGCGAGGTGAGTCCTACGAACGATTTGCCGAGCAAACCACCGAGAATTTCAAGCGTTTGTTCCCGTTGGCGCATGTCAGGGCGCCGGTGTAACGTTAGAAAAGATCGCAGCCTTCGGGGCTTTGGCTGCTGAATCACAGGCAAAAAAAACCCGGGTTCTGGGGGGGGAATCCGGGTTAAGACCATTAGGAGTAAAACAAAGGCACGCAATCCGTTGGTACCTTCATCGGCGCGACACTTGGGGGAGATGCCTCGCCGACAGTTGAAGTATTGATCAGTATTGCGCCGAGTCCAGTTTAGCTGGTCGGGTTTTTAAACAAATTTGGAATACGCGCGCTTCGGTTGAGTTCTCATCGACCCTCGAGGTGGCGCGAATTCATCAAGAAACACATATATGGTCGGATGATCCGTGCATTTTGGCGTAAGTTAGGCATAATACGCGGCTTCGAATTTTGACCCCTACAGACCTTTTCTTATGCATAAAGAACCTCGTAAGGTCCGTGAGTTTCGTCGCCGCGAGCAAGAAATTCTCGATACCGCGCTCAAGCTGTTCCTCGACCAAGGTGAAGACAGTGTCACCGTCGAGATGATTGCTGATGCCGTCGGTATCGGCAAAGGCACGATCTACAAGCACTTCAAATCCAAGGCGGAGATCTATCTGCGCCTGATGCTCGATTACGAGCGCGATTTGAACGAGCTGTTGCATTCGGCCGATGTCGATAAGGACAAGGAAGCCCTGTCCCGGGCCTATTTCGAATTCCGCATGCGCGACCCGCAACGCTATCGGTTGTTCGATCGCCTGGAAGAAAAGGTGGTCAAGGGCAACCAGGTGCCGGAGATGGTCGAGGAACTGCACAAGATCCGCGCCTCTAACTTCGAGCGCCTGACCCTGCTGATCAAGGGCCGGATCAGCGAAGGCAAGCTCGAAGACGTGCCGCCTTACTTCCATTACTGCGCGGCCTGGGCTTTGGTACATGGCGCGGTGGCTCTGTATCACTCGCCGTTCTGGAGCAACGTGCTGGAAGATCAGGAAGGTTTCTTCCAGTTCCTGATGGACATCGGCGTGCGCATGGGCAACAAGCGCAAACGCGATACCGACACGCCGAGCAACTGAACCCGTCAGTTGCCTTGTTGCGCCATGATTTAGCTACATGGCGCAGTACCGCAGGAATATACTCAGGCATAGGGCTTGCTAAAACTTGATTTGTGAGTCAAGTTTTGCGTGTTCGAATCTTCTCTCGCCGGAGTGATCCATGATCGTTGACCGTCAAGGCAGGCGTTTTCGCAATTTGCGGATCAGTCTGACCTCAGCCTGCAACTACGCTTGTACCTACTGCGTGCCCAACGGCAAGCGGCTGGTGGCTGCACAGGATGAGTTGTCGGCCGAGGCCATGGCACGCGGCGTGGCCTACCTGATCGAGGCCGCGGGCATCGAGCGTTTGCGCATTACCGGTGGCGAGCCACTGGTCAGCCCCAAACTCGAAGCCTTCATGACCGCCGTCGGTCAGATGGGCCTGGCGGACATCAGCCTGACCACCAATGGTCAGTTGCTGGCGAAGAAGCTGCCACTGCTGGTGGATGCCGGCATTCGGCGCATCAACGTTTCCCTCGATACCCTGGATGCCAGCGCTTTTCGCAGTATTGCGCGCGGCGGTGATCTGGCGACCGTTCTCGACGGCATGGACCAGGCCGCAGTGGCCGGCATGAAAATCAAGGTCAATATGGTGCCGCTGCGCGGGCAGAACCTTGATCAGGTGATGCCGCTGCTCGATTATTGCCTGGAGCGCGGCTACGAGTTGCGCTTCATCGAGTTGATGCGCATGGGCCACCTGGCCAGCGACTCCAATGCCTTCCTGCAACAGTTCGTCAGCCTTCAGCAGTTGCTGAGCCTGATCGGCGAACGCTACGAGTACCTTCAGGCCGATGCGCCGGTCGATGCCACGGCGGTGCGTTACCAGATTCCGGGGCTGGGCCACTTCGGCGTGATCGCCAACGAAAGCGTTCCGTTTTGCCGCACCTGTTCGCGTCTACGCTTGTCGTCTACAGGTTGGCTGCATGGCTGCCTGTCGTCGAGCAATCGTCACTATGTCGGCGATTTGTTGGACAAACCTCGTCACCAGGCGCTACCGGCGTTGCAGCGACTGCTGGTCAAAGCCTTGGGCGACAAGCAGGAAGTGGCGTTCTCCGGTGGCGCGACCATCATGAAAATCATCGGCGGCTGATCGGGCCTCTTCGCGGGCAAGCCTCGCTCCTACAGGTTACACACATGACCCGTAGGAGCGAGGCTTGCCCGCGAAAGCTATCTTTCGGTTCCCCAAAAACACCTGACACATTCCCTGCACATTGAGCTGGCGCGGAAGCTGCATCCCATGGCCATTCGCCGGTTTTCCGTCACCGGCCTCTGGAGGGTAGGATGCGTAGCCTGGTTTTGCTGCTGGCCGTTTTGGCGCTTGGTGGCTGCATGAATGTCAGCGATATGGCCGAAGGGACTCGCTACCACATGAGCGACGCGGGCCTGCTGGACCACAGCGACAGCCGTCGCGTGAATAACTTCCGCATTCAGCCGGACTCGTTCATCTACATCGCCCAGGGTGCCTTCGCGCCGCCGGGCAATGCCTACCCGCGACCTAACGTGGTGGCTGAAGAGGCCTTCAACGGCTTTATCGAATATTTCCCGATGGTCCGCCGCGCCCACGCGCCGGAAGGCCTCGACGCTGCCATGGGCGAAGCCCGTGCCGCCGGCGCCCATTATCTGCTCTACACGCGTTTCGCCAAGGCTGACGATCGCATCGGCAACTCCGACGAATGGCTCGACCAGGAACACGTGGATCGCCTCGGAATCGACAACGGCGTGATTCAAATCATGTTGATCGAGACCAGCACCCAGTATTTGATTGATACTGCACGTATCAAGAGTCGTGGCGGTTTACTGACGTTCCACGACAACAAGCCAGAAGACTTGCTGGGCCCGCCGCTGGAGCAATACGCTCGCAGCCTGCTGGGGCTCAGCGACCAGTAATTCAAAGGAGAACGCCATGAGTGGCCCGCAAAAAGCCAACGATCTGTTGGGGCAAATCCCCAAAACCAAAGGCTTGCCGCCGGTCCACTTGTGGAACCCCGACTTCTGCGGCGACATCGACATGCGCATCGCCCGCGATGGCACCTGGTATTACCTGGGTACGCCGATCGGGCGCAAACCTATGGTCAAGCTGTTCTCCACCATCATTCGCCGCGACGGCGATGATTATTTTCTGATTACCCCGGTCGAAAAGGTTGGCATTAAGGTCGACGACGCGCCGTTCGTGGCGATTGCTGTTGAGGTCGAAGGCGAGGGTGATGCCCAGGTCTTGCGCTTTACCACCAACGTCGATGAAACGGCCGATGCCGGCGCCGAGCACCCTATACGCGTGGTGATCGATCCGGTGACTCAGGAACCCGCGCCGTACGTGCATGTGCGCACCAACCTTGAAGCGCTGATTCACCGCAATGTGTTCTACCAACTGGTGGAGCTGGCGGTGAGTCGTGAAATCGACGGGCAGCGTTGGCTGGGCGTTTGGAGCGGTGGCGAATTCTTCCCGATCGGGCTTGAGCCATAGTCGATTGAGCGTTGGCAACGAAACGGCCCGTTATTGCAACGGGCCGTTTTTTTTGGGGGCTTACAAACCTTTGCTCTTGAGTCGCTCAGCATGTTCCAGGTAGAGCCTCACCGGGCTCACGTTCCAACTGGTGATCCCAGCCATTTGGTTGACGGCGTCAAAGTGGTCCATCGGGTAATCCGAGCGAATCACTTTGCCCAGATGCGAGCTGTAGCGGCCGACCAGCCCATCATTGGCGCGCTTCTCTTTATAAAATAACTTCGACAGCACGACAGTATTCAGATGACTCGGGTCGAGTGGTTGCAGGCTTTGGAAGTTCTGCACGATCCCGCTCCAGGAGTAGTAATACACGCCGTTTTCAATTTCGTTGCCTTCGCCGCCCCAAACCTTTGGCACCCCTTGCGGGTACTTGCGATTGAAGGCAGCCAATCCCGCGCTGGTCAGCGATTCGAATGCCGCTTCAGCATCAATCGGGTTTTCCGGATGGCCGCTGATCAACGAAATGAAGGTGCCGACCGCGCCAAACAGGGCCAGTACGAACGCTTCGGGCAACTCTCCGGGCGTCAGCGCCTTATGCAGTTGGTCGGCAATCTCGGAGCCATGATTGGGGCAACTGACAGACGTGACCGACGCGACCTTTTCCGGGTGCAGCGCTGCTACGTAGCGTGCGGCCAGAGGGCCTTGGCTATGGCCGATCAGATTGACCTTGGCAGCTCCCGTTTCCAGCAAAATGCGGTTGACGTGCTCGAGCAGTTTTTCACCGCGTTCCTCATTGCCGTTGACGGCTGGAATATTGACCGCAAACACCTGAGCACCGGCGCGTTCCAGGGCTTCCTCGATTTCGAAGAAGTAGGGGTAACCGGCGATTTTATCGAAGCCGAAAAGGCCGTGAACCAACACAATGGGGTATTTCGTAGACGCATCCATGTCCATGTTCATACCTGTCGATAACGGATTTGAAGGGGAACAGACCGCTGACTGCCCGATCTGCTGCGGCTAACCGTAGTTTACAAAGTGGATGGGATCAAAGCGCTTCGGGCAAGATTCGGACGAACAGCCGTGTCCGTATGGCGAGGCATCTGAAAATCCAATTGACACCCAATCATATGATGATTAGCGTGGACACCCATCGCGAACGGCTTTGTGTCGTTTCTTTTTATCACCGGTCGACGAGGTGCCCATGTCCAGCAGTTTTCATGCGTCGACGGTCGACTGGCTGGGGTGCTGGATTGCTGCCGGCCAGGTAAAGCCCGGCGAAACCATCAAGGTCGAGGCCGATCTGGGCGAGCAGCTCGGTGTCAGTCGTACGGTCATCCGCGAAGCCATCAAAACCCTGGTGGCCAAAGGCATGCTCGAAGTCGGGCCAAAGGTCGGCACACGCGTATTGCCGGTGCGGCGCTGGAACCTCTTCGATCCGCAAGTCGTCGGCTGGCTGTCGCGCAGCGGCTTGCCGGAAAACTTCGTCGACGACCTGCTCGACCTGCGCCGCACCATCGAACCCATGGCGGTGCGCTGGGCCTGCGAGCGGGCGACGGTGGAACAAGTGCAAGCCGTACTCCAGGCCTATAACGCGCTGGAACGGGCAGTGGACAGCGGCGTCGATTACAACCGCGCCGACCAGTTCTTCCACGAGTGCATTCTCGCCGCCAGCCACAATCAATTCATCGAACAAATGGTCCCGGCCCTCGGCGCGTTGCTGGCCGTGTCTTTCGAAGTGTCTGCCGCCGACCCGGACGAACTACGCCGAACCTTGCCAATCCACAAAGACATGGCCGACGCCATCGCCGCCCGGGATGCCGCACGGGGTGTGTGGGCTTGCATGACGCTGATCGATAACGCGGACCTGGCGATCAAACGCTTCTACCCGCAAGTCATGGCCGACAAGAAGGCCAGCTAACAATAAAGAACCCTTGTGGGAGCGGGCTTGCTCGCGAAAGCGATGTGTCAGGCGACAGAGATGGTGAATGTCACGGCCTCTTCGCGAGCAAGCCCGCTCCCACATAAAAGCATTAAAAAAGGAGGTTTCATGAGGTGGACTGCGGTTACCGGACACCGTGCGCAACTCGGCGAAGGCCCGTTTTGGGATGCTCCGACCCAGGCGCTGTATTGGGTAGATATCGCCGGTAAACAAGCGCTCAGGCTGATCGGCGCCAATGTGCAAATCTGGCAGATGCCGGAGCACGTGTCCGCATTCATCCCCAGCGAAAGCGGCGATGCCCTGGTGACATTGAGCAGTGGGGTTTATCGGCTGGATCTGGATTCCCCGGGCCTTGAACCTCGGCTGACCTTGTTCTGCGTCGCCGATCCGCAACCCGGCAATCGCCCCAACGAAGCCCGCTGCGATGCCCAGGGCCGGCTCTGGCTGGGCACCATGCAAAACAACATCGGTGAGCAGGGCGAAGATTTGCCCGTCGTGCGCCGCTCCGGTGGCCTGTTTCGCATCGACCGCGATGCGCGGGTCACGCCGCTGCTTCGAGGATTAGGCATCCCTAATACATTGCTGTGGAGCGACGACGGCACAACCCTGTATTTCGCCGACAGCCTCGACAGCACGCTTTACCGGCATTTCATCCATACCGACGGCAACCTGGACACCGCCTATGTCTGGCTTGGCCCCCACGAACGCGGCGGCCCCGACGGCTCGGCGATGGATGCCGAGGGCTATATCTGGAATGCCCGTTGGGATGGCAGTTGTCTGCTAAGGCTGAACCCGGACGGTTATGTGGACCGGGTAATCGAACTACCGGTCAGCCGTCCCACCAGTTGCGTGTTCGGTGGCGAAGACTTCAAAACCCTGTACATCACCAGCGCTGCAAGCCCGCTCAATCATCCGTTGGACGGCGCGCTGTTATCGATTCGAGTGGATGTGCCCGGAAAACCTTGTCAGCGATTCGTTGGATAAATCCCAAAATATGGGATGTAAAATTATATATTGAGATTATTTGGCGGTCGGGTTTATAGTCGGCCCCATCAGTTACACGCACTCACACTTAAAAAAACAAAACAGGTGAAGTGATGCAGCGATATTCCACCGCACTCCCGTACGGAGTCAGTGCTTCAGGCCGCCTCGGCGCCCGGGCATTTTCGCGCCTGCCTGCCTGGTCCCAACAGCTTTTTGACCGGACATCGACAGATGTCCGGTTTTCGTCGTGCCTTCAAACAGGAGTGTTGATCCATGGCTGAACCTCTTTCCTTGCCTCCGGTGCCCGAACCGCCCAAGGGTGAGCGCCTGAAAAACAAGGTGGTGCTGTTGACCGGTGCCGCTCAGGGTATCGGCGAAGCGATTGTCGCAACCTTCGCCTCCCAGCAGGCCAAGCTGGTCATCAGTGATATCCAGGTCGAGAAAGTTGAAAAAGTCGCGGCGCACTGGCGTGAACAAGGCGCGGATGTCGTAGCGATCAAGGCCGACGTGTCGCGCCAGCACGACCTGCACGCCATGGCTGAATTGGCCATCGAACTTCACGGCCGGATCGACGTGCTGGTCAACTGCGCCGGGGTCAACGTGTTCCGCGACCCGCTGCAAATGACCGAAGAAGACTGGCATCGCTGCTTCGCCATCGATCTGGACGGCGCCTGGTATGGCTGCAAAGCCGTGTTGCCGCAGATGATCGAGCAGGGCATCGGCAGCATCATCAATATTGCCTCCACCCATTCCACTCACATCATTCCCGGCTGCTTCCCGTACCCGGTGGCCAAGCATGGCTTGCTGGGACTGACCCGCGCCTTGGGCATCGAATACGCACCCAAAGGTATTCGGGTCAACGCCATCGCCCCGGGCTACATCGAGACCCAACTGAACGTCGATTACTGGAACGGTTTTGCCGACCCCCATGCCGAACGTCAACGGGCCTTCGACCTGCATCCACCGCGGCGCATCGGCCAGCCGATTGAAGTGGCGATGACCGCTGTGTTCCTGGCCAGCGATGAAGCGCCGTTCATCAATGCCTCGTGCATCACCATCGATGGTGGGCGCTCGGTTATGTACCACGACTGAATGCCCCGGGTTTCAAACGCGAAACTACGTCTGAAATCCAATCATCATACGATATGACTATTGGCTGCGTGCTTCGACCGCTGTATTGGCTTTCAAATAACGCTCAAAAAAAATAACAAGGAGTCAGCTTATGAAACGTCGTCGTGGGATCCGTTCCCTGTGCTGTGCCGCTTTGGCGGCCACCGCGGTCAGCCTGAGCAGTACGTTGCTGGCGGCCGAGGAAGTGAAGATTGGTTTTCTGGTCAAGCAAGCGGAAGAGCCCTGGTTCCAGACCGAATGGGCCTTCGCCGAAAAGGCCGGCAAGGACAAGGGCTTCACCGTCATCAAAATCGCCGTGCCTGACGGCGAGAAAACCCTCTCGGCCATCGACAGTCTGGCGGCCAACGGCGCCAAGGGCTTCGTGATCTGCCCGCCGGACGTGTCCCTGGGCCCGGCGATCATGGCCAAGGCCAAACTCAACGGTTTGAAAGTGATCGCCGTCGATGACCGTTTCGTCGATGCCGGCGGCAAGTTCATGGAGAACGTGCCGTACCTGGGCATGGCTGCATTCGAAGTCGGCCAGAAGCAGGGCGCCGCCATGGCCGCCGAAGCGAAAAAACGCGGCTGGGACTGGAAAGACACCTACGCGGTGATCAACACCTACAACGAACTTGATACCGGTAAGAAACGCACCGACGGTTCTGTCAAAGCGCTGGAAGACGCCGGTATGCCGAAAGACCACATCCTCTTTTCGGCGCTGAAAACCCTCGACGTACCGGGCAGCATGGACGCCACCAACTCAGCCTTGGTGAAGCTTCCGGGGGCGGCGAAAAACCTGATCATCGGCGGCATGAACGACAACACCGTGCTGGGCGGCGTGCGCGCCACCGAAAGTGCTGGTTTTGCCGCGGCCAACGTGATCGGCATTGGTATCAACGGCACCGATGCCATCGGCGAACTGAAAAAGCCTAACAGCGGCTTCTTCGGCTCGATGCTGCCGAGTCCGCACATCGAGGGCTACAACACCGCGAGCATGATGTACGAGTGGGTCACCACCGGCAAAGAACCGCCCAAATACACCGCGATGGACGACGTTACGCTGATCACGCGCGACAACTTCAAGCAGGAACTGGAAAAAATCGGCCTGTGGAACTGAGGCGCGGTTGATTTCATCGGCAGCCCTGGCGACGGGGCTGCCTGATCGGTGTAATGAGGTGGGTTTATGCACGCGCACGTACAAACACATGAACAGAACATTGGCGGCAGCCTGCGCTTCAACGGGATCGGCAAAACCTTTCCCGGTGTGAAGGCGCTGGACGGCATCAGTTTCGTCGCCCATCCGGGGCAGGTTCACGCCTTGATGGGCGAGAACGGCGCCGGTAAATCCACGCTGCTGAAAATACTTGGCGGTGCTTACACGCCGAGCAGCGGCGATCTGCAGATCGGCGAGCGGACGAGGATCTTCAAGTCCACCGCCGACAGCATTGGCAGCGGGGTTGCGGTGATCCATCAGGAGCTGCATCTGGTGCCGGAAATGACCGTCGCCGAGAACCTGTTTCTCGGGCATCTGCCGGCGAGTTTCGGTCTGATCAATCGCGGCGTTTTGCGGCAACAGGCATTGGCCTGCCTTAAAGGCCTGGCCGATGAAATCGATCCGCAAGAGAAAGTCGGGCGCTTGTCCCTCGGCCAGCGGCAACTGGTGGAAATCGCCAAGGCGTTGTCCCGTGGCGCGCATGTGATTGCATTCGACGAGCCCACCAGCAGCCTGTCGGCGCGGGAAATCGATCGCTTGATGGCGATCATCGGGCGCCTGCGCGACGAAGGCAAAGTGGTGCTTTACGTCTCCCATCGCATGGAAGAAGTGTTCCGCATCTGCAACGCGGTGACGGTGTTCAAGGACGGCCGCTTCGTGCGCACCTTCGAGGACATGAGTGCGCTGACCCATGATCAGTTAGTGACGTGCATGGTCGGTCGCGACATTCAGGATATCTACGATTACCGCAGCCGCCCGCGTGGCGCGGTGGCGCTCAAGGTCGACAGGTTACTGGGGCCGGGCTTGCGTGAGCCGGTGAGTTTCGAGGTGCACAAGGGTGAAGTCCTCGGGCTGTTCGGCCTGGTCGGGGCCGGGCGCACCGAGCTGTTCCGGATGCTCTGCGGGCTCACGCGCAACACCGCCGGGCGCCTGGAATTACGCGGTCATGAACTGAAACTGCGTTCGCCGCGCGATGCCATCGCCGCGGGGATTTTGCTGTGCCCCGAGGACCGCAAGAAGGAGGGCATCCTGCCGCTCGCCAGCGTCGCCGAGAACATCAACATCAGCGCTCGCGGCGCCCATTCCACCTTCGGCTGCCTGTTGCGCGGCCTGTGGGAAAAGGACAATGCCGACAAGCAGATCAAGGCGCTGAAGGTGAAGACGCCCAACGCGGCGCAGAAAATCATGTACCTGTCTGGCGGCAATCAGCAGAAGGCGATTCTCGGTCGCTGGCTGTCGATGCCGATGAAAGTCCTGCTGCTCGACGAGCCCACCCGGGGCATCGACATCGGGGCCAAAGCCGAGATCTACCAGATCATCCATAACCTGGCGGCCAGCGGCATCGCGGTAATTGTGGTGTCCAGCGATCTGATGGAAGTCATGGGTATTTCCGACCGCATCCTGGTGCTCTGCGAAGGCGCGATGCGCGGCGAACTGACCCGCGAACACGCCAATGAATCTAACCTGCTGCAACTGGCGTTGCCACGCCAACGTGCTGCCGACGTGGCGAACTGAGAGGTGACTATGACCGTCCAAAACAACGCTCTGCCAACCCCGCGCAAACCGCTGGACCTGCGGCGCTTTCTCGATGACTGGGTGATGCTGCTGGCGGCCGTCGGGATCTTTGTGCTTTGCACCTTGCTGATCGACAACTTCCTGTCGCCACTGAACATGCGTGGCTTGGGCCTGGCGATTTCTACGACCGGGATTGCCGCGTGCACCATGTTGTATTGCCTGGCGTCCGGGCATTTCGACTTGTCGGTGGGCTCGGTGATTGCCTGCGCCGGCGTGGTCGCGGCAGTGGTGATGCGCGACACCGACAGCGTGTTCCTCGGCGTGAGTGCAGCGCTGGTGATGGGGCTGATTGTCGGGCTGATCAATGGCATCGTGATCGCCAAGCTGCGGGTCAATGCGTTGATCACCACGCTGGCGACGATGCAGATTGTGCGTGGCCTGGCTTACATTTTTGCCAACGGCAAAGCGGTGGGCGTTTCGCAGGAACAGTTCTTCGTCTTCGGTAATGGTCAGTTGTTCGGCGTGCCGGTGCCGATTCTGATCACCATCGTCTGCTTCCTGTTTTTCGGCTGGTTGCTGAACTACACCACCTACGGGCGCAACACCATGGCCATCGGCGGCAACCAGGAAGCGGCGTTGCTGGCCGGGGTGAACGTTGACCGGACCAAGATCATCATCTTCGCCGTACACGGTGTGATCGGTGCGTTGGCCGGGGTGATCCTGGCGTCGCGCATGACGTCCGGCCAGCCGATGATTGGCCAGGGTTTCGAGCTGACTGTGATCTCGGCCTGCGTGCTCGGCGGGGTGTCGTTGAGTGGCGGGATCGGGATGATTCGGCATGTGATTGCCGGGGTCTTGATTTTGGCGATCATCGAAAATGCGATGAACCTGAAGAATATCGATACGTTTTATCAGTACGTGATTCGCGGTTCGATCTTGTTGCTGGCGGTGGTGATTGACCGATTGAAACAGCGCTGACCTCCACTTGTGGGAGCGGGCTTGCTCGCGAAAGCGGTTTGTCTGTCGCATTGATGCTGGATGTGCCGACGCCTTCGCGAGCAAGCCCGCTCCCACAGTTGATTTGGGGCGTCCTCAAGTTGTGTGCACGGCAAATCCAGTGTGGCGATCCGACGATTGATCGCGCAGCGGTCGATTTTGAACCGGGATTCTTCACCCACTTTCACAAAATATCCCTTGCTCGCCCCAACCCGTTTCAGCTATGACGGTACACCCGAGGTGTACATGATTAGACCGCTACGAATTGACAAGAAACAACAGGTGGTCGACGAGCTCGTCCGGCGCATCGAAAACGGCCTCATGGAGGACGGCGTTCTATTGCCGGGCGAACATCAGTTGGCTCAAGAATTCAAGGTCAGCCGTGGCACGCTGCGTGAAGCCCTGGTCGAACTGAAGCGGCGCCACGACATCGCTACGCAAGGCGCAGTGGGGTCCATCGTCACGTTCGATGGTGTGGTGCTCGATCAGCGCAACGGCTGGGCCCAGGCGCTGGCCGACAACGGGGCGCTGATCAATACCGAAGTGCTGCGGCTGGAGGCGGTTACTCGTCCGGACCTGTTGGCGCGTTTCGGTACCGATCAATTCATCACCCTCGACCGGCGGCGGCGCGGCACCGATGGCACGCTGGTGTCTCTTGAGCGTTCATTGATGCCTGCCACTGGCGGCCTGGAAAGTCTCCCGCGAGTGGGGCTGATCGATGACTCCCTGACCATCACGTTGGCCGCCTATGGCTACATTGGCGATCACGGCGATCAGTGGATCGGCGCCGAACCCTTGAATGCCGAAGACGCCGAATTGCTCGGGCGCCCGGAGGGCACGGTGTTCCTCAAGGCCCTGCGCACCACTTACGACCGTCAGAATCGCTTCATGGAACAGGTCGAAAGCCTGCTCGATCCGGTGCATTTTCGTCTGCATCTGCAAATTGGAACTTCAAAATGACCGCGCTCGACCGTGCGCTGGGCGCCTTCTATGGGCTGGCCCTGGGCGATGCGTTGGGCATGCCTACACAATCCCTGAGCCGCGCCGAGATCAAGGCGCGCTTCGGCGAGATCACCGATCTGCAAGACGCTGGCCCGGATCAACCGATTGCCGCCAACATGCCCAAAGGTTCGATCACTGACGATACCGAGCAGGCGATTCTGCTCGGCCAGTTGTTGATTGAAGGCGAGGGCTGGATCGAACCGGCGGTGCTGGCCCAACGCTTGATCAAATGGGAAGCAGGGATGCAAGCCAAGGGCTCGCAGGATTTGCTCGGCCCCTCGACCAAACGCGCGATCGAGATGATCCTCGCCGGCCACTCGCTGGAAGAGGCAGGCCGCCACGGCACCACCAATGGTGCGGCCATGCGCATCACCCCGGTGGGGATTGCGGCCGATGTTGCCGATCCCGAGCGTTTCATCCGCGCCGTGGTGCAGGCCTGTCAGGTGACCCACAACACCACGCTGGGAATTGCCAGTGCGGCGGCGGTGGCGGCGGTGGTTTCTGCCGGGATCAACGGCATGGACCTGGGCGAAGCATTGAACCTTGGCCAGCAGATCGCTCGGCAAGCCGAAAGCCATGGCCACTGGGTCGCTGGTGGACGTATCGCCGCGCGCATCGGTTGGGCGTGGAGCATCAGCGTCGACTGCGACAAGGCGTTGCTGGCGGATTTGCTGTACGACGTGATCGGCACTTCGGTGGCCTCGCAGGAATCGGTGGTGGTGTCGTTTGCGCTGGCTCGGCAAGTGGCTATCGGGCAGATGACGGCCTTCGAAGCGTTGTGCATGGCTGCCAGTCTGGGCGGAGATACCGATACCATCGCGGCGATTCTCGGCGCCATGCTTGGAGCCTGCCTTGGGCTTGAAAGTTGGCCTGTGGCGATGATCGAAAAGGTCAAAGCCGTTAATTCGTTGGAGTTGGAACCGTTGGTGCAAGGGCTGTTGGCTCTGCGTTGACTGGACTGGCGTCTTCGCGAGCAAGCCCGCTCCCACAAGGATGGCGCAATTCTCATGGTTCACATCAAACCTGTGGGAGCGGACTTGCTCGCGAAGGGCGCAACGCACATTTGAAGTATTTCACCCGCAATGGAGCGCACAGATATGGCAAGGACCGCCGGAAAGTCATGTCGACTTCCGAATTGCCCACAACCACAACAATGGCAACAGGAGCAGTTTTCATGAGTTCATCGAACACCGGACAAAGTGCCGGGCAATTGGAAACCCGTGGCATCGAGCCGGTGCCGGAAGGGGAGTGCAACGGTCACCCACTGCAACTGTTCTGGGTCTGGTTTGCCGCCAACATTTCCATCCTCGGCTTACCGTTGGGTGCCACGCTGGTGGCCTTCCGCGGCCTGGCGATCTGGCAGGCGATCATCGTCGCCATCCTCGGTGCCGCCGGCTCGTTCGCGGTGGTCGGGATCATCTCCATTGCCGGTCGCCGTGGCCGCGCACCGAGCCTGACGCTGTCGCGAGCAATCTTCGGGGTGCGCGGCAATATCGGCCCGACGCTGGTCTCGCTGATGTCGCGACTGGGTTGGGAAACCGTCAACACCACCACCGCCGCATTCGTCTTGCTGTCGCTGTGCTCGATTCTGTTCGGCTCGCCGGTGGAAGCCAAAAGCGCGCCGCTGCTGACCCTGGTGTTCATCGCGATTTTTGTCCTGCTGACGTTGTCGGTGTCTGGCCTCGGTCACGCCACGTTGCTGGTGATCCAGAGGTGGGCGACCTATGTGTTCGGTGGGTTGAACATCCTGGTCGGCGGTTTCCTTTGCGCGACCATCGACTGGAGCGCCGTATTCAACGCCACGCCAGCGCCCCTGAGCGCAATGATCATCGGCATCGGCACCATGGCCGCCGGCACCGGGATCGGTTGGGCCAACGCCGGTGCCGACATGTCGCGCTACCAGCACCGCAGCGTCAAAGCCGCGCGTCTGGTGGCGTCGGCGGCGTTCGGTGCGGGGATTCCGCTGGTGCTGCTGATCACCCTCGGTGGTTTGCTGTCGGTGGGCAACAATGATCTGGCCTCGGCCACGGACCCGATCGTCGCGATCCGCGACATGCTGCCGACCTGGATGGCCGTGCCGTATCTGATCACCGCATTCGGCGGGCTGCTGCTGTCGAACAACCTGTCGGTGTACTCCGCCGGTTTGACCACGCTGACCCTCGGCCTGAAGGTCAAGCGCGTGTATGCGGTGGTGCTCGATATCATTGCGATCTTCGCCGGTTCGATCTACTTCATGCTGATCGCCGAGAGTTTTTACGGCCCGTTCATCACCTTCATTTCCTTGCTAGCCGTGCCAATCACGGCATGGGTCGGGATCTTTGTAGTCGACCTGATTCATCGTCATTACTACAGCCCCAAAGATCTGCTGGACGTCAGCCCGAGCAGCGCCTACTGGTATCGCGGTGGCGTCGAGTGGCGCGCCTTCGGTGCATGGGCGGTGGCGATTGTGTTGGGTTTCAGTTTCACCACCATTGGCACCACTGAACAAGATGTCTGGTTCCGGGGCTTTTTGTCCGACTCCTGGCTGGGCCACAACGGCCTGGGCTGGATCGTCACGTTCCTGGTGGCCGGTGGCATTTACGGGGTACTCGGCGGTGCCAAGGATCGCCGCACTGCGTTGATCGAGCCGGCTCATGCCTAACCTGCTACACACCGGCCAGGTCATGATCGATCTGGTCATGGCCGTGGATAAATTGCCTCATTCAGGCGGTGATGTGCTGGCGCAATCCGCCCGTTTCGAGGCTGGCGGTGGCTTCAATGTGATGGCTGCGGCCCGGCGAAACGGCTTGCCGGTGGTCTACCTCGGTGGCCATGGCAAGGGCCGTTTCGGCGACATGGCCCGAGAGGCGATGACGGCTGAAGGCATTCGGATCGGCATCGATCAGAGCACCGAGCGCGACACCGGGCTGTGCGTCGCGCTGACCGAAGCCTCGGCCGAGCGCACGTTCATTTCCTGCATCGGTGCCGAAGGCGAATTGACCGCCGAAGACCTGGCGAGCGTGCCGATCGAGGCGGGCGATTTTGTCTATGTCAGCGGCTATAGCCTGCTGCATGGCGGCAAGGCTCAGGCACTGGTGAATTGGGTGCTGGATCTGCCGGACGGGATCAAGGTGGTGTTCGATCCGGGGCCGTTGGTGGATTTGCCGGGCGCGCCGCTGATGAAGGCCTTGTTGCAGCGCATCGATCTGTGGACCAGCAACCGTGTCGAGGCGCTGCGGTTTACCGGGGGGGCAGACATTGCCGAGGCGTTGAATGGGCTGGCGGATCATTTGCCGGCGGACGCCTTGATGGTGGTACGCGATGGGCCGCAGGGGTGCTGGATCAGCCAGCGTGGTGACCGTCAGCATGTGCCGGGATTCAAGGTCACGGCCGTCGACAGCAACGGTGCGGGGGATGCCCATGCCGGGGTGTTGGTTGCGGGGTTGGCGCAAGGTTTGTCGGCGATAGACGCGGCGCGGCGGGCCAACGCGGCAGCTGCTTTGGCCGTCACTCGTTGGGGGCCGGCGACTTCGCCGGGGGCGGTTGAGGTGGATGCGTTGATCCGCGAGACTTTAGGCGCTTGATCCACCGCTTTCGCGAGCAAGTCGAATCGTCGCACCGCCGCTCCCACATTTGATCTGTGTCGTTCACACATTTAACGACCAGCATAGATCCAATGTGGGAGCGGGCTTGCTCGCGAAGAGGTCCTCAAACTCACCATCAAATCCGAATCCTTACCCGGCCCTGCGCAACGCCTCGATCAACGCCTGCTTGCGCATGCTCGAGCGCCCCGGAATCTTCTTCGCACGGGCTTCTTTCATCAGGCTGTCCACCGTTTGCGTCTCGCGCGAAGCCTTGCTGTTGCGCGGCTTGCCTTCACGGGTGGCCACCGCACGCCGGGCTGATTCCTTGCGATCTGCAGACTTGGCGCTGGCCGGCTTCTTGCGCCCCGAGCCGCCGGCGCGTTCACCTCCGCCTGACTGCTTGTTCACCGTGGCCCAGGCGCGAGCTTCGGCTTCATCTTTCGACACGCCTTTGTGCTCGTAGCTTTCTTCGATGTGTTCGGCCTTGCGTTTCTGCTCGGCGGTGTATTTGTCTTTGCTTCCACGAGGCATGGGATTTCTCCTGGCTGTAGGCGCTGGCGAAGCCTGCGATTTTTGTTTTTCAAACATTCAAAGCAGCGCCAACTCGGTTAGACATCCAGCTTGCGCGCCGCTTCCACCCCTGCAGCGCTAAGTTTGATCGGCAGGTTCAGCGAGTGCTCGCCGGATTCGTTGCAGATCACATGACCGTGCTGGATCAGCCCGCGATCCTGCAGAGTGGCGAGGGTGCTGGCCACGACTTTTTCCCCCCGGTAATTGTCCAGAACCTCCTTGCCCAAGCCATTTGGGTGGGCGTGTAGCAGACGGGTCAGGACTTCTTTTTCCAGGTTTTTATCGACGTTCATGGTTACCTCTTGGTTGGGATGGACGAGTGTTGCTCCTCGCTCACATCGGCGAGCCCTTACCCGATATTGGTCCTTTCTGACCTGGATTGGTGCCTGATGAACGACGAGTGGTCCAGGTGATCCTGCTGACGTGACGCCAGATCAACCGACCTGCGGTGATCAGCCAGTTCAACAGGGCCACCACCAGTACCGTGAGCAACAGTGTCACCATTCCGTGTTCGACGATGATTCTCCCAGCCAGCAACGGAAATCCGAACACGCCGACGAAGTAGGACAGGCTGAACAACAGCAAGGACTGCGAGGTGGTGCCGGTCGGCGCTTCGTTCGCCGCCAGGCCATTGATTACCGAATACGTCAGCCCATAACCCACCCCGAGCATCATCGCCGCCAGCACGTAGCTGAATCCGTCATCGACGACAAAACCGAACATCAGGATCGAAACTATCATCAGTCCCGATAACAGGCAGGATGCACGCAATGGATCGCGTTTGACCACGAACCCGGCAATCAACATTCGGCTGCTGATCGCCGCGCCCATGAAGCCAAAAAAGAACAGCGAATAATCAAGTGAGCGGAACGCCGCGTAACTGGTTTGAAAACTCGACAGACCACCGAATACACAGCCGCCGAGGCCGACCATGATGATCGGGAACACGGCTCTGGAGGACAATACCCGAGCCGTTGCGCGCCAGGATATTCGTGCGACTGACGCTGATGCCGAGGGCGTTTTCTTGAGCTGGGCATCCAGCCGCCAGAACAGCAAAGCACCGATCAGGCTGGCCAGCGCCGCGAGGTAAAACGTTGCCGTCACCGGATACCCGAGAGCGCTGGCTGCGCGGCCCAACAATGGACCGCTGCCGATCCCGGTCATCATGCTGCCCGACAGCAGCGCAAAGTATTTAGCCCGTTGCGCAGGCGTCACCAGACTCGCGACGATGATCGGTCCGAGCGTGTAGAAAACGCCCCAGCCCAACCCTAGCATCAGTCCAAAAAACAGCAGCAGATTGCCAAAGCCAGGCGTCAAGGCAAATCCCAGGCTGGCGGCCACCAGCAAGAGGCTGGACAGTGCAATGGAGCGCGCCGCGCCGAGCAGGTCGGACAAGTGACCGGAAACAATCACCGCCGCAAAGGTGCTGAGCATCGCCGCCGAAATCACGCTGCCGGCATCGAGTTCGTTGCCACCGCGAGAGCCAATGAGCAACGACAGTAGAAAAGTCGAGCCATAGGACAACGACAACAAATAGCTGGCGAGGCAGAACAGGCTGAACAACCTGCTTGAGACGGGTGGGGCGGCGGTAGACATGAGTCGTTCCTTGACTTGATAGAAGTGATTGTCATCTATCTATCACGTAAGGTACCGATGATAGGTCTGTGGTTACCGATTTCAGGGTTAGCGCAGACCGGAGTAATGCTCTGGGCAGACGCCGATTTCTTCCTTGAACAGCTCCATGAAACCCTTCAGGCGTTCGTGGCGAATCTGTGCCAGACGTTGACCGGTGGTCGTTTGGAAACCGTCCGCCAAGTGCAGCAACTTGGTCTGGAAATGATCGAGGCAAAAGCGCTTGTCGTCGTACTCCCGTTCTTTTGCCTCCGGGTCCAAAGGGTCATACAACGCACTGCCCATGCGCCCGGCGATGTAGAAAGTACGCGCCACGCCGAGCATGCCAAGGGAGTCGAGGCGGTCGGCGTCCTGGATGATTTTCGCTTCGAGGGTGGTGGGCGTGATATTGGCGCTGAAGCTGTGGGCTTCGATGGCATGAGCGACCGCTGTAATTTTTGCGCCAGGCCAATCCAGGGCTATCAGTACGGTCGAAGCTTTCTGCGCCGCCAGTCGTGATGCCTGTGAGCGCAGCGGCGAGTTCTTCTCCACCGCCACACAATCGTGCAACAGCACGGCGGCCAGCAGCACCTCAAGATCACCGCCTTCTTGCGCATGAAGCGTGCGCACGTTGTGCCACACCCGCTGCAAGTGCGACAGATCATGGGCGCCATCCTCGCCAGGTTCCAGCGCGCGGGGCAGCAGTTCAGAAGCCAGATTGTGCAAAGGCGCGAAAGCGGCGATGGTCATGGAGTTCCTTGGATTCGACTCGGTTTTTGTGATTAATGAGCACCCTGTGGGAGCGGGCTTGCTCGCGAAGGCGTCAGTACAGTCACGCTGATTTCGCAGGCTGGCCCGTTCATACAAAGCGCCACAAAACATTAATGCTACATGACGTTTTGCTTTCAAATGTGACGAGCGCCGCGCGCGGACTTAGTATGGCGTTTTCAACTTTTCACAAGGCACGTTCATGACGATCGAAATCCGCCCGGCAACCCCCAGCGATGCTCCGCAAATCCTCGCGTTCATCACTGAACTGGCCGACTTCGAACGTGCCCGCCACGAAGTCATCGCCAGCGTCGCCGACATCGAGCGCAGCCTGTTCAGCGAAGGCGCCACCGCCCATGGCCTGATTTGCCTGCGCGATGGCCTGCCGATCGGCTTTGCGGTGTTCTTCTTCAGCTATTCCACCTGGTTGGGCAGCAATTGCCTGTACCTCGAAGACCTCTACATCACCCCTGAACAACGAGGCGGCGGCGCCGGTAAAACCTTGCTGCGCCACCTGGCAAAAATCGCCTGCGCCAATGACTGCGGCCGTTTCGAATGGAGCGTGCTGGACTGGAACAAACCGGCGATCGACTTCTATAAATCCCTCGGCGCACAGCCGCAGGAAGAGTGGGTGCGGTATCGGATGGATGGGGCGGTGTTAAGGGATTTTGCCGAGGGCAATTGATCCCCTAAAAGATCGCAGCCTTCGGCAGCTCCTACACGGGATTGTGTTCGACCGCGCTATTGCGTCGTACATCGAATCTGTAGGGACTGCCGAAGGCTGCGATCTTTTTTTGTGTGTATCCCAATATATAGGATTGATATTTATATATTGAGATTTGCCTTCGTCCAGGTTTATAGTCCAGCTCACTCACTGCCAAAAAACAAAACAGGTGAAGCGATGCTGGCGCAATTGATCGCGCTCGATTGGGGGACAACCTCATTACGTGCTTACAAACTCGGCTTCGGTGGCCAGGTGCTGGAACAGCGTTCGCTGTCGTCCGGGATCATGCAGCTGCCCAAAACGCCACGAACCATCGCCGGCCAGGCATGCGTCGACGGTTTTGAATTGGCCTTCGATGAGGCGTGCGGTGACTGGCTCGACGTACAGCCCGATTTGCCGGTGATTGCTTGTGGCATGGTCGGCAGTGCTCAGGGCTGGCGCGAAGCGGCCTACTGCGACACGCCGGCGAACGTCGCCAATCTCGGAACTTCCCTACAAACCGTTCGCAGTCTTCGCGGTGTCGATGTGCACATCGTGCCGGGCGTGATTCAGCGTTCGCGCTTGCCGAACGTGATGCGCGGAGAGGAAACCCAAGTCCTCGGTGTGTTGCAGAATCTGCCGAGCGGGGCGGACAACGATCTGTTGATCGGTCTGCCGGGCAGTCATTCGAAATGGGTGGAAGTGGCCGACGGCTGCATCGTGCATTTCGATACTTTCATGACGGGCGAAATCTTCGCCGTCCTCAGTGAACACAGCATTCTTGGGCGCACTCAGCAGCGCGGCGCGTCTTTTGATGGCGAAGCGTTCGATCGTGGCGTGCGGGTGGCCCTGTCGGCGGACGGCGAGATCGGGCCGCTGTCGACGTTGTTCAGTGCCCGCAGTCTGGGGCTGACCGGTGAACTGAGCGCCACGGCTCAACCGGACTATCTGTCGGGCTTGCTGATTGGTCATGAACTGTCAGCCCTGGCCAACGTTCAGCGGCACCGGCGCAACAGCGTGCACCTGCCTTCGATCATCCTCATCGGCAATGTGCAACTCTGCGGCCGCTACAGCCGGGCGCTCGACGCCTGCGGTTTTGCCCGGGTGACCCTGGCCGAGCAGGCCACCGAACGCGGGTTGTGGCAGTTGGCGGTTGCCGCCGGACTGATCACGACACCCCCATCCCGTTAAACCTGACTGGAGGTCTGACATGCTCAAGCAAGCACTGGCACAAAACGGACTGATCGCGATCCTGCGTGGCCTGCGTCCGCAAGAAGCGGCAGCCGTCGGCGAAGTCCTGTACTCGGCCGGATTTCGCGTCATTGAAGTGCCGCTTAATTCCCCCGAACCGTACGAAAGTATCCGCATCCTGCGCAGTACCTTACCCGCCGATTGCCTGATCGGTGCAGGCACGGTGCTGACGCCGGAGCAGGTCGAGCAAGTGAAAGCGGCGGGCGGTCAAGTGATCGTCATGCCCCACAGCGATGCCAAGGTGTTGCGTGCGGCGAAAGTGGCGGGGCTGTTTCTGTCGCCGGGTGTCGCGACGCCGACTGAAGCCTTTGCTGCATTGGCCGAGGGGGCGGATGTGCTGAAGATGTTCCCGGCCGAACAGATGGGCCCCGCCGTTGTGAAAGCCTGGCTGGCGGTGTTGCCGGCAGGGACAGTGCTGGTGCCGGTGGGCGGGATTACGCCGGACAACATGCAGGTGTTCATCGAGGCCGGCGTCAAAGGTTTCGGCCTCGGTTCCGGATTGTTCAAACCGGGCATGACACCTGAACAAGTGGCCGTAAACGCCAAGGCGTACGTCGCTGCCTGGAATGCATTGCAGTAAGACTTCTTGGCGCTGCGAGCGCTGCATCTAATAAGAGAGGCAATAGATGAAAATCACCAAACTCACCACCTTCATCGTTCCGCCGCGCTGGTGCTTCCTCAAGGTCGAAACCGACGAGGGCGTGACCGGTTGGGGCGAGCCCGTGGTCGAAGGCCGCGCGCACACCGTCGCTGCAGCGGTTGAGGAATTGTCCGATTACCTGATCGGCAAAGACCCACGCAACATCGAAGACATCTGGACCGTGCTCTACCGTGGCGGCTTCTACCGTGGCGGCGCGATCCACATGAGCGCTCTGGCCGGCATCGACCAGGCATTGTGGGACATCAAGGGCAAGGCACTGGGTGTGTCGGTCAGCGATCTGTTGGGTGGTCAGGTGCGGGACAAGATTCGCGTTTATTCGTGGATCGGTGGTGATCGCCCGGCGGACACCGCTCGCGCTGCGAAAGAAGCGGTCAGCCGTGGTTTCACGGCGGTGAAAATGAACGGCACCGAAGAACTGCAATTTCTCGATTCCTTCGAGAAGGTCGACCTGGCCTTGGCCAACGTCGCCGCCGTACGCGATGCCGTCGGCCCGAATGTCGGCATCGGCGTGGACTTCCACGGTCGGGTGCATAAGCCCATGGCCAAGGTGCTGATGAAGGAACTCGACCCGTACAAACTGATGTTCATCGAAGAGCCGGTGCTGAGCGAAAACTACGAAGCGCTGAAAGAACTGGCACCGCTGACCAGCACGCCGATTGCCCTCGGCGAGCGGTTGTTCTCGCGTTGGGACTTCAAGCGAGTGCTCAGCGAAGGCTACGTCGACATCATCCAGCCGGATGCTTCCCATGCAGGCGGCATCACCGAAACCCGCAAGATCGCCAACATGGCCGAAGCCTACGACGTGGCACTGGCGCTGCATTGCCCGTTGGGCCCGATTGCCCTGGCGGCGTGCCTGCAACTGGACGCGGTTTGCTACAACGCGTTCATCCAGGAACAGAGCCTGGGCATCCATTACAACGAGAGCAATGACCTGCTCGATTATGTGAAAGATCCACGGGTGTTCGATTACGACAAAGGCTTCGTGAAGATCCCCAACGGCCCGGGCCTGGGCATCGAGATCAACGAGGAATACGTGATCGAACGCGCCGCCGTTGGCCACCGCTGGCGCAACCCGATCTGGCGTCATGCCGATGGCAGCTTTGCCGAGTGGTGAGTCCCTCCTGACTCAACACAAATCTAATGTGGGAGCGGGCTTGCTCGCGAAGGCGGTATCACATTCAACAGAGATGTCGACCGACGCACCGCTTTCGCGAGCAAGCCCGCTCCCACAATTGATCTCCATGGACAGGAGGATCCGCGTTCAGGCGCGAGCTTTTCATCGACCTCAATAAACATAAGAAGAGGCACCCCCCATGCAACCGCAAACCCTCACTGGGCAGGCGTCGTTGGTGACGCCCAGCCGCAAGCGGTTTTTCATCATGGTCCTGTTGTTCATCACCGTGGTGATCAACTACCTGGACCGCAGTAACCTGTCGATTGCCGCCCCGGCGCTGACCAGCGATCTGGGCATCGATCCGATCCATGTCGGGCTGATCTTTTCCGCGTTCGGCTGGACCTACGCCGCCATGCAGATCCCCGGCGGCTGGCTGGTGGACCGGGTGCCGCCACGCATCCTCTATAGCGTCGCATTGCTGCTGTGGTCGCTGGCCACGGTGATGCTCGGCTTCGCTGCCAGTTTCATCGCGCTGTTTGTGCTGCGCATGGCCGTCGGTGCGCTGGAAGCACCGGCGTATCCGATCAACAGCCGTGTGGTGACCACCTGGTTTCCCGAGCGCGAACGCGCCACCGCCATCGGTTTCTACACCTCCGGGCAGTTCGTCGGCCTGGCGTTCCTGACGCCGGTACTCGCGTGGTTGCAGCACCAATATGGCTGGCACATGGTGTTTGTCAGCACCGGTGTGGTGGGCATCATTTGGGCGGCGATCTGGTACGCGGTGTATCGCGAACCACGGGATTTCAAGGGCGCCAACGACGCTGAAATCGAGTTGATCCGCGAGGGCGGCGGGCTGGTGGATATCCAGGCTGAAGCCGCGAAGACCAAGGCTAAATTCAGTTGGGTCGACCTCGGGATTGTCCTGAGCAGACGCAAGTTGTGGGGCATTTACCTCGGTCAGTTCTGCCTCAATTCGACGTTGTGGTTTTTTCTGACGTGGTTCCCGACCTATCTGGTGAAATATCGCGGCATGGACTTCATCAAGTCTGGCTTGCTGGCGTCGTTGCCGTTTCTGGCGGCCTTCGTCGGTGTGCTGTGTTCGGGGTTCTTCTCGGACTTTTTGATCCGTCGCGGCTACACGGTGGGTTTCGCCCGCAAGTTGCCGATCATTGGCGGCCTGCTGATTTCCACCTCGATCATCGGTGCCAACTTCGTCGAGTCGACGCCGCTGGTGATTGCCTTCCTCGCGCTCGCCTTTTTCGGCAACGGCCTGGCGTCGATCACCTGGTCGCTGGTGTCGACCCTGGCCCCGGCGCGCTTGCTTGGATTGACCGGTGGGGTGTTCAATTTCATCGGCAACCTGGCGGCGATTACCACGCCCATCGTCATCGGCTTCCTCGCCTCGGGTGATTCGTTTGCCCCGGCGATTACCTATATCTCGGTTCTGGCGTTGTTGGGTGCGCTTTCCTACGTGTTGTTGGTGGGCAAGGTCGAGCGTATCAAGTTGTAGTCGCGGCCTTCGGGCGACCATAATGCCGCCCGTTCACTCGCTCAACGGTAAAGGCTGGATATGCAGGAAGACGCCCCAAAAATCGCCAAGGACGCCGCGCCGACTGGCACCCAGACACTGCTTCGTGGCCTGGGTGTGGTTCAGGCCGTGGCCAGTGGCGCCCGCGATCTCAAGGAAATCGCCCGGCTGATCGGCACGACGCGCAGTACCACCCATCGTCTGGCCAGTTGCCTGGTGGACGAGCGATATTTGCGGGTGGTGCCGCAAGTCGGTTATCTGCTGGGGCCGAAGCTGATCGAGCTGGGTTTCCAGGCACGTGAAGAGCTGCCACTGGTGACGCTGGCCGGGCCGTATCTGGATGAGTTGTCGGCGTTGACCGGCGACACCATTCACTTGGCGATTCGTGAGGGCGACGAGGTGCTGTACCTGCACAAGAATCCGGGGCGCAACGGTCCGGAAATGCGTTCGCGGGTGGGGCATCGCATGCCATTGGCGCGTACCGGGATCGGTAAGGCGCTGATGCTCGATGACACGCAGGAAGAATGGCAACGGCTGTACGAAATCAGCTTGCCGGTGGGTGGGAAAAATCAGTTCTGGCCGCAGCACCCGGAGCAATCCTGGGAGCAGTTTCAGCAGCGCATGATTGAGTATGTGGCTGGCGGGTACGCCTTCGACCTGGAAGACAACGAACCGTCGATTCGCTGCGTGGCGGCGCCGATCCGCGATGCCAGCAAGCGCATCGTCGCCGGTATCAGCATCGCCAGCACTGTGCCGTACATGCCGCTGGAAAAAATGGCCGAGCTGATTCCCCTGATCAAAGGGGTCACAGCCCGGCTGTCGGCGGAGCTTGGCTTGAAGGTTTAAACCTTCAGTGTCGCCATGTCGATCACGAAGCGGTACTTCACGTCACCGGCAATCATGCGGGTGTAAGCCTCGTTGATCTGGCGGATGTCGAGCATTTCGATGTCGCAGGTGATGCCGTGCTCGGCGCAGAAATCCAGCACTTCCTGGGTTTCGGCGATGCCGCCGATCAGCGAGCCGGCCAGCACGCGACGACCCAATACCAGTTTGGCAGCATGCACCGGTGGATCGATCGGTTCGATCAAGCCCACCAGAATGTGTACGCCGTCGAAACGCAGGGTATCGAGGTAGGGATTGAGGTCGTGCTGCACCGGAATGGTGTCCAGCAGGAAATCGAAATGTCCTGCGGCGGCTTTCATCTGTTCTGCGTCGGTGGACACGATCACGTGGTCCGCGCCTTGGCGACGACCTTCTTCGGCCTTACTCGCCGAGCGGGTGAACAACGTCACCTCAGCGCCCATCGCCTTGGCGAACTTGATGCCCATGTGGCCGAGGCCACCCATGCCGAGAATCCCGACCTTGTCACCGGCCTTGACGCCGTAGTGCTTGAGCGGCGAGTAGGTGGTGATGCCGGCGCATAGAATCGGCGCGGCGCTGGCCGGGTCGAGTTTCTCCGGAATACGCACGACAAAGTGCTCGCTGACCACGATGCTGTCGGAGTAACCACCCATGGTGTTGCTGCCATCGACCCGGTCCGGGGTGGCATACGTCATGGTCGGACCTTCCAGGCAGTATTGCTCCAGATCCGCCTGACAGGCTTCGCAGTGGCGGCACGAGTCGACCATGCAGCCGACGCCGACCAGATCGCCGACCTTGTGTTTAGTAACGTTCGCACCGATGGCGGTAACTTTGCCTACGATTTCGTGGCCGGGCATCAGTGGGTAAACAGCAATGCCCCACTCGTTGCGTGCCTGATGAATGTCGGAATGGCAGACGCCGCAGTAGAGAATGTCGATCGCAACGTCGTCGGCCCGTGGGCTGCGGCGTTCGAATTTCATCGGGGCGAGGGGAGTGGTGGCTGACTGAGCGGCGTATCCGATGGCGGTGTACATGGTGAACCTCGCAAAAGCGGTGACAGGTGAGGCGAGCAATTCTGGGCGCCGCACGGGTGGCCGGCCATGGCGATTCCTCCGGGTGTCATGCCTAATCCTCCGGCATGCACCGTTGATTGGTCGCATTGGCGTTCAGACCTGCGATGATGCTTTCATCCCGTTTTTGCGACTTTTTTGAAGAGCTTCCTCATGTTGTTGACCCGTCATCTCGATGCCAATGCCACCCTGGTTTCGCTGATCCAGCCGCTGACCCTTCGCGATGGTTTCGCGCCCACCGCATTGCCTGGAGTGCAGGTTTTGCGCGCCAATTGTGATGTGGCCCGTGGCCCACAAATCTACGAGCCGAGCCTGGTCATCATCGCCCAGGGCAGCAAGTTGGCGTATCTGGGCCCGCGTACGCTTGAGTACGGGGCCGGGCATTATCTGATTCAGGCGTTGCCGGTGCCCTTCGAGTGCGAAACGTTTTCGGCGCCGGATGGCCCGATGCTGGGCGTTTCCATCGCCATTGACCGGGTAATGCTCGGTGAGTTGGTATTGGCCATGGGGCTGTCGCCGGGGCGCACGGTTCCCGCACAGACACCCGAGTCCATGACCTCGGCGGTGCTCGACGATGCCATGCGCGGTTGTGTGGAGCGGTTGTTGCGCTGCCTGCACGATCCGCTGGAATGCCAGATCATGGGCCCGGCGCGTTTGCGTGAGTTGTTGTTCGTGGCGTTGCGGGGGCCGCAAGCCGATGTGTTGCGCGCGCTGGTGGAACAACAGGGGCAGTTCGCCCGGATCGCGGCGTCCCTGAGTCATTTGCATGCGCATTACACCGAGCCGCTGAATGTCGAGACCCTGGCCAGTTGCGCGAACATGAGCGCGTCGACGTTCCATGAGCATTTCAAGCGCTGCACGTTGTTGTCGCCGGTGCAGTATTTGAAGCGTTTGCGCTTGCTCAGGGCCCAGCAGTTGTTGCTGGGCGAAGGCTTGGGCGTGGCCCAGGTGGCGCATCGGGTGGGGTATCAGAGCACGTCGCAGTTCAGCCGCGAGTACAAGCGTTACTTCGAACGTAATCCCGGGGATGAGCGGGCTGCTTGATACACCACAAATCCCTGTGGGAGTTGATGCCTGGATTTCGGGCAACAAAAAGGCCCCCATGTCGGGAGCCTTGATGTTCAGCGATTCGACTTACATGTTCGGGTAAGTCGGGCCGCCAGAGCCTTCCGGCGCCACCCAGGTGATGTTCTGTGCAGGGTCCTTGATGTCGCAGGTCTTGCAGTGAACGCAGTTCTGGGCGTTGATCTGGAAGCGCTTCTCGCCGTCTTCCTGGGTCACCACTTCGTACACGCCGGCCGGGCAGTAACGCTGGGCAGGTTCATCGTACATCGGCAGGTTTTTGGCGATCGGGATGCTCGCGTCGGCCAGCTTCAAGTGGCAAGGCTGCTCTTCTTCGTGGTTGGTACCCGAGATGAACACCGAGCTGAGTTTGTCGAAGCTGATCTTGCCGTCCGGTTTCGGGTAGTCGATCTTCTTGCAGTCGGCCGCCAGTTTCAGGCAAGCGTAATCCGGCTTGGTGTCGTGCAGGGTGAATGGCAGTTTGCCGCCGAAGATGTTCTGGTCGATCCAGTTGAAACCGCCGCCGACGATGGCGCCGAACTTGTGAATCGCCGGGCCGAAGTTGCGGCTGGCGAACAGTTCGTCGTAGAGCCAGCTCTTCTTGAAGGCTTCGACGTAAGTGGTCAGCTCTTGCGTGCCGTCCAGATCGGCGAACAGCGCATCGGCCACTGCGTCAGCGGCGAGCATGCCGGACTTCATCGCGGTGTGGCTGCCTTTGATTTTGGCGAAGTTCAGAGTGCCGAGGTCGCAACCGATCAGCGCGCCGCCCTTGAAGACCATTTTCGGCAGCGAGTTCAAGCCACCTTTGGAGATAGCACGCGCGCCGTAGCTGATGCGTTTGCCGCCTTCCAGGTATTGCTTGAGCACCGGGTGATGCTTGAGGCGCTGGAACTCGTCGAACGGCGACAGGAAGGTGTTGCTGTAGGAAAGATCGACGATCAGACCGACCACGACCTGGTTGTTTTCCAGGTGATAGAGGAACGAGCCGCCGGTGTTCTCGGTGCCCATGATGTCCAGCGGCCAACCGGCGGTATGGACCACCAGGCCTGGCTGGTGCTTGGCCGGGTCGATTTCCCAGATTTCTTTCAGGCCGATGCCGTAGTGCTGGGCGTCGGCTTCGCTGTCGAGGTTGAAGCGCTTGATCAGTTGCTTGCCGATGTGGCCGCGGCAACCTTCGGCGAACAGCGTGTACTTGGCACGCAGTTCCATGCCCGGGGTGTACAGGCCTTCTTTCGGATTGCCTTCGCGGTCAACGCCCAGATCACCGGTGATGATCCCGCGAACCACGCCGTTCTCGTCGAACAGTGCTTCCTGGGCGGCGAAACCCGGGTAGATTTCCACGCCCAGGTTCTCGGCCTGCTGAGCCAGCCAGCGGCACAGATTGCCCAGGGAGATGATGTAGTTGCCTTCGTTGTGCATGGTCTTGGGCACAAAGAGGTCAGGAATCTTCTGCGCGCTGTCGGCGTTTTTCAGAACGAAGATGTCATCGCGTGTGACTGGCGTATTCAGCGGCGCGCCGAGTTCTTTCCAGTCCGGGAACAGTTCGTTCAGGGCGCGTGGTTCGAACACGGCACCGGACAGGATGTGAGCACCGACTTCGGAGCCTTTTTCGACCACGCAGAC
>NZ_JBIVCD010000031.1:0-41540 GCF_044746425.1 Pseudomonas sp. NPDC086112 | reverse complement strand
TTTCCTTACCGGCTTCGGCGGCCTTCTGCTTCAAACGGCAGGCGGCGGACAGGCCAGCGGGGCCGGCACCGACGATGACCACGTCGAATTCCATGTATTCGCGTTCCACAGGCTATCTCCTACTCAAGGCTCAACAGTTTTTTTCTAATTGGAGGTTTGGCGTTGCATCCATTATTTCCTCCGGCAACGGCCGAAAGGGACAATGGATGACCCACCTTTCTCTCTAGGTGGCGCATTATATCTACACCACTCCTAGCGTCCAATACAAACGTTTGTTTGAATTGGCTCAAAGCCAGATAAATCAAAGTCACCGCGGCTTATGAGTGGCCATTTTGCCGTATTGACCGGAATAGGCGTTCCGGTCAAGATACGGGCGGTTTTGCGCTCGCCGTAGGCTGACTGTTGGTTTCAAGAGCACCTCTAAAGACAGGGCGATGGCAGTACAAGGTGATGCGCGGCGCAGGTTTTTCGCGCAGTTTACACGCCACGATAATGAATGACTCGTCAGTCACCACTGACGAACGGTTATCCGCCTCGTGAGCAAGGTTCACCCTTTACACCTGCCAGCGTTTTTAGAGGTGCCCTTGCGCCGATGAGCATCAACCGCCAGGTTCGCCTAGGCGACTTTCTTTTCACCGGAGAGTAACGAGGAATCCATGAAGGTTCTTGTAGCTGTCAAACGCGTTGTGGATTACAACGTCAAGGTTCGTGTCAAGGCGGACAATTCCGGCGTCGACCTCGCTAACGTCAAGATGTCGATGAACCCATTCTGCGAAATCGCAGTGGAAGAAGCCGTACGTCTGAAAGAGAAAGGCGTTGCGACTGAAATCGTCGTCGTCTCCATCGGCCCGTCCACCGCTCAAGAGCAACTGCGCACCGCGCTGGCTCTGGGTGCCGACCGCGCCATCCTCGTCGAATCCGCTGAAGATCTGACTTCCCTGGCGGTTGCCAAGTTGTTGAAAGCTGTTGTCGACAAGGAACAGCCTCAGCTGGTGATCCTTGGCAAACAAGCCATCGACAGCGACAACAACCAGACTGGCCAGATGCTCGCTGCATTGAGCGGCTACGGTCAGGGTACGTTCGCTTCGAAAGTCGAAGTGTCGGGCGACAGCGTTGCCGTGACCCGTGAAATCGACGGCGGCGCGCAGACGGTTTCCCTGAAACTGCCGGCCATTGTCACCACCGACCTGCGTTTGAACGAGCCGCGCTACGCGTCTCTGCCAAACATCATGAAAGCCAAGAAGAAGCCTCTCGAAGTGCTGACTCCGGACGCTTTGGGCGTTTCCACCGCCTCCACCAACAAGACCCTGAAAGTCGAAGCGCCGGCGGCACGCAGCGCGGGTATCAAGGTCAAGTCGGTGGCTGAACTGGTTGAAAAACTCAAGAACGAAGCGAAGGTAATCTAAATGACTATCTTGGTTATTGCTGAACACGACAACAAAGTACTGGCTCCGGCCACGCTGAACACCGTGGCTGCTGCCGTCAAAATCGGCGGTGATATCCACGTTCTGGTTGCAGGTCAGGGCGCTGGCGCCGTGGCTGAAGCCGCTGCGAAAATCGCGGGTGTGGCGAAAGTGCTGGTGGCCGACAACGCCGCTTACGCTCATCAACTGCCGGAAAACGTCGCGCCGCTGGTAGCCGAGTTGGGCAAGGGCTACAGCCACATCCTGGCTGCTGCGACTTCCAACGGCAAAAACATTCTGCCGCGCGTTGCCGCTCAGCTGGACGTTGACCAGATCTCCGAGATCATCTCGGTCGAAAGCGCTGACACTTTCAAGCGCCCGATCTATGCCGGTAACGCGATCGCAACCGTTCAATCGAACGCTGCGGTCAAAGTGATCACCGTGCGTGCCACCGGTTTCGACCCGGTTGCCGCTGAAGGTGGTTCGGCGGCTGTTGAAGCCGTTGCCGCTGCTCACGACGCGGGCACTTCGAGCTTCGTTGGCGAAGAACTGGCCAAGTCCGATCGTCCGGAACTGACCGCTGCCAAAATCGTCGTTTCCGGCGGTCGCGGCATGCAGAATGGCGACAACTTCAAGCACCTGTACGCCCTGGCCGACAAGCTGGGCGCTGCCGTCGGCGCTTCCCGCGCCGCGGTCGACGCAGGTTTTGTACCCAACGACATGCAGGTCGGTCAGACCGGCAAGATCGTTGCTCCACAGCTGTACATTGCGGTCGGTATTTCCGGCGCGATCCAGCACCTGGCCGGCATGAAAGACTCCAAAGTGATCGTTGCGATCAACAAGGACGAAGAAGCGCCGATCTTCCAGGTGGCCGATTACGGCCTGGTGGCGGATTTGTTCGAAGCCATCCCCGAGTTCGAGAAGCTGGTCTAATCCGGCGGCTTGACTTATAAAGAGCCCGACCTTTTGGTCGGGCTTTTTTTTGTTCTTTGAGGGGTGTTTCGCCATGGATTTACGCCGCGTGTGTGGCTGGTCATTACTGCTGGGGCTGACGCTGTTGCCGGGGCTATCCATAGCCACGGGCAAATGTGAGCGCCTGGTGGTGACCGGCAGCCCGGACGCGCCGCCGTATCTGTGGCAAGACCCGCAAAACCCCAAGTACCTGATAGGCGCCAGCGCCGACCTGTTGCAGCAAGTGGCGGGGGAGTTGGGCATCAAGGTCGAACTGCTTTACGCCGGCAAACGCTCCCAGGCCCTGGACGAAGTGCGCAGCGGGCGCATGGACATGCTGGCCGATGCGCCGTTGACGGTCAGTGAGCTGGAAAATCTGGATTACATCCATCCACCGCTGCTGGAGAACGATTACCTGGTCTGGACTCGCAACGATTCGTTACTGGTCTACAACGAAGCGGAGGACCTTCACGGTCATCCCGGCGCCTTGTCGGAAAAGGCTCGAGTAACAACGTCATTTAGCACTTTCGCCGAGCAGCAATTGACCCTGGTGCGCACGCCCAATCTGACCCAGGCCTTTCAGAAGTTGCTGCTGAACGAGGTGGAATTTGTCCTCGCCGGACGCTACTCGGGCATGGCCCTGGTGCAAACGCTGGGGATGGCCGATGACTTGATGGCCCACCCACACCCCATCGACAAACCGGGCCTGTATCTTGCGGTTTCCCATAACTCTGCCTGCAACGATCCTTGGTTGCGCGGACAGCTGGCTAAAAAGATGACAGAATTGCCCGCGTCCGGACTGACGGAAGCTGCGCTGCTGCGCAATATCGAGCGTTGGAAAGCGCAACGCTCACAACCGCAGCCACAACCTGTCAGTACCCCAAAACAGTAGGGATTTTTAGTGAGTATTCGACCTCTTTTCGCTGCCCTGGCCGTTCTGGCTCTGGCGGGTTGTGCAGCCGATCCGGCGCCGAATGAACAAATACGCCTGACCGAACAGGCTCTTGAACAAGCGAAGGCCGTGGGTGCTACCGCCGACGAAGTGCCAGAGCTGAAACTGGCTGAAGACAAGTTCAAGCGTGCCAAGGGCAACATGGCCGACCAGTCCTTCAAGAATGCACGCATGCGGGCCGAGCAGGCCGAGCTGGACGCGCGTCTGGCCGAAGCCCGGGTTCTGACCCTCAAGAGTGAGGAGCAGTTGAACGTGCTCAATACCCGCATCACTCGTCTGCGCAAGCAACTGGGAGATGCCCAATGAGCCTGAAAACCAAAGCACTCGGCGGCTTGATCCTGGCCGGTTGCGCAAGCCTTTATGGTTGCGCTGGTCAACACAGCGAAGCCGCAATCCAGCAGGCCGGCATTGACTTTCAGAAGGTCAAGGAAGACTCCAATGTGCTGCGCATTGCGCCCAAGGACGTGATCCGTGCCGGTGAGTCGCTGGCCCGCGCCGATCGTCTGTCCAGTTACTGGGGCAGCGGTTCGGACGTTGTGCATTACGCCTACCTGAGCCGGCGCTACAGCGAAATCGCCCGGGAACACACCAATCAAGTGCTCAACGAGGAACGCGCGGCGAAGCTCGAACTCGAGCGTCAGCGCCTGCAACTGGCCCTGCGTGAGTCCAAGTTGCTCAGCGTGCAGCAACAGGGCAAGTGGCTCGAAGAGCAGATCGTGGCGTTGGCGACTACCCAAACCGACCGTGGTCTGGTGATGACTCTGGGCGATGTGCTGTTCGATACCGGTGAAGCAGAGCTGAAAAGCTCGGCAAACCGCGTGGTGCTGAAGATCGTCCAGTTCCTGCAGCTCAACCCCAAACGGGTGGTGCGGATCGAAGGCTATACCGACAGCACTGGCGGTAAACAGGAAAACCTCAAGCTGTCCCGCGACCGTGCGCAATCGGTGGCGGATGTGCTGATGGACCTGGGCATCGACGACAAACGTATCAAAGTCGAAGGCTACGGCGATGAATACCCGGTGGACGTAAACGCCTCAGAACGTGGACGTGCACAGAACCGTCGGGTGGAAATTGTGTTCTCCGACGAAAAAGGCCAGCTCGGCGCCGCTCGCTAAGGGCTGCGTTACTGGAAAACCCGGCCTGTCAGCAGTGCCGGGTTTTTTTGTGCCTGCCAATCAGCGCAATACTCTCCATAAAACAGTACAGTTTTTGCTGACAATGCACTGTACGGTCGACTATTGTGACAACTGTCCCAGTACACTTCCAAACTGTTCCGGTATTGTTTCACACAAGAATAAAATGCCCGTGAAATCGAGTGCTGCGTCATGACCAATCTCTTGCTCTACCAACGTATTGCTCAGCAACTGGCCGAAGACATCCGCCGCGGTGTTTATCAACCGGGGGAGCGCGTGCCTTCGGTGCGCAAGATGAGCTCGCAGCTCAACGTCAGCCATGCAACGGTGTTGCAGGCCTACGCCAACCTTGAAGATCAGGGGCTGATTCGTGCCCGGCCGCAATCCGGTTACTACGTGCACCAGACGCCGGCGCTCACGGCGCCAACCCCGGATATCGCCCGGGTCGAGCGACCTGGCCTTGTCACGCGCAGCAGCATCATTCAGCAAGTCCTGGTCGAATCCCGCCGCGAAGGCGTCTTCCCGTTGGGCGCCGCCGTACCGAGCGTTGACTATCTGCCGGTGCGGGCGCTGCATCAGCAACTGGCCAAAGTCACCCGTTTCCATAGCCCCCGGGCGTTCAGCTACATGTTCAGCCCCGGTTTCGAGCCGTTGCGTCGGCAAGTGGCGATCCGCATGCGCGACGCCGGCGTGGTGGTCGACCCGTCGGAAGTGGTGATCACCCACGGCTGCGTCGATGCGTTGCAGATGTCTCTGCGCGTGTTGACCCGGCCGGGCGATCTGATCGCGGCCGAGTCGCCGACCTATTACGGTTTGCTGCAACTGGCCGACCTGCTGGGGCTGAAAGTCATCGAGATCCCCAGCGATCCAGCCACCGGCATGAGCCTCGAAGCCCTGCAATTGGCGGCCAACCAGTGGTCGATCAAGGCGCTGGTGCTGACCACGCGCCTGAGCAATCCCTTGGGCGGCACCATGCCCGAAGAGCGGCAGAAACAATTGCTGCGCCTGGCCTCGGATTTCGATATCCAGGTCGTCGAAGACGATATTTACGGCGAACTGATGTTCGAGCAGGGTCGCACCAAATCGCTCAAGGCCTACGACCGACTGGATCGGGTGATCTATTGCTCCAGCTTCTCCAAAACCCTGTCGCCCGGTGTGCGCATCGGCTGGATGATTGCCGGCAAGTACCAGCAGGAAATCCAGCGCTTGCAGACCTTCAGCACCCATTCAGCCTGTAGCGTCACGCAAATGGGCATCGCGGCCTATCTGGAGAACGGCGGTTACGACCGGCATTTGCGCTACATCCGTCAGGAGTACCGCAAGAATCTCAGCGCTTTTCAGCTGGCGGTCCAGCAGTATTTCCCGGAAGGCACGCAGATGACCCGGCCCACCGGCGGCTTCATTCTGTGGGTCAGCCTGCCAGGGCGGGTGAATACGCAGGAACTGCATGTGCGTGCGTTGCAGCAGGGCATCAGCATTGCGCCGGGGTTGATTTTCAGTAATACCGAGCAGTTCAATCACTGCATTCGCCTGAACTGTGGCATCCCCTGGAACCGCGAGGCCGAGCGTGCATTGATGACGTTGGGTTTGCTGGCGACGCAACTTTGTCAGGAGACGGCGAGCGGTTTTTGACCGGCCGGGCAGTTTTGAACTGGCCGCTTGTCTTGTCGTCTCCAACAGGCGAGCATATAGCCTTCTGCCGTTCACGCCGTTGGGTCCATGAAGCCGATTTTTCCTGCCGCCTGGTTGTTGATCTGCCTGTTAATGACCTGTCACCCGGAAGGCGTCATGGCGGCTTCCGTTCAGGAAAAACCGACAGCCAGCACCACCGCGAAAAAAGCGGCACCGGTCAAAAAAGCAGCGCCGGCCAAAAAGAAGGCTGCAGCGGTAAAGAAACGTTCCCCCATTGCTTCCAAGTCGAAACCGGCCAGTGAAGTCGTGAAAACCAAACTCCCTTCGGCAAGTCTCGACTTGAGCCTGCCCAAGGACATGGTCGAAGAATTGAAGCCGGTCGGCACGGTAACCTTGCCCCGACACGATGCGCTGTTGCCGCAAATGTTCGGTGACAAAAGCAGCCCGTTCCAGCTCAACGGTCGTCTGCTCAGCAACGAAATGCAGTTGCAACTGCGCAATGAAGAGCGTCGGGAAGTTGAAGGCGCGGCGCTGGAATTCGAGTTCAAGCAGTAAATCCCTCCCATTCGTGACCCGCGGACCAGACGCTTTGTCGGAGACTGGTCAGTCACGTTCGTTTGAGCGAAAAAACCAGGGCTCAGGTAATTTTAAACAGTCGTTTTAGCCGTTACTCTGTGCCACGTCCCTTTACCCGTCGCGAGGAGCTTGTCGTCATGAGATGCCGTGAAGGCTGTGGCGCCTGTTGCATTGCCCCTTCCATCAGTTCGCCGATTCCCGGAATGCCCAATGGCAAAGCCGCCGGAGAACGTTGCGTACAGCTGTCTGCCGATAACCTGTGCAGCATTTTCGGCAAGCCGGAACGTCCTGCGGTGTGTTCGGCATTTGAAGCCGATGTCGAGGTCTGCGGAAGCAGCAGCGACGAAGCGATCAAGTTGCTGGGCTGGTGGGAGCAAATGACGGCCGCGTGATGTGTTCAACGAACGGAACTTTCAACAATAAGGAATAAGACTATGGGTTCGCTGCATCGTATGGCTGTGCTGTGTGGTTTGACGGTTTTACTGGCCTCCACGGCCCAGGCCGAAGAATGGAAAACCGCCAAGGAAGAACAGGGCATCAAGGTGTCCTTGAGTGAAGTGGCCGGTTCCCAATACAAGGCGTACCGTGGCGTGACCGTCATGAAGACCACCATGGCCAAACTGCGTGCATTGCAGGAAGACGTGCCGGGTGCCTGTGCATGGATTCACGAGTGCAAGACTCAGAAGTTGCTCAAACATGAAGGTAACCAGAGCTGGACCTACACCCAGTTCAATACCCCTTGGCCGGTCACTCCTCGCGACTCCGTATTGCATGTCACCACTGTTGAAGGCGCCGATGGCAGCCTGACCCGCGAGTTGGAAGGGCAGCCCAAGTACGTTCCGGAAGAAAAAGGTTTTGTACGGGTCGCCCAGGTCAAAGGATTCTGGAAGCTCGTGCCTAAAGGCGATCAAGTCGAAGTGACTTATCAGGCCCATACCGAACCCGGGGGCAGCGTGCCGTCGTGGTTGGCCAACAAGTTTGTGGTCGATGCGCCGTTCAACACCCTCAAAGCCCTGAAAGAACGCGCAGAGAAGTAACCGCGTATACTTTTGATAATGCCCGTTCATCAGCGCCCCGATTTTTGATCGGGGCGTTTGCGTTTTTTGCCAAGGGGCGGGGCTTTATTTTGTTTCTGGATATGCGTTGAACGAAATTTTCACAAAGCGTCCAAGACAATTCACTCGCGCCCCAACCAGTCCGCCTCCGCAACTTTGCGTCACGTCTCTTGTCCCAGAACGCTGCAAGCGACAGTCGGGGCCTGTGGGTCAGTAATCAATGGTAATACCTCGGTTGATCGTGCAACATTTGCGCAGCGCAAGCCCCGGGGCCGAGGATGGCCAACAGAGGGCGAGACAGCTGATGCCGGTCAGCTAAATCCATGTGGGAGCGGGCTTGCTCGCGAAAGCGGTGTGTCAGACGACATCAATGTCGACTGTGCCGCCGCCTTCGCGAGCAAGCCCGCTCCCACAGGTTAACCGACCGGCATCAGGCAAGGCGCCGCTGTATTTTTGAAACTTCAACTTCCAATGGGTCCTAAAACGACATGGCAAACCCGGACGCCCTGAGTCAGCAGCGAGCTTCTAGTCGCCTGCTGCAACCGACCGTCAAATCGCATCTGGCCTACACGCTATTGTGTGCCTTGGTCATGATGGTCATGTTCAGCCTGCTGCGCGTGGCGCTGCTGGTCTACAACAGCTCGATGATCCTCGACACACCGGCTTCGACCTTTCTGGAAGCGTTCGCCAACGGCCTGCGTTTCGACTTGCGACTGGTGGTTTACCTCAGCATTCCGCTGGTGCTGGCATTGTTCAGCGCCAGGGCGATGGCCGCCCGGGGGTTTTTCCGGCTGTGGCTGACCGTTGTCTCGAGCATTGCGCTGTTCCTCGGCCTGATGGAGATGGACTTTTACCGCGAGTTCCACCAGCGCCTCAACGGTCTGGTCTTCCAGTACGTGAAAGAAGACCCGAAAACCGTGGTGAGCATGCTCTGGTACGGTTTTCCGGTGGTTCGCTACCTGCTGGCCTGGGCCGTGGGCACGTTGATTCTGACGCTTGCGTTCAAGGGCGCCGACCGCGCCACGCGTCCTCGCGGGCCGTTCAGCGGTGGCAGTATCAGTACGCGGCAGGTCGCTCCGTGGTATGCGCGTGGCGTGGTATTCGTGGTCTGCCTGTTGGTCTGCGTGGTCGCCGCTCGTGGCACTCTGCGTCAAGGCCCGCCGCTGCGTTGGGGTGACGTTTACACCACCGACTCCAACTTCGCCAATCAGTTGGGCCTCAACGGCACGCTGTCGTTGATCGCAGCGGCCAAGAGCCGGCTGTCCGAACATCGCGACAATGTCTGGAAAGCCACACTGCCACAGCCCCTGGCCCAGCAGACCGTGCGCGATTTGTTGTTGACCCCGAGTGACAAGCTGGTCGATCCCGAGACCGCCGCGGTGCGTCGCAATTTCAGCCCCGACACCAACAAGACACTGCCGATCAAGAACGTCGTGGTGATCCTGATGGAAAGCTTCGCCGGTCACTCGGTGGGCGCTCTGGGTCGTCCGGGTGAAATCACGCCGTACTTCGACAAACTGTCGAAAGAAGGCCTGTTGTTCGATCGTTTCTTCTCCAACGGTACCCATACCCACCAGGGCATGTTCGCCACCATGGCCTGCTTCCCGAACTTGCCGGGTTTCGAATACCTGATGCAGACGCCTGAAGGCAGCCACAAACTGTCCGGCCTGCCGCAGTTGCTCAGCGCCCGTGACTACGACGATGTGTACGTCTATAACGGCGACTTCGCCTGGGACAACCAGTCGGGCTTCTTCAGCAACCAGGGCATGACCAACTTCATCGGGCGTAATGACTTCGTCAACCCGGTGTTCTCCGATCCGACCTGGGGCGTGTCCGACCAGGACATGTTCAACCGTGGCCTGGAAGAATTGAAGGCCCGCGATGGCAAGGACAAGAAGCCGTTCTATGCCTTGCTGCAAACGCTGTCCAACCACACGCCGTACGCTTTGCCGACGCCATTGCCGGTGAAGCCTGTGACCGATCGCGGCAGCCTCAACGAACACTTGACCGCCATGCGCTATTCCGACTGGGCGTTGGGTCAATTCTTCGAACAGGCCCGCAAAGAGCCGTATTTCAAGGAAACCCTGTTTGTGGTGGTCGGCGACCACGGTTTTGGCAACGAACAGCAGATCACTGAAATGGACCTGGGTCGTTTCAACGTGCCGATGCTGCTGATTGGGCCGGGCGTCCAGGAAAAATTCGGCCAGGTCGACCATACCGTCGGCACCCAGATCGACATCGTGCCGACCATCATGGGCCGTATTGGTGGAGAGGTGATTCAACAATGCTGGGGGCGCGACTTGCTGAACCTGCCGGAAGGCGACAAGGGTTTTGGCGTGATCAAGCCGTCGGGCAGCGATCAGACGGTTGCATTGCTCACCGGGGATCGCGTGCTGGTACTGCCCAAAGAGATGCCACCGAAGTTGTATCAATATGAACTGGGCGCCAATCCCAAAGGTGAGGTGATCCCGGCATCGGCTGACGAAGCGGCGCTCAAGCAAAAGCTCGAATCGTTCATCCAGACGGCCACCAAAAGCCTCATCGATAACACCGCCGGTGTAGTTGACGGCAAGCCAGACCAATTTTTGGCGCAATAGACCAGACCAATTTTTGGCGCAATAAAAAAGAGGCCCTTCGCAGGGCCTCTTTTTTTGCCGGCAAAACCTTTATATCTTGCCAAGCAGCAGCAGGATCAATAGCACCACCAACACCACGCCGATGATACCTGACGGGCCGTAACCCCAACTTCTGGAGTGTGGGAAGACCGGCAAGCCACCTATCAACAACAGGATAAGAATAACGATAAGAATTGTGCCCATGTCTGTTTCCTTGTTGGAAGCGTTGTGGTTGACCTAGCGTTTTAGCTTTTAGCCATCAGCTGGACTTGTATTAATCCTAGCTGCTTACAAAATCCGACTCATGGATATGAAGAAAAATTCCAGGTTTTTTTAATGTATTTGGCAAGTACGTTTATTTCTTTTACTGCGTCTCAACGTTGAAACAACCGGACCGCGCCGTGGTTCATTGCTGGCCATTCAGCAATCTGATGGAGCGTGGGTCGCGCATTATCCTTCGCTACACTCGGTGCATCTTCCCCGGAACAACAAGGCTGTTTGCTATGCAAAATCGCATGATGATCACTGGCGCGGGCTCAGGCCTGGGTCGCGAAATCGCGCTGCGCTGGGCGCGTGAAGGCTGGCAGCTGGCCTTGTCGGATGTCAGTGAACCCGGCCTGCAAGAAACCCTGAAGCTGGTTCGCGAAGCCGGCGGTGATGGTTTTATTCAGCGTTGTGATGTGCGTGACTACAGCCAACTGACGGCGTTCGCCCAAGCCTGTGAAGAGAAGTTCGGCGGCATCGACGTCATCGTTAACAACGCCGGCGTGGCCTCGGGCGGGTTCTTCAGTGAATTGTCGCTGGAAGACTGGGACTGGCAGATCGCGATCAACCTGATGGGTGTGGTCAAGGGCTGCAAGGCCTTCCTGCCGCTGCTGGAGAAAAGCAAAGGCAAGATCATCAACATCGCCTCGATGGCCGCACTGATGCAAGGTCCGGCCATGAGCAACTACAACGTGGCCAAGGCGGGTGTGGTGGCTTTGTCCGAAAGTCTGTTGATCGAACTGGCCCACGAGGAAGTCAGCGTGCATGTGGTCTGCCCCTCGTTCTTCCAGACCAACTTGCTGGACTCTTTCCGCGGCCCGACTCCGGCCATGAAAGCCCAGGTCGGCAAGTTGCTGGAAAGCTCGCCGATCACCGCTGCCGACATTGCCGATTACATCTATCAGCAGGTCGCTGCCGGCGAATTCCTGATTCTGCCTCACGAACAGGGCCGTGTGGCCTGGGCGATCAAGCAAAAAGATCCGCAGTTGCTCTACAACGAAATGACCGTGATGGCCGACAAAATGCGCGCCAAGGCCAAACAATCCGCAAGCTGAACTTGCCCGTGCGCAAGACCGTCGTTAGGGTGGCCGCAACCGGTCATCCTCACGAGACATCTGCATGCTCAATTACCTGTGGTTTTTCCTCGCCGCGCTGTTTGAAATCGCCGGCTGCTTCGCCTTCTGGATGTGGTTGCGCCAAGGTAAGAGCGCTTGGTGGATCATCCCGGCGTTGCTCAGCCTGATCCTGTTCGCGGTACTGCTGACCCGGGTCGAAGCGAGCTACGCCGGCCGCGCCTATGCCGCCTACGGTGGCATCTACATCATTGCGTCGATCGGCTGGCTGGCGGTGGTCGAGCGGATTCGTCCGCTGGGCTCGGACTGGATTGGCGTGGCGCTGTGTGTGATCGGGGCGAGCGTCATCCTGTTTGGCCCGCGCTTTTCCGCTTCCTGAAGGATCGGTCCTTCATTCAACCGGTTTGTCGGACACGTCCGTCAGGGCGAAGCCTCCTGGGCTGTAGGGCAAGACTGTTTTGCTGCCGTTGCATTGAAGACCCGCTACGCGCCGGGCATCTTCAAGGGCCGGTAACCCTGAAGGATGAATGCCATGCTTGTACTCAGTCGCGTTGTGGGCGAGTTGATTTCCATTGGTGACAACATTTCCGTGCGGGTTCTCGCCGTCAACGGAAGCAGCGTGCGCTTCGGTGTTGAAGCGCCGCAGCAGGTCAACGTACATCGCGCCGAAGTCTATGAGCGCATCCAGATCCAGCAGGCCAAAGCCAAAGCCCGTTAAGGGCCTCAGTCGAACAGGTGCTTGGGCACGTCGTGCTTGAGCATCAACTGGCATTGCTCGCTTTCCGGATCGAAGACGATCAGCGCCTGGCCCTTGGTCAATGCCTGACGAACACGCAACACGCGGGTTTCCAGCGGTGTGTCATCGCCATTGTCCGTGCCGTCGCGGGTCACGAAATCCTCGATCAGGCGGGTCAGCGTGTCGACTTCAAGTTGGTCGTGGGGGATCAGCATAAGGCACCTCGGCTAAACAATGGCGCGATGCTACGGCGAATGAAGGGTTGCGGCTAGCCTGGGGCTCATGTGGCGCCTGATCTACCGCCTTCGCGGGCAAGCCTCGCTCCTACAGGTATGCGTCGTGCGGGATATTGCGCATGACACAGATCCGTCGGTGTCGTGCGGGATATTGCGCGTGACATAGATCCGTAGGAGCGAGGCTTGCCCGCGAAGGCGATAGACCAGACACCCAATACCTCAAGGAATGAGTCAGCTCTCCGAACGCTGCCCAATCAAGCTATCCACCGACGGCACCCGCGTGTCACTTTCCATCTGCGTCTCGTGTTCGATCTGATGACTGAACCGGTCCAGGGAGCCCTTGGCCGGTTGTGCATCGCTGGCGAACACCGGCGGGCTGAGGATGTAGGCGCCGAGTAGGCGGCTGAGGGCGGCGAGGCTGTCGATGTGGGTGCGCTCGTAACCGTGGGTGGCATCGCAGCCGAAGGCGAGCAGGGCGGTGCGAATGTCGTGGCCGGCAGTGACGGCGGAGTGAGCATCGCTGAAGTAATAGCGGAACAGGTCGCGGCGCGCCGGCAGTTCGTTGTCGCTGGCCAGGCGCAGCAGGTGGCGCGACAAGTGATAGTCATAAGGCCCGCCGGAATCCTGCATCGCCACGCTCACCGCGTGTTCGCTGGAGTGCTGGCCGGGCGCGACCGGCGCGATGTCGATGCCGACGAATTCGCTGACGTCCCAAGGCAGGGCCGCCGCTGCACCGCTGCCGGTTTCTTCGGTGATGGTGAACAGTGGATGGCAGTCGATCATCAGTTCTTCGCCACTGTCGACAATGGCTTTCAGCGCCGCCAGCAGTGCGGCAACGCCGGCCTTGTCGTCGAGGTGACGGGCGCTGATGTGGCCGCTTTCGGTGAACTCCGGCAACGGGTCGAAGGCGACGAAATCGCCGACGCTGATCCCCAGCGAATCGCAATCGGCGCGGGTGGCGCAGTAGGCGTCCAGGCGCAATTCGATGTGATCCCAGCTGATCGGCATTTCATCCACGGCGGTATTGAACGCGTGTCCGGAAGCCATCAACGGCAACACGCTGCCGCGGATCACGCCGTTGTCGGTGAACAGACTGACGCGGCTGCCTTCGGCAAAACGGCTGGACCAGCAACCGACCGGCGCCAGGGTCAGGCGACCGTTGTCCTTGATCGCGCGAACCGCCGCGCCAATGGTGTCCAGGTGGGCGGAGACGGCGCGGTCCGGGCTGTTCTGCTTGCCCTTGAGGGTGGCGCGGATGGTGCCGCGACGGGTCATCTCAAAGGGAATGCCCAACTCTTCGAGACGTTCGGCAACGTAACGCACGATGGTGTCGGTGAACCCGGTGGGGCTGGGAATGGCGAGCATTTCCAGCAGGACTTTTTGCAGGTAATTGAGATCCGGTTCGGGAATTTTGCGGGTCATGGAAACTCCTGATGGGTTGAGAGCATCGATGGTTTCGATGAGGGGGAGGTCTGGTTAGATGTTCAGCGCCTGTGAGGCCGCTTTCGCGAGCAAGCCCGCTCCCACAGGGGGACGCGGTCAAATGTGGGAGCGGGCTTGCTCGCGAAGGCGTCGGTCCGGGCACTCCATAACTAAGGGACCGCCGGCTGACTATGCGGAAACAACAAATCCACAAACCGCTCGGCCGTCGGTTGCGGTTCATGGTTGGCCAGCCCGGCGCGTTCATTGGCTTCGATAAACACATACTCCGGCTGGTCGGCGGCCGGCACCATCAGGTCGAGCCCGACCATCGGGATATCCAGCGCCCGCGCCGCCCGCACTGCCGCATCCACCAAGGTCGGATGCAGAATCGCCGTGACGTCTTCGAGAATTCCGCCGGTATGAAGATTCGCCGTGCGCCGCACGAACAGATGCTCGCCGGCCGGCAGAATGCTGCTGTAGTCATAACCTGCACCCTGCAAGGTGCGCTGGGTCTCATGGTCCAGCGGGATTTTGCTTTCACCGCTGGTTGCCGCCTGACGGCGACGGCTCTGGGCCTCGATCAGCGCACCGATGGAATGCTGACCATCGCCCACCACTTCCGCCGGCCGGCGAATGGCGGCGGCGACCACTTCGAAACCGATCACCAGAATCCGCAAGTCGAGGCCTTCATGGAAGCTTTCCAGCAGCACTCGACTGTCGAAGGTGCGGGCGTTTTCGATGGCTTGCTGGACCTCTTCGATGGTCCGTAAATCGACCGCCACCCCTTGGCCTTGCTCACCGTCCAGCGGTTTGACCACCACCCGTTGATGCTCGTCGAGAAACGCCAGGTTGTCGTCCGCGCTCCCCGCCAGTTGTTGGGCGGGCAGTTTAAGACCGGCGTTTTTCAGCACCTTGTGGGTCAGGCTTTTGTCCTGGCACAACGTCATGCTGATGGCGCTGGTCAGATCGCTCAGGGATTCGCGGCAACGCACCCGACGACTGCCGTGAATCAAGGTAAACAGACCCGCTTGCGCGTCATCCACCTGCACCTCAATGCCGCGCCGATGAGCCTCTTCAACGATGATCCGTGCATACGGATTGAACTCGGCTTCGGGGCCTGGGCCGAGAAACAACGGCTGGTTGATGCCGTTTTTGCGCTTGATGGCGAAGGTCGACAAATTGCGAAAACCGAGCTTGGCGTAAAGACTTTTCGCCTGACGGTTGTTGTGCAGCACCGACAGGTCCAGGTAACTCAGGCCACGGCTCATGAAGTGTTCGATCAAGTGCCGCACCAACACTTCACCGACGCCTGGACGGGAACATTGCGGATCGACCGCCAGGCACCACAGGCTGCTGCCGTTTTCCGGATCGTTGAACGCCTTGTGATGATTCAGGCCCATGACGCTGCCGATGATGGTGCCGCTGTCCTCATCTTCGGCCAGCCAGTAAACCGGGCCGCCCTGGGGATGAGGCGTCAGCAAATTCGCATCAATGGGCAGCATGCCGCGTGCCTGATACAGCTGATTGACAGCCTGCCAGTCCGCCTCGCTTTGCGCCCGACGGATGCGAAAACCGCGAAACACCCGGGTGGCCTGGCGGTAATCGCTGAACCACAGGCGCAAGGTGTCGGACGGGTCGAGAAACAACTGCGCCGGCTCCAGCCCCAGCACTTGCTGGGGCGCGGCAACGTACAAGGCAATGTCCCGCTCACCAGGCTGCTCATTGAGCAACTCTTGGGCAAGGCTCGCCGCATCGGGAAATGTATGGCCGATCAGCAACCGGCCCCAACCGCAATGCACCGCAATTGGCGCGGCGCCCAATTCACTGCCGTCTTCGGCCAGGCGCGCCTGCAAGCGTTCGTAAGAGGGCGTCTGACCGCGCAACAAGCGTTGGCTATAAGCCGTGGCGTGAGGTTTCATCGATCAGATTCCTTGTTCACTGAGCCACAGGTTCAGGGCTGCCAATTGCCACAGCTTGGAGCCGCGCAACGGGGTCAGTTGACCTTGTGGATCGGTCAGCAGGCGGTCGAGCATGGCGGGGTTGAACAGGCCACGATCCTGACTCGGATCGAGCAGCAGTTCACGCACCCAGTTCAGCGTGTCGCCCTGCAAATGCTTGAGGCCGGGGACCGGGAAGTAACCTTTTTTGCGGTCGATCACTTCACTCGGAATGACCAGCCGCGCCGCTTCTTTCAAGACTTGCTTACCGCCATCCGGCAGCTTGAATTTGCCCGGCACCCGCGCCGACAATTCCACCAGGCGATAGTCGAGAAACGGCGTACGCGCTTCCAGACCCCAGGCCATGGTCATGTTGTCGACGCGTTTGACCGGGTCATCCACCAGCATCACGGTGCTGTCCAGGCGCAGGGCTTTGTCCACGGCTGCGTCGGCACCGGGCTGTGCGAAATGTTCCTTCACGAAGTCGCCGGCCGCGTCGTTGGCCGTCAGCCATTTCGGCTGCACCGTGGCGGCGTAGTCGGCGTAGCTGCGGTCAAAAAACGCATCGCGATACGCCGCGTACGGATCGCTCGCACCGTCCACCTGCGGATACCAGTGATACCCGGCGAACAACTCGTCCGCGCCCTGGCCGCTTTGCACCACCTTGCAGTGCTTGGCCACTTCGCGAGACAGCAAATAGAACGCGATGCAGTCATGGCTGACCATCGGCTCGCTCATGGCGCGGAACGCCGCGGGCAGTTGCTCGATGATCTCTTTTTCGTCGATGCGCAGTTGGTGATGGTGTGTGCCGTAGTGCTTGGCGATCAGGTCCGAATACTGGAACTCGTCACCACGCTCGCCGCCGGCATCCTGGAAACCGATGGAAAAGGTCGACAAGTCTTCGACCCCGACTTCACGCAACAGGCCCACCAATAGACTCGAATCGACGCCGCCGGAAAGCAACACGCCAACGTCCACCGCCGCCCGTTGACGAATCGCCACCGCATCACGGGTGCTGTCGAGCACGCGATCGCGCCAGTCTTCGAGGGTCAGGTTCAGTTCGTCGGCATTTGGGCCGTAGGGCAGGGTCCACCAGGTTTTCTGCTCGGTGGTGCCGTCTGCGTCGATGCGCATCCAGCTCGCCGGGGGCAGTTTCTCGATGCCCGCCAGCAAGGTGCGCGGAGCCGGAACCACCGCATGAAAGTTCAGATAATGATTGAGCGCCACCGGATCGAGAATCGGGTTGATGTCGCCGCCCTTGAGCAAGGCCGGCAGGGCCGAGGCAAAGCGCAGGCGTTGGCCGGTGCGCGAGAGGTACAACGGCTTCACGCCGAGACGGTCGCGGGCAATGAACAGACGCTTGGCGTCGCGCTCCCAAATGGCGAAGGCGAACATGCCATTGAGTTTGGGCAACAGGGCTTCGCCCCAGGCGTGATACCCCTTGAGCAGCACTTCGGTGTCGCCGCCGGAATAGAAGGCGTAACCGAGGCTTTCAAGCTCAGTGCGCAGTTCCGGGAAGTTGTAGATCGCGCCGTTGAAGGCCAGGGTCAGGCCCAGTTGGTTGTCGATCATCGGCTGTGCCGAGCCGTCCGACAGGTCCATGATTTTCAGGCGCCGATGGCCGAGGGCAATCGGCCCCTGGCTGTGGAAGCCCCACGCATCAGGGCCGCGAGGGGCCAGGTGATGGGTGATTCGTTCGATGGCTGCGAGGTCCGCAGGTTGATGGTCGAAACGTAATTCTCCAGCTAATCCGCACATAAGTCCTTACCGGTTTTTCCGTTGGGGAGGGTCAATCGATACCCGCCAAAAACGGCGGGTACTCAGAAACTGACCCACGTGAATCCCTGGAGTTTTAGACCGATAAGTTATAAGGCTGTGGGTCAGGCTTTTCCGCGGATCAATTGGCGCAAGGCAAAACGGTTGGGATGGCAGGCTTCGGCGACTGTTCTAGGCAGCGGCAACGGCTCGTTTTCAAGCCATGCCGCCAACAGCTCGCCAGACAACGGCGCGGTGATCAAACCGCGAGAGCCGTGACCGCTGTTGACGTAAAACCCCTCGAGCCATGGGCAGAGAACATCGGGCACTTGCCGGGCATCTTTGCTCAGTGCGGCATAGGCCTCGGCGAAGGCGGCCTGGTTGGCCAACGGTCCGACGATCGGCAGATAGTCGGGGCTGGTACAGCGGAATGCCGCGCGTCCTTCCAGTCGCTGCGGGTCCAGGTCTGGAACATGCAGACGGGCGACCAGGTCAGTGGAGATTTCCTCGAGCAATGCCAGATTGCCGAGGTGTTCGGCGACGGTCGGGGTCAGCTCATCGCTTTTGAAATCGAAGCTGGCGCCAAGTGTGTGTTCGCCCAGGCGTGCGGGCGCTACATAGCCTTCGGCGCAGACGACGGTCGCCAGGCGCTGGCTTTCAGGGGTTTGTGCCAGTCGGGTGATCTGGCCGCGAATGCGTTTGAGGGGCAGGTCGGCGCTGTGTGGAAAACGCTTGATCTCGGCGGCGCCGGCCAGAATCACCACCGGCGCACTGGCCAGCAATGCATCGCCGTCCCAGGCCTGCCACTGATCATCGACCTTGCGCAGTTCCAGCACGTCGCGATGGGGCAGCCACTGGATGTTCGTTGAGGACGCCTGCCACTGGCACAACGCGGGTGGATGAACCCAACCGCCTTCAGGGTAGAACAAGCCGCCGTGGGCCAATTCGATGCCGGCCCGGGCCTGGGCCTGGGGTTGATCGAGCAGGTGCACCAGGCTCGGTGAAAAGGCCGTTGCCAATTGCGCCTGACGCTCGGCTTCCTTGGCATTGAAGGCCAGTTGCAAGACCCCGCAATCGTCCCAGTCGACGCCACGCTGCAGTTGTTCCAGCAAACGTCGGGTGTAACCAAAACCGCTGACGATCAATTGCGACAATGCCGTGCCGTGAGCCGAAAGCTTGAGGTACAGCACGCCCTGAGGATTGCCCGAGGCTTCCTGCGCCAGTGCTTCGTGGCGGTCCAGCAGGCTCACTTGCCAACCCCGCGCGGCCAGGCTGGCGGCACTGGCGCAACCGGCCAGCCCGGCACCGATCACCAGGGCGCGGCGTTCGCCGGTCAGTGGCTGCGGGCGAGCGAACCATGGTTTTGCCGAGGTCGGTTTAGCGGTCTCTTCGGGCCAACCGAGGAACGTGCCCCGCAGAATTTCCCATTTATGGCCGATGCCCGGCGTGCGCTTCATCTTGAAACCCGCCGCATTCAGCAAACGGCGTACCCAGCCGGTGCTGGTAAAGGTGCTGATGGTCGAGCCGGGTGCCGCCAGGCGCGCCAGTTCGGCAAACAATTCGGCGGTCCACATGTCGGGGTTTTTCGCCGGGGCGAAACCGTCGAGAAACCAGGCGTCGATTTGCGCATCCAGTTGCGGCAACTGCTCAGGTGCATCGCCGATCAGCAAGGTCAGGGTGACGCGGCCGTTGTCCAGCACCAGACGCTGAAAGCCCTGATGGATCGCGACGTATTGCGCCAGCAATTGATCGGCAAACGGCTTGAGTTCCGGCCATAGCGCCAGGGCCCGTTGCAGATCGGGAGCGCTCAGCGGGTACTTTTCGACGCTGACAAAATGCAGTCGCGCACCGGCCACCGCGTGCTGTTCGAACAACTGCCAGGCACAGAGAAAATTCAGCCCGGTCCCGAACCCGGTTTCGCCAATCACCAATCGACCGCTTGCCGGCAATGCGGCGAAACGCTCGTGCAAATCGTTTTGCTGCAGAAACACGTAGCGGGTTTCTTCAAGGCCCGACTGGTCGGAAAAATACACATCATCGAACACCTGCGAACGCGGGCGACCTTGGTCGTCCCAGTCGAGCTGGGCGTGGGGCAATACAGGTTTCATGGCAGGCTCGGCAACGACAAGGTGGCCATTCTAGCCGATCGCTGCCGCAGTGCTTGATCCAAAATCCTGTAGGAGCGAGGCTTGCCCGCAAAGAACGATGACGCGTAATACCTGAAAAACCGCGGTGAATTCTTCGCGGGCAAGCCTCGCTCCTACAGGTTGTGCGGCCCCCCCCTCGCCACAAAAAGCTCCCCAGGGAATTTCTCTGATGACTACCTGCCCAATCCGCTAGTCTTGCTCAATCCTGGAAGGAGCTGCTCCATGTTCGAATCTGCCGAAATCGGTCATACCATCGACAAAGAAACCTATGACGCCGAAGTGCCGGCCCTGCGTGAAGCTTTGCTCGAAGCGCAGTTCGAACTTCGGCAACAACACCGTTTTCCAGTGATCATTTTGATCAACGGCATTGAAGGGGCCGGCAAGGGCGAGACGGTCAAGTTGCTCAACGAGTGGATGGACCCGCGCTCGATCGAGGTCCGCACGTTCGACCAGCAGACCGACGAAGAACTGGCGCGCCCACCCGCCTGGCGCTACTGGCGGATGTTCCCGGCCAAGGGACGCATGGGGATTTTCTTCGGCAACTGGTACAGCCAGATGCTACAGGGACGGGTTCATGGTTTGTTCAAGGATCCGCGACTCGATCAAAGCATCAACGGGGCCGAGCGGTTGGAGAAAATGCTCTGCGACGAAGGCGCGCTGATCTTCAAGTTCTGGTTTCACCTCTCCAAAAAACAAATGAAAGCGCGGCTCAAGGCGTTGGCCGATGACCCGCTGCATAGCTGGCGAATCAGCCCGCTGGACTGGCAGCAATCCGCGACCTACGACAAATTCGTCAAGTACGGCGAACGGGTATTGCGCCGCACCAGTCGCGACTATGCGCCGTGGCATGTGATCGCCGGCGTGGACGCGCATTACCGGAGCCTGGCGGTTGGCAAGATCTTGCTCGATGGCCTGCAAAACGCGCTGAAACGACCCAGGATTCACCCGGACAAAGTCAGTGCCGCGCCCTTGTCCCCCAGCGTCGATCAGGTGAATTTGCTCGATAGCCTGGACATGACCCTGAGTCTGGACAAGGACGATTACGAAGAACAACTGATTACCGAGCAGGCACGGTTTTCCGGGTTGATGCGCGACAAGCGCATGCGTCGTCACGCGTTGATTGCATTGTTCGAAGGCAATGACGCGGCAGGCAAGGGCGGGGCAATTCGTCGGGTGGCAGCGGCACTCGACCCGCGCCAGTACGACATCGTGCCGATCGCCGCGCCTACCGAGGAAGAACGGGCCCAACCGTATCTCTGGCGGTTCTGGCGGCATATTCCGGCGCGGGGCAAATTCACCGTATTCGATCGCTCCTGGTATGGCCGGGTGCTGGTGGAGCGCATCGAAGGCTATTGCAGCAAGGCGGATTGGTTGCGCGCCTACGGTGAGATCAACGACTTCGAAGAGCAGATCGCCGACGCCGGGGTGATCGTGGTCAAGTTCTGGCTGGCCATCGACAAACAGACCCAACTGGAGCGCTTCCAGGAGCGTGAAGAAATCCCCTTCAAGCGTTTCAAGATCACCGAAGACGACTGGCGCAATCGCGACAAGTGGGACGATTACCGCACCGCTGTCGGCGACATGGTCGATCGCACCAGCACCGAGATATCACCGTGGACCTTGGTGGAAGCCAATGACAAGCGCTGGGCGCGGGTCAAGGTCCTGCGCACCCTTAACCAGGCGCTGGAAGAGGCCTTCGAAAAGTCCGACAAACGCGAGAAGAAGCTGCGAAAACGCAAGCGCTGAACCGATGGCTACGCATACGCGAGGTGAATGATTGTCGCGGTCAGTCATAGGGTGGACTTATGCTCGGTCCAACTCCTGACTGACAACAACAATGAGGTGTATGCCATGCGTGAAGTGGTGATCGTCGACAGCGTACGGACCGGCCTGGCCAAATCCTTTCGCGGCAAGTTCAACATGACCCGTCCGGACGACATGGCGGCCCACTGTGTCAATGCGTTGCTCACGCGCAATGACGTCGACCCGGCCAGTGTCGAGGATTGCATCGTCGGCGCCGGCTCCAACGAAGGCGCCCAGGGCTTCAACATCGGCCGCAACGTCGCGGTGCTATCGCATCTGGGCATCGGCACCGGTGGCATGACCCTTAACCGCTTCTGTTCATCGGGCTTGCAGGCCATCGCCATTGCCGCCAATCAGATCGCTTCGGGTTGCAGCGACATCATCGTCGCCGGTGGCGTCGAGTCGATCAGCCTGACCATGAAAAGCGTCAACACCGACAACCTGATCAACCCGCTGCTGAAGGAGCAGGTACCGGGCATCTATTTCCCCATGGGCCAGACCGCCGAAATCGTCGCGCGTCGTTACGACGTCAGTCGCCAGGACCAGGATGTGTACGCCCTGCAAAGCCAGCAACGTACCGCCCTGGCGCAGGCCGCCGGGTTGTTCAACGATGAAATCGTGCCGATGGCGGTGAAGTATCGCGTTGAAGACAAGGCCACCGGTCAAGTGCAGATTCTCGACGGCATCGTCGATCACGACGACTGCAACCGCCCGGATACCACGCTGCAAAGCCTGGCCGGGTTGAAACCGGTGTTTGCCGAAGACGGCTCGGTGACCGCTGGCAACTCGTCGCAGCTGTCCGACGGCGCTTCGATGACCCTGGTGATGAGCCTGGAAAAAGCCCTGGCGCTGGGGCTCAAGCCCAAAGCCTTCTTCCGCGGTTTTGCCGTGGCCGGGTGTCAGCCAGACGAGATGGGCATCGGCCCGGTGTTCTCGGTGCCGAAGTTGCTCAAGGCCAAGGGATTGCAGGTTGCCGACATTGATCTGTGGGAACTCAACGAAGCGTTCGCCTCGCAATGCCTGTACAGCCGTAATCGGTTGGAAATCGACAACGACAAATACAACGTCAACGGCGGCTCGATTGCCATCGGCCATCCGTTCGGCATGACCGGCTCGCGTCAGGTCGGGCACATCGTGCGTGAATTGCAGCGGCGTAACCTGCGCTACGGCATCGTCACCATGTGCGTGGGGGGCGGGATGGGGGCTACGGGGTTGTTTGAGGCGGTGCGTTAAACCTGGAAGATTTGTTGCCTGATCAACCGCATTCGCGAGCAAGCCCGCTCCCACTGTTGACCGAATTCCAACGTTGGATACGGTTAAATGTGGGAGCGGGCTTGCTCGCGAATGCAGACGCCGCGGTTTACCGGCTCATGCACAAGAACTGCATCCGCTCGATATACGCTTGAATCTCACGCACCGCTGCTTCCCGGTTTTCAAACGGACCCTCCAGCGTGCGTTCCCGCGTGGTGAAGTACAACTCTCCATTCACACGACACAAGCGGTCACAACGAAAGTGGGTGGCGGGGGCATTGTCTTGGGCGCGCATGCCGTACATGGGCGATCTCCTGCGGGTGACGGTTTCAATGAGCTTATGCATGAACCACTTGCCACGCCTGGCGAGCTGATCGACGGCATATCGTCAATTTTATGGTACGACCTGCACAGTTTCATTCGCGGCCCGTTGGCAACTGTCCCTGTGTCGCGCTCCCGTCTGAGCCTAGAATGACCGTTTTCGCCAATCGGCTTCGGGGTCAGCATGCATATTTCATCGGGTCGCTGGGTTTATGGTCTGTGCCTGGCCTTGCTGACCGCGTTGCTGTGGGGAATCCTGCCGATCAAGCTCAAGCAAGTGCTGCTGGTGATGGACCCGGTGACGGTGACCTGGTTTCGCTTGCTGGTGTCCGGCGGCTGCCTGTTCATTTATCTGGCGGCGACCAAACGCCTGCCGAGTCGCAAAGTCCTCGGCCCGCGCGGTGGCTGGCTGGTGTTGATGGCGGTACTCGGACTGGTCGGCAACTACGTGTTGTACCTGATGGGCCTGAACCTGCTCAGCCCCGGCACCGCGCAACTGGTGGTGCAAATGGGCCCGATCATGTTGCTGATCGCCAGTCTGTTCGTGTTCAAGGAACGGTTCAGCGTGGGGCAGGGGATTGGCCTGTTGGTGCTGCTGATCGGCTTTGCGCTGTTTTTCAATCAGCGCTTGAGTGAACTGCTCACCTCCCTGACCGATTACACCGCCGGCGTGTTGATGGTGCTGTTGGCGTCCACGGTCTGGACCTTCTATGCCTTGGGCCAGAAGCAGTTGCTCACGGTATGGAATTCGTTGCAGGTGATGATGGTGATTTACCTGTTCTGTGCGCTGTTGCTGACGCCATGGGTGCATCCGCTGGAAGCGCTGCAATTGAGTCCGTTGCAAGGCTGGCTGCTGCTGGCGTGCTGTTTGAACACCCTGGTCGCTTATGGCGCCTTCGCTGAAGCCCTGGCCCATTGGGAGGCTTCGCGGGTCAGCGCAACGCTGGCAATCACGCCGCTGGTGACCTTTGCTGCTGTGGCTGTGGCCGCGTGGTTATGGCCTGAGTATGTGCAGGCCGAGCAGATCAACGGCCTGGGTTATGGCGGGGCGGTGCTGGTGGTGATCGGGTCGGCGCTGGTGGCGTTGGGGCCATCGTTGATGGCGGGGCTCAGGGCGCGGCGGGTGCGGATGGCAGTCACACGGTAGACCGCGTTATCGTTCTTCGCGAGCAAGCCCGCTCCCACATTCGACCGCGTTCCCCTGAGAGAACTCGGTCACTGTGGGAGCGGGCTTGCTCGCGAAGACTGACTGTCAGGCACTGAATCACTTTCAGATTCACCCCTGCTTGCCAGCCTCCAACATATCCTCCGGCCTCACCCACGCATCAAACTCTTCATTGGTCAGATAGCCCAGCTGCAACGCCGCCTCACGCAGGGTCAGCCCCTCGCTGTAAGCCTTCTTGGCAATCTCCGCCGACTTGTCGTAGCCGATGTGCGGGTTCAGCGCCGTCACCAGCATCAAGCCTTGTTCCAGGTGCTCGGCCATTTTCTCGGCATCCGGTTCCAGCCCGGCGATGCAATGCTGCTGGAAGTTACTGCAGCCATCGCCCAGCAAGCGGATCGATTGCAGCAGGTTGTGGATGATCACCGGTTTGAACACGTTCAATTGCAGGTGGCCCTGACTGGCGGCAAAACCGATGGCAACGTCATTGCCCAATACCTGACAGGCCAGCATCGACAGGGCTTCGCACTGAGTCGGGTTGACCTTGCCGGGCATGATCGAACTGCCCGGCTCATTGGCCGGCAGTTTCACTTCGGCAAACCCTGCTCGCGGCCCGGAGCCCAGCAGGCGCAGGTCGTTGGCGATTTTCATCAGGGTCACGGCAAGGGTCTTCAGGGCGCCGGAAAGGGTGACCAGCGGCTCGTGGCCGGCCAGGGCGGCAAATTTATTGGGGGCCGTAACGAACGGCAGGCCGGAGAGGGCGGCCAGTTCAGCAGCGATCGCTTCGCCAAAACCGTGGGGTGAGTTCAATCCGGTGCCGACCGCAGTGCCGCCCTGGGCCAGCTCACAGACGGCCGGCAGCGCGCTACGGATCGCCCGTTCGGCGTAATCCAGTTGCGCGATGAACGCTGAGAGTTCCTGGCCGAAGGTAATCGGCGTGGCGTCCATCATATGGGTACGACCGGTCTTGACCAGTTTCATATGTCGTGCGGACAACTCCGCCAACCCGCCCGACAATTCGCTGATCGCCGGCAGCAAATGCTGCTGCACCGCCTGAGCCGTCGCGATGTGCATGGCCGTGGGGAAGCAATCGTTGGAACTCTGGGAACGGTTGACGTGATCGTTGGGATGCACCGGCGTCTTGCCGCCGCGCGGGTTGCCCGCCAGTTCGTTGGCGCGACCGGCGATCACTTCGTTGACGTTCATGTTGCTCTGGGTGCCGCTGCCGGTCTGCCAGACCACCAGCGGGAACTGCTCGTCGTGGTCACCGTCGAGCACTTCGTCGGCGGCCTGTTCGATCAGCCGGGCGATGTCGGCGGGCAGGTCGCCATTGCGATCGTTGACGCGCGCCGCGGCTTTCTTGATCAGGGCCAGGGCGTGCAGCACCGCCAGCGGCATGCGCTCGTTGCCGATGGCGAAGTTGATCAGCGAGCGTTGCGTCTGAGCGCCCCAGTAAGCGTCATCCGGGACTTCTACCTGGCCCAGGCTGTCGGTTTCGATACGGCTCATCATGCACACTCCTGTCGGTCTGATAGCGCAGTTTAGGCCGTGATCGCCGGCCGTGGTTCCATCAGTCTGGAATTTGACCGTTCAACCCCTCTAAATCAGGCGCGACAAGGCTTGGGGTTGAGTGACACACTTTTTTAGGTGCAGAATGGACGCCCTTGAGGTTTTGCCTCGCCTGCTAGAAAAGGAAACTCGATGACTCGTCTTCGTGCCATCTGTACCGCGGTTGCACTGGTTTGCGCCAGCGGCCAGGTTTTTGCCGATACCGCCAGCCACAACGCCAGTGCCGAAGCTTTCCTGACCCTGGCGCACGCTGACAAATTGGGCACTCCGGTGTACATGCAAGTGCAGCAAATGTTCGCTCAGCGCTTTGAACAGACCAAAGCCCCTGAATCGAAAAAAGCCCTGCTGGAAACCTATCAAGCCAAGGCCAACGCCGCCCTGGACGCAGCCATTGGCTGGAACAAGCTGAAGCCGGACATGGTCAAGCTTTACACCACCAATTTCAGCGAATCCGAGCTCAAGGATCTGGTTGCGTTCTACCAGTCTCCACTGGGCAAGAAAGTCCTGGAAAAAATGCCGCAGCTGACTCAGCAATCGGCACAGATGACCCAGGCCAAGCTGGAAAGCGCGGTGCCTGTGGTCAACAAACTGCTGGCTGACATGACGGCCGAGCTGGAGCCTAAAGGCGCCGCTCCTGCCAAGAAAAAGCCTTAAGCGGAGTTCGGGATGACCATGCAACAACGCATCGAATCGACGCTCGGGCTGTTACAGCCCGAGCACCTGCAAGTGCTGGATGAAAGCCATATGCACAGCCGTGGGTTGCAGACCCACTTCAAGGCCGTGGTGGTCAGCCAGCAGTTTGAAGGCCTCAATCGCGTCAAGCGTCACCAGAAGGTGTACGGCACGTTGGGCGAACTGATGGGCGAGTTCCATGCGTTGGCGCTGCATACCTACACGCCGCAAGAATGGGCACAGATCGGCGCGGCTCCGGCCTCGCCGACCTGCGCTGGCGGCAGCAAGCATTAATGTCCTGCCACCTGTAGGAGCGAGGCTTGCCCGCGAAGGCGTATTCAAGATCGCTATCGCTGGCAAGCCATGCTCCTACAGGAGCGGTTATTTTTGCTAGAATCCGCAACGCGCCGCTTACCCGGCGCGTTTTTTTTCGCATCCGGTTCACCCCTTACGAGGGTAGCCACCTGGAGAATTACCCATGACACAACAGATTGTCGTGGCGGCACTGTATAAGTTCGTCACCCTGGAAGATTACGTCGCCCTGCGCGAGCCGCTGCTGCAAGCGATGGTCGACAACGGCATCAAAGGCACGCTGCTGATCGCCGAAGAAGGCATCAACGGCACCGTGTCCGGCAGCCGCGAAGGCATTGACGGGCTGATGGCCTGGCTCAAGAACGACCCGCGCATGGACGACATCGATCACAAAGAGTCGTACTGCGACGAGCAGCCGTTCTATCGCACCAAAGTCAAACTCAAGAAAGAAATCGTCACCCTGGGCGTTGAAGGCGTGGACCCGAACAAAAAGGTCGGCACCTATGTGGATCCGCAAAACTGGAACGCGCTGATCAGCGATCCCGAAGTGCTGCTGATCGACACCCGCAACGACTACGAAGTCTCGATTGGCACCTTCGAAGGCGCCATCGATCCGAAGACCACCAGTTTTCGCGAATTCCCCGACTACATCAAAGCCCATTTCGACCCGGCCGTGCACAAGAAAGTCGCGATGTTCTGCACCGGCGGCATTCGCTGCGAAAAGGCTTCTAGCTACATGCTCAGCCAGGGTTTCGACGAGGTCTATCACCTCAAGGGCGGCATCCTGAAGTACCTCGAAGAGGTGCCGCAGGAAGAAACCAAATGGCAGGGCGACTGCTTCGTTTTCGATAACCGCGTGACCGTGCGCCACGACCTCAGCGAAGGCGACTACGATCAATGTCATGCCTGTCGTACGCCTGTCAGCGTCGAAGACCGCGCGTCCGAGCACTATGTGGCCGGCATCAGTTGCCCGCATTGCTGGGATAAGCTGAGCGAGAAAACCCGTCGCAGTGCCATCGACCGGCAGAAGCAGATCGAACTGGCCAAGGCGCGCAACCTGCCGCACCCGATTGGTTACAACTACAAGCAAACTCCTTCCGAGGCTTGAGCCATGTCTGTACGTCGCCTGCTCTATGTGATGGACCCGATGTGTTCCTGGTGCTGGGGCTTTGCGCCAGTGGCCAACGCGCTGGTCGAGCAGGCGCAGGCGGCGGGGGTGGACGTGCATCTGGTCGTCGGCGGTTTGCGCACCGGCAGCGGCTCAGCGCTGGAGCCGACCACCCGGCGCTACATCCTTGAACACTGGCAGGCGGTCCACGAGGCCACTGGCCAACCGTTCAAGTTTGAAGGCGCGCTGCCTGACGGGTTCGTCTACGACACCGAGCCTGCCTGTCGGGCGCTGGTGACGGCGCGCAGCCTGGCACCGGATTGCGCGTGGAAACTGCTCGGGTTGATCCAGCATGCCTTCTACGCCGAAGGTCGCGACGTCACTCACGCCAGTGTGTTGGTGGAGCTGGCGGAGCAGGCCGGTTTGCCGCGCATCGAATTCGCCGCCGCCTTTGACCGTGCCGATCAGCACGCAGCCACCGCTGCCGATTTCACCTGGGTCCAGGACCTGGGCATTGCCGGTTTCCCGACCTTGCTGGCAGAGCGTGATGGTCAATTGGCGTTGCTGACCAATGGGTATCAACCTTTGAATGTGTTGTCACCGTTGCTCGGCCGCTGGCTGGAGCGCGCTGCCTGTGCATGACCTGCCCGACAACGTTCCAGCCCCTGCACGTGTCGACCGTCTGAGCTGGGCAGAAATCCGTCGCCTGGCCCTTCACCATAAAAAATCCCTGTGGATCGCCAACGGCGTCGCGGTATTGGCAACGCTGTGCAGCGTGCCGATCCCCTTGCTGTTGCCGTTGCTGGTGGACGAAGTGCTGCTGGGCCACGGCGACGCCGCGCTGAAAATCATGAACCACGCGCTGCCCGACGTCTGGCAGAAAGCCGCGGGTTACATTGGCCTGATGCTGCTGGTGACTCTGGCACTACGCTGTGCGGCGTTGTTGTTCAACGTGGTGCAGGCGAAGTTGTTTGCGGCGCTGGCCAAGGACATCGTGTATCGGATCCGGGTGCGGTTGATCGAACGGCTCAAATGTATCTCGCTGGGCGAATACGAAAGCCTGGGCAGCGGCACGGTGACTACGCACCTGGTCACCGACCTGGACACCGTGGACAAATTCGTCGGCGAAACCCTCAGTCGTTTCCTCGTGGCGATGCTGACGCTGGTGGGCACCGCCTCGATCCTGATGTGGATGCACTGGAAACTCGCGCTGCTGATCCTGCTGTTCAACCCGCTGGTGATCTATGCCACGGTGCAGTTGGGCAAGCGGGTCAAACACCTGAAGAAACTCGAGAACGACAGCACCTCGCGCTTCACCCAGGCCTTGACCGAAACCCTGGATGCCATCCAGGAAGTGCGCGCCGGTAATCGGCAGGGCTTTTTCCTCGGACGGCTGGGCCAGCGAGCGCGTGAAGTGCGCGATTACGCAGTGAGCTCGCAGTGGAAAACCGATGCATCGAACCGCGCCAGCGGCTTGCTGTTCCAGTTCGGCATCGATATTTTTCGCGCCGCGGCCATGCTCACCGTGCTGTTTTCCGACCTGTCCATCGGCCAGATGCTGGCCGTGTTCAGCTACCTGTGGTTCATGATCGGTCCGGTGGAACAACTGCTCAACCTGCAATACGCCTTTTACGCCGCCGGCGGTGCGCTGTCGCGGATCAACGAGTTGCTGGCCCGCGCTGATGAGCCGCAATACAGCGGCAGTGTCGACCCGTTTCAAGGGCGCGACACGGTAGGCATCGAAGTTCAGGGATTGAGTTTCGGCTATGGCGACGAATTGGTGCTGAACCAAATGAACCTGTCGATTGCCCCCGGTGAAAAAGTCGCGATTGTCGGCGCCAGCGGGGGAGGCAAAAGCACCCTGGTGCAGTTGCTGCTGGGCTTGTACACGCCGCTGGCCGGCACCATCCGTTTCGGTGGTTCGACTCAGGAAGAGATCGGCCTGGAAACCGTGCGTGAAAATGTCGCCGTGGTCTTGCAGCATCCGGCACTGTTCAACGACACCGTGCGCGCCAACCTGACCATGGGCCGCGAACGCACCGATGAAGCCTGCTGGCAGGCATTGGAAATTGCTCAGCTGCACAACACTGTACGTGAACTGCCCAATGGTCTGGACAGTATTGTCGGGCGCTCCGGTGTGCGTTTATCCGGCGGGCAGCGTCAACGCCTGGCGATTGCGCGGATGGTGTTGGCCGAACCCAAGGTGGTAATCCTCGACGAGGCCACGTCCGCCTTGGACGCGGCCACCGAATACAACCTGCACCAGGCACTGGCGCGGTTCTTGAGCAACCGCACCACGCTGATCATTGCGCACCGGTTGTCGGCCGTGAAACAGGCCGACCGTGTTCTGGTATTCGACGGTGGCCAGGTTGCCGAGGATGGCGACCATCAGCAGCTGATTGCCGATGGTGGTTTGTACGCCAAGCTTTATGGGCATTTACAGCAGCACTAGATTAATGCCACAAGACGTTCAGGGCATTTTCCCCGGCAAGGATTAGCACATGAAGACGAGCCAGCCCTGAATCGCCGGGGACTGTGCTGCTGTTGAGCATGAGCTTCCCCGGCTTGCCTAGAGTGAGAACCCATCCTAGTCTAGCGGTAGCGTTTTCGTCCGGACGACGATCGAGCAGTGTTAAGACAAGGGACCTCATGAAGCCAAAAAGGACTCTCGCAACCCCTCGGTTGTTGGGCATCGTCTGGCCTTTTATCGCCGTCGTGTTATTTCAGGCATTGTTGGGAGGCGGCAGTCTTTACGTTCTTTCGGCGGTTCGCGGTTACGTCGGCGGGGAAAGCCTGTGGTCCAAGGGCCAGAAAGACGCCATCTATTACCTCAATCTCTACGCCGACAGTCGCGACGAAACGATTTTTCTCAAATACCAGAACGCGATTGCGGTGCCTCAGGGTGGCCATGAATTGCGTCTGGCGCTGGACCATCAGCCACCGAATATCGAGGCAGCGCGAATCGCGATCCTCAAGGGCGGCAACCACCCGGACGACGTCTCCAGTCTGATTTGGCTGTACCTCAATTTCCGGAATTTCAGTTACCTGGAAAAAGCCATCGAGCTGTGGACGGTCGGTGACGCGTACCTGGTGCGACTCGATGACGTCGCGCGGGAGATGCATCAGCGTATTGCCGATAGCCAGGTCACCGATGCCGACGTCAAACGCTGGAAAGAGCAGATTTTTGCCATCAATGATGGCGTGACGCCTGCCGCCAAAGCATTCAGCGATGCCTTGGGCGAAGGCTCGCGGGTGATTCTCCGGCTGCTGTTGGTGACGAACCTGGCCACTGCGTTGGGTTTGATTGTGTTGGCGCTGTTGCGTACGCATAAACTGCTCAAGCAGCGCCATGCCTTCGCCGATGCCTTGCAGTTGGAGAAAGACAGGGCGCAGATCACTCTGCAATCGATTGGCGACGGGGTTATCACCACGGACGTCGAGGGCGCGATTGTCTATATGAATCCGGCCGCCGAGGCCTTGACTCACTGGAAGGCCGAACAGGCGGCGGGGTTGCCATTGGCGGCGCTGTTCAATCTGCTGGACGAGAGTGCTCAGGCCGACGGTTTTACCTTGATCGAGCACATTTTGAGCGGTCAGCTCAGCGGTGGCAGCGAGCATTCAAAACTGATCCAGCGTCTGGATGGCAGCACGGTTTCGGTCACTCTGGTCGGCGCGCCGATCCGCAATACGGGCAGGGTCAGTGGCACCGTGCTGGTGCTGCATGACATGACCCAGGAGCGGCAATACATCGCCAATCTGTCCTGGCAGGCGACGCATGATGCTCTGACCGGATTGGCCAACCGCCGCGAGTTCGAATATCGGCTGGAGCAGGCCCTGCATAACCTGACGCGCCAGGCGGGGCGTCACGCCTTGATGTTTCTCGACCTGGATCAATTCAAACTGGTCAATGACACCTGCGGTCATGCGGCGGGCGACGAGTTGTTGCGGCATATCTGTGCGTTGTTGCAATCAGGTTTGCGCGAAGGCGACACCCTGGCCCGGCTAGGGGGTGACGAGTTTGGCGTTCTGTTGGAAAACTGCGCGCCGCAAGCAGCCGAGAAAATCGCCGAAGGTCTGCGCCAGACCGTGCAGAACCTGCATTTTGTCTGGAAAGGCCGGCCGTTTGTGACCACCGTGAGCATCGGTCTGGTGCATGTGGTCCAGAGTCCGGCCACCCTTGAAGCTTCATTGCGTGCCGCTGACATGGCCTGTTATATGGCCAAGGAAAAGGGCCGCAACCGGGTTCAGGTCTATCACGCCGACGACTCGGAGCTGTCCTTGCGGTTTGGCGAAATGGCCTGGGTGCAGCGCCTGCACGTGGCGTTGGAAGAAGACCGCTTCTGCCTGTACGCCCAGGAAATCGCGCCTCTTGGCCCTGGTGAGCATGGCGGCGGGCATATCGAAATACTGCTGCGCCTGCATGACGAAGCGGGACGCATGATTCTGCCGGACAGTTTCATTCCGGCCGCTGAGCGTTACGGTTTGATGACATCGATTGATCGTTGGGTGGTGGAGAACGTTTTCAAAGTCATTGCCCAGTGCGTCGCCGAAGAGCGCGAAGGGCCGTTGGCCATGTGTGCGATAAATCTGTCAGGTATTACTATCGGAGATGAGGCATTTCTGGACTTCCTTCGTGAACAGTTTGTTGCATATTCAATTCCACCTGAAATGATTTGTTTTGAAATTACAGAAACCAGCGCGATTGCAAATCTGGCTAGCGCAACTAAATTTATCAATGAACTCAAAGGTTTAGGTTGTCATTTTTCGCTAGATGACTTTTGTGCCGGTATGTCCTCATTCGCTTACTTGAAACATTTACCTGTAGACTTCCTGAAGATCGACGGGAGTTTCGTAAAGGATATGCTGGACGACCCGATTAACCGCGCCATGGTCGAAGTGATCAATCACATCGGTCATGTCATGGGTAAGCGCACGATTGCAGAGTTCGTTGAAACACCTCAGATCGAGCAGGCATTGCTGGAGATCGGAGTGGATTACGCTCAAGGGTATGTGATTGAACGCCCGCATCTGTTTACCTGGGATAGTTTGCAAAGTCGTCCTGCCAGGCCCCGATCCTTGTTGTTCAAGGCGCCGGGCACGTTCCGTTGAAACCTCTTGTTGATCTTAAAATCACAATCAAAAGGAGCGCGACAGTGATCGAGACATTCAACAGAACCGGACCACTCATGGAAGCTGCAAGTTATCCCGCCTGGGCTCAGCAACTGATCCAGGATTGCAGCGAGAGCAAGCGCCGGGTTGTCGAACACGAACTGTATCAACGCATGCGAGATAACAGACTCAGTGCAAAAACCATGCGTCAGTACCTTATTGGTGGCTGGCCGGTGGTCGAACAGTTCGCTTTATACATGGCACAGAACCTGACCAAGACCCGGTTTGCGCGCCACCCTGGCGAAGACATGGCGCGTCGCTGGTTGATGCGCAACATTCGCGTCGAATTGAACCATGCTGACTACTGGGTGCACTGGAGCCGTGCCCACGGTATCAGCCTGGAAGATCTGCAAGCGCAACACGTGGCACCAGAGCTTCACGCCTTGAGCCATTGGTGCTGGCACACCAGTTCGTCGGACTCGCTGATCGTGGCCATCGCCGCCACCAATTACGCCATCGAAGGGGCGACGGGGGAGTGGTCGGCCCTGGTTTGCTCCAATGGCGTCTATGAGGCCTCGTTCCCCGAGGAAGATCGCAAGCGGGCCATGAAGTGGTTGAAGATGCATGCCCAGTACGACGATGCCCATCCATGGGAAGCGTTGGAAATCATCTGCACCTTGGCGGGCATGAACCCGAGCAAAGCGCTGCAAGTGGAATTGCGCCAGGCGGTCTGCAAAAGTTACGACTACATGTATCTGTTCCTGGAGCGTTGCATGCAGTTGGAATTGGCAGTGAAAACCCCGGTAGCCCGTGAGCGGATGGAGCTGGCCGAAAGCTGATCCTCTGAAAGCAACACAAACCAAATGTGGGAGCGGGCTTGCTCGCGAAGAGGGCTTAACATTCAACAGAGATGCTGAATGTAAGACCGCTTTCGCGAGCAAGCCCGCTCCCACATGGGTTATACAGCGGTGCTGAAATATCAGCCTGCCATTGCCAACCGGTTACGCCCCTCACGCTTGGCCACATACAACGCACTGTCGGCCCGTCGCAACAAACTTTCGGCAGACTCGCCGGGAAGCAGCGTCGAGCAACCGATGCTGACCGTCAGTTCGATCATCTTGCCCTCGGCCACATAGTCCTGAGCCTGCGCCGCAAACCGCAGTCGTTCACCAACCATGGCTGCTGCTTCCCGACTGGTGTTGGAAAGCAGAATCAGGAATTCTTCGCCACCAAAGCGGAACACCATGTCGACGTTGCGCAACTGGTTTTTGATCGAGGCTGCGACGGCCTTTAGCACTTCATCGCCGGCGCTGTGCCCGTAGGTGTCGTTGATCTGTTTGAAATGATCGATGTCCAGCATCAACAGCGACAGGGGCTGCGAGTGTCGCCGCGACATCTCGATTTCCCGTTCCAGCGTCTGATCCATGGCGATGCGGTTGCCGGTATCGGTCAGCGGATCACGCAATGCACTTTGAGTCGCCGCTCGGTAAAGCAGGGCGTTTCGCATGGGGAAGAGCAGGGTCGACAACAGTGACTCCAGGTTGCCCTGTTCCTGTTCGCTGAAACGCTGATTGCGACGGAACACCAGCTCACCCAATTGCTCGCCTTCATGGCTGAGGCTGTAGCTGATTGAATGATGACCTCGCGCGCCGAATTGCAGGCGCAAGTCGCTGGGCTGATGTTCGTAACTCAAGGCATCCAGCGGCACCAGGCGCTGAATTTCACGGAAGAAAAGTCCGAGAATGCGTTGCGGCTCAAGACTGGTTTGCAGTTGCAGGCCCAGCGTTTGACGCAACTGCGCAAGACTGTCGGGCCGCTCCAGGAGGGGAGGCTGCTGACCAAAGCCCAGGCGATGCAATTTGGCACTGTCGAAGTCAATTGCGTTGGTCTGGGAAGGTGATTTCATATGGCGTGAGCCCCTAAGCAGTAAGGCTGTCTTACAGGCTGGGTGAGAGCGGCTTTGGGCTGCGCGTCATACTGGTCCATCAGTCCCGTAGGACATTTGGCACGAGTTTAGTCCGCTTTGCCGAAGATTAGTAACCTCTCGGCTCAAGCTCCGCCTCGTCTGCTTTCACACGGCGTGTCTGAACAAAATTAGAGCGAAAGTCGTGCCATTCGGTTCAGTCGAATAAAAAGCTTTAAAAATCAAAATGCTGGAAGGTCATGCGGAGGGAGTTGCGCAGCGTGATGACATTTATTTGACTTGTAGCAGGGGTAGTTAGCACCGGGTTTGAATGCCGCGGCGGGAAGCCGTCGCGGCAGAAAAGCGACGCACGGGCACTACTGAGCGTTGAATGCCTGGCCATTGATGCCGGTGCTGTCCGGACCCATGAGGTAAAGGTAGACCGGCATGATCTCCTCAGGGGTTGGATTATTCAGCGGGTTTTCACCGGGGTAGGCTTGGGCGCGCATGCTGGTGCGGGTGGCGCCGGGGTTGATGCTGTTGGAGCGCACCGGTGCCACGGTGTCTACTTCGTCGGCCAGGGTTTGCATCAGGCCTTCGGTGGCGAACTTGGAAACGCCGTAAGCGCCCCAGTACGCACGGCCCTTGCGACCGACGCTGCTGGAGGTGAACACCACCGAGGCGTCCTGAGACAGCTTGAGCAGTGGCAGCAGGGTGCTGGTGAGCATGAACATGGCATTGACGTTGACGTGCATGACGCGCATGAAATTTTCGCCGGACAACTGCTCGATCGGGGTGCGTGGACCGATGATGGATGCGTTGTGCAGCAAGCCGTCGAGGTGGCCGAACTCGGTCTCGATCATGGCTGCCAGTTCATCGTATTGATGAGGCAGTGCGGTTTCCAGATTGAACGGAATCACGGCCGGTTGTGGATGCCCGGCCGCTTCGATTTCGTCATAGACCTGAGTCAGGTTGGCCTCGGTCTTGCCCAGCAGCAGCACGGTGGCGCCGTGGGCGGCGTAGGTTTTTGCAGCGGCAGCACCGATGCCACGGCCAGCGCCGGTGACCAGGATGACCCGGTCCTTGAGCAAGTCAGGGCGGGCGGAATAATCAAACATAAAAAACCTCAACACAAAAAAGCGGACCCTGTAGGAGCCAGGCTTGCCGGCGAAGGCGTACTCAAAACCGCCATCGCCGGCAAGCCTGGCTCCTACAAAAGCAACTCAGCAACTGCACAAAGCGTTATCCAACACCTCGAGCAACGCCAGCGGATGATCGATCACTACGTCCGCGCCCCAGTGCTTGGGGTTATCGTCCGGGTGAATATAACCGTAGGTCACCGCGCAGGTTCTGGTGCCGGCATCGCGACCGGACTCGATGTCCCGCAGGTCATCGCCGACAAACAGCACGCTGGCCGGGTCCAGGTCGAGCATCTTGCACGCCAGGATCAAAGGTTCCGGATCCGGTTTGCTGTTCTTCACATGATCGGGGCAAATCAGCACCTTCGAACGTTCGGCCAGGCCCAGCTGCTGCATGATCGGCTCGGCGAAACGCACCGGTTTGTTAGTGACCACGCCCCAGATCAGGTTGGCCTTTTCGATTTTCTCCAGCACCTGGGCCATGCCGTCGAACAGATGGCTGTGGACCGCGCAACCCTTGAGGTAGCGGTCGAGGAACTCCTGACGCAGTTCCTCGAACCCTGGCGATTCCGGGTCCATGGAAAAGTTTGCGGCGACCATCGCCTTGGCGCCACCGGAAATTTCATCGCGAATGTGTTGAGTGTTGATTGGCGGCAAACCACGATCAGCGCGCATCGCCTGGCAGATGGCGATGAAATCCGGCGCGGTGTCGAGCAGGGTGCCGTCCATGTCGAAAAGAACTGCTCTGATACGCATCGGCTTACTCCTCGCGCAGGGTCTGGATCATGTAATTGACGTCCACATCGGCCGCCAGTTTGTAATGCTTGGTCAGTGGATTGTAGGTCAGGCCGATGATGTCCTTGACGGTCAGGCCGGCCATGCGGCTCCAGGCGCCAAGCTCGGAGGGGCGGATGAATTTCTTGAAGTCGTGGGTGCCGCGCGGCAGCAACTTCATGATGTATTCGGCGCCGACGATGGCGAACAGATAGGCCTTCGGGTTGCGGTTGATGGTGGAGAAGAACACCTGGCCGCCCGGTTTGACCATCTTGAAGCAGGCGCGGATCACCGACGACGGATCCGGCACGTGTTCGAGCATTTCCAGGCAGGTGACCACGTCGAATTGCTCGGGCATTTCTTCAGCCAGGGCTTCGGCGGTGATCTGCCGGTACTCGACGCTCACGCCGGATTCCAGCTGATGCAGTTGAGCGACGGCCAGCGGCGCTTCGCCCATGTCGATGCCCATCACGGTCGCGCCGCGCTGGGCCATGGCTTCGCTGAGGATGCCGCCGCCGCAACCGACGTCGAGGACTTTCTTGCCGGCCAGATGGACCCGCTCGTCGATCCAGTTGACCCGTAGCGGGTTGATGTCGTGCAGCGGTTTGAACTCGCTTTCGCGGTCCCACCAGCGATGGGCCAGGGCTTCGAATTTGGCGATTTCGGCGTAGTCGACGTTGCTCATGGTGTCAGTCCTCTAAAACTTGAAAAACCCTGTTGCCCCGGTTTTGGTCCAGGGTGCTTACAATTCAGTGTGGCCGCTGATGCGCTGGCCCCAGGCCTTGGCGGTGGCGCACAGCTGTGCTTCATCCAGGCGGGTCAGGCGGCGGTCGTCGAGCAGTTGCTTGCCGGCGACCCAAAGATGTTTCACGCAGTCGCGGCCAGTGGCATAGATCAGTTGCGAAACCGGATCGTAGACCGGTTGCTGCGCCAGGCCCGACAGGTCGAACGCGACGATGTCCGCCGCTTTACCGACTTCCAGCGAACCCGTTTCAGCTTCGACGCCCAGCGCACGGGCGCCATTGAGCGTGGCCATGCGCAGGGCGCGATGGGCGTCCAGCGCCGTGGCCGAGCCGGCGACGGCCTTGGCCAGCAACGCAGCGGTGCGGGTTTCGCCGAGCAGGTCGAGGTCATTATTGCTGGCCGAGCCATCGGTGCCGACCGCCACGTTGACCCCGGCCCGCCACAAACGCTCGACCGGGCAGAAACCGCTGGCCAGTTTCAGGTTCGACTCCGGGCAATGAATCACATGGGTGTTACTTTCTACCAGCAGCATCAGGTCTTCATCGCTGATCTGGGTCATGTGAACGGCCTGCAGGCGCGGCCCGAGCAGGCCCAGGCGACCGAGGCGGGCCAACGGGCGTTCGCCGCACTGCTCGACCGACTGCTGCACTTCGAAAGCGGTTTCATGGACGTGCATATGAATCGAGGCGTCCAGTTCTTCGGCGATCACCCGGATTTTTTCCAGGGTTTCGTCGCCCACGGTGTAGGGTGCATGGGGTCCAAAGGTGACTTTGATCCGCTCGTGATGCTTGAGATCACCGAATAATTCAACGCCCTGACGAATGGCTTCATCCGCCGTGGAGGCGCCTGGAATCGGGAAATCGAGGATCGGAATGGCGATCTGGGCGCGAATGCCGCTGTTATGTACGCGTTCGCTGGCGACCTTCGGGAAGAAATACATGTCGGAGAAACAGGTGATGCCGCCTTTGATCTGCTCGGCGATGGCCAAGTCAGTGCCATCGCGTACAAAAGCCTCGTCGACCCACTTGGCTTCGGCCGGCCAGATGTGGTTTTCCAGCCAGGTCATCAAGGGCAGATCGTCGGCCAGGCCGCGGAACAGCGTCATTGCCGCATGCCCGTGAGCATTGATCAGGCCCGGGCTGAGCAACATGTCCGGCAATTCGCGGACTTCGGTTGCGTTAAACTTCAAGGCTGCTGCGCGCGGGCCGATAAATACGATACGACCGTCGCGGATGCCCAGGGCGTGCTCTTTAAGGACCACGCCAGCCGGTTCGACAGGTACCAGCCAGGTCGGCAGCAATAACAGGTCGAGCGCAGCGGTGGGGGTCGGCATCGAAAGTCGGTTCCAGTGCTTTTGTAAAGGATGGCGAAGTATACCCGAGCGTCTTCACGGGGGGATCGCTATAATCGACGGCTTTTGTTCATGAGTGCGGGGTAAGTGGATGCGCGATCGACTGTTGGCTGCGGAGAAGGTGAAAGCCATCGATTGGCGTGATGGCGCCCTGTATCTGCTGGATCAGCGTATTTTGCCATTCGAGCAAACCTGGATCGCCTGCACCAGCGCCGCGGGCGTGGCTGAGGCCATTCGCTCAATGGTGGTGCGCGGCGCGCCGGCCATTGGCATCAGTGCGGCGTATGCCATGGTGCTATCAGCTCGCGCCCGAATTGCCGAGGGCGGTGACTGGCAGGCCGCGTGGGAAGAGGATTACGCGTTACTGGCCGATTCCCGTCCAACAGCGGTTAATCTGTTCTGGGCCTTGAGTCGTATGCGCGACCGCCTGGACCGCCTCAAGGACGACGCAGACCCTCTGGCGGCGCTGGAGGCCGAAGCCATCGCCATCCATGAAAGTGATCGCGAAGCCAACCTGACCATGGCTCAGTTGGGCGTGGACTTGATCCGCAAGCATCAGGGCAACGCCCAGGCGATCCTCACGCACTGCAACACCGGCGCACTGGCCACCGGCGGCTTCGGCACGGCACTGGGGGTGATTCGCGGGGCGTTCATCGAAGGCATGGTCGAGCGCGTCTACGCCGACGAAACCCGCCCATGGCTGCAGGGTTCGCGATTGACCGCATGGGAATTGGCCAATGAAGGCATTCCAGTGACCCTCAATGTCGATTCCGCCGCCGCGCACATCATGAAAACCAAGGGTGTGACCTGGGTGATCGTCGGTGCTGACCGCATCACCGCCAATGGTGATGTGGCGAACAAGATCGGCACCTACCAATTGGCGGTCAACGCCATGCACCACGGCGTGCGTTTCATGGTGGTGGCGCCGAGTTCGACCATCGACATGAACCTGGCCAGTGGCGACGAGATTCCCATCGAAGAGCGCGATGGTCGCGAGTTGCTGGAAGTCGGTGGCAAGCGGCTCGGGGCGGATGTCGATGCGTTCAACCCGGTGTTCGATGTGACCCCGGCTGACCTGATTGATGTAATCGTCACCGAAAAAGGCATCGTCGAACGGCCGGATACCGCGAAAATGGCGCAGTTGATGTGCCGCAAGCGATTGCATTAAGGCTCTTTGGCGTCTGATAAATTGCCTTCGCGAGCAAGCCCGCTCCCACATTGGATCAGTGTCGGTACAAATTCTGCGACCGACTCGGTCCAATGTGGGAGCGGGCTTGCTCGCGAAGAGGCCCTGACAGTCAACAAATATCGCTGATCAGGCCGCTGATTCTCCATTCAACACGGCTCTAAGCCCCTCTCGTCCCTTTCAAGCCTGTCACCGGTCAACTAACTATGCTCCATGCGCATCTGGGGGATAGGTGCGTGGCGGCTCTTGTGATAACATCCGGCGGTTTCCAGGGTAGCCTGATGTGGCTGCCTTTACTGCGCAGATCCATGGCATAACTCGTTGATTTGTCGTAAGTCGGTGCATGGCACTCAGTCTGCATCGGCGAGCTTCGTTCGTCCCATATGGATGTGACGAAGTTTCACCAGAAAAAGGAATCAGGCTTCTCATGGGCGAACTGGCCAAAGAAATCCTCCCGGTCAATATCGAAGACGAGCTGAAGCAGTCCTACCTCGACTACGCGATGAGCGTGATTGTCGGGCGGGCACTGCCGGATGCGCGCGATGGCTTGAAGCCCGTGCACCGGCGTGTGCTGTTCGCGATGAGCGAGCTGGGCAACGACTTCAACAAGCCGTACAAGAAATCTGCCCGTGTTGTCGGTGACGTGATCGGTAAGTATCACCCTCACGGTGATACCGCGGTGTACGACACCATCGTTCGGATGGCGCAGCCATTCTCGCTGCGTTACCTGCTGGTAGACGGTCAGGGCAACTTCGGTTCGGTGGACGGCGACAATGCCGCGGCCATGCGATACACCGAAGTGCGCATGACCAAGCTGGCGCACGAGCTGCTCGCTGACCTGCACAAAGAAACCGTGGCCTGGGTGCCGAACTACGACGGCACCGAAATGATCCCGGCGGTCATGCCGACCCGTATTCCCAACCTGCTGGTCAACGGCTCCAGCGGTATCGCCGTGGGCATGGCGACCAACATCCCGCCGCACAACCTCGGTGAAGTCATCGACGGTTGCCTGGCACTCATCGACAACCCGGAACTGACCGTCGATGAGCTGATGCAATACATCCCCGGTCCGGACTTCCCGACCGCCGCGATCATCAACGGTCGCGCCGGCATCATCGAAGCCTACCGCACCGGTCGCGGGCGCATTTACATGCGTGCCCGCTCGATGATCGAAGACATCGACAAGGTCGGTGGTCGTCAGCAGATCGTCATCACCGAGCTCCCTTACCAGCTGAACAAGGCGCGGTTG
>NZ_JBIVCD010000030.1:77795-78044 GCF_044746425.1 Pseudomonas sp. NPDC086112 | reverse complement strand
GTGCCGCACCACAAGGCCAGCTGCCTCGAACTGGGTCAGGACACGGTAAACCGTGGCCAGACCGACGTCCTCACCAGCCTCCATCAGCGCCTTGTAGACATCCTCGGCACTCATGTGGCGTTGCTCGGCGGAGTCGAGCATTTGCAGAATTTTGACCCGTGGAAGGGTCACTTTGAGGCCGGCTTTGCGTAGTTCGCTATTTTCAACCATGGTCAGCTTTATCGCGATGCTGCTTCGCAGCTTCTATTA
>NZ_JBIVCD010000030.1:0-77785 GCF_044746425.1 Pseudomonas sp. NPDC086112 | reverse complement strand
AATGTCGTCACGCAGGACATGATAGACCAGTTACGCCCGGGAATGACCCGCCGGCAAGTACGGTTTATCATGGGTAACCCTCTGCTGACCGACACGTTCCATGCCGATCGCTGGGATTATCTGTACAGCCTGCAACCGGGTGGCGGAGAACGCCAACAGGAACGCATTAGCGTTATCTTCAACCCAAATGACCAACTTGTCAGCCTCTCTGGCGATTTCATGCCAGGCGTGAGCCGCGACGAAGCCATTCTCGGCAAGGACAGCGACACTACCGTGACCGCGCCTGCCGAAAACGCCGAGAAGCCGAAGCCAGAAAAACCGGTCAAGCCTGGGTCGTTGCTGGATCAGATCCAGAAGGACGTGGACAACGTGGAAACCGTTCCAGTCCCGACGCCAGAACCGCTGGAAACCTCGCCGCAATAATTTGCGACGCAATAAAAAACCCGGCATGTCCGGGTTTTTTATCGCCTGGCGTTTAACCGGATCACTGATTCCGGGCTTTGGCCTCGGCCGCTTTGGCTGCACGCAACCGGCGAACCTCTTTTGGATCGGCGAGCAACGGTCGGTAAATCTCGAGGCGATCCCCCGCCTGAACCGGACGATTGGCCGGCTCAGCGATCACTTTGCCAAAGATCCCAACCGGACAACTGGCCAGATCCAGCTCAGGGAATTCGCTGTTCAGGCCGGATTTGAGCAACGCATCTCGCACTGTTGCACCCACCGGCACCGTTACGGTCAGCAATAGCTGACGATCAACAGCGGCATACACCACTTCAACCTTGATCACGGCCTCAACCATGCATCTGTTTCGCACGCTGGCAAAACGCGTCCATCAGCGTATTCGCCGCCTGATTGAACAAAGGCCCCAACGTCGCACGCACCAGCGGCCCCGAATAGTCGAATGACAAGTCCAGACTGATCTTGCAGGCCTTCTCGCCCAACGGCTTGAACACCCAGATGCCATGCAACTGGCTGAACGGACCTTCTTCGAGGTTCATCTCGATCGAATGCCCGGGCACCAGGGTGTTACGCGTCACGAAATGCTGACTAAGGCCGCCCTTGGCCACGCCGACGCTGGCGCGCATGAGCTCAGGAGTACTTTCCAGAACTTCGGCCGACGAGCACCACGGCAGGAATTCCGGATAGCGGGCCACATCGTTGACCAGGTCATACAGCGCTTGTGCCGGATACGGCAGCAGGGCCGAACGTTGAATGTGTGTCGTCATGTCAGCGTTACTTCCACAGCTGGGCGGCAAACACTACAAGAATGCCGATGGGCGCCACATAGCGCATCAAGAACAGGGACAAGGCGAACAGCACCGGACGGCGGATCGACAATTCGTCGCGCACCGCTTCACGCCCCATCACCCAGCCCGCAAACACCACGAAACACAAACCACCGAGTGGCAACATGATCCGCGAGGTGAAGAAATCGATCACACCGAAGAAGTCCAGACCACCGGCGGCTCCCCATTGATAGAGGTGGAACATCCCGCCTTCGTTCACGAAAAACTTGGCTTGCTTCCAGATATTGAAGGAAAACACCGTACCCAGACCGACGAACCAGCAGATGAATGCCAACCAGAAGGTAACCCAGGCACGACTGATCTTCGTGCGCTCAACCAGGTAAGCCACCATTGGCTCGAGCAGGGAAATCGCCGAACTCCAAGCCGCAATCGCTACCAGCACGAAGAACACTACGCCCATCAATTGGCCGAACGCTACGTTGCCAAAGGCAAATGGCAGGCTGACGAACATCAGGCCAGGGCCTTCGCTCGGGTTCAGGCCGGCAGCAAACACAATCGGAAACAATGCCAGACCGGCCACCAGGGAAACGAAAGTATCGAGCAGCGCCACACCGACAATGGTGCCGGAAATCGACGAGCTCTTCGGCATATAAGCACCGTAGATCATGATCGAACCGACGCCCACGCTCAGGGAGAAGAACGCGTGCCCCATGGCCGGCAGCAAGCCGTCGAGCACTTTTTCCGGATGGAAGTCGAACATGAAATGCACGCCCTCCATGAAGTGGCCGGTGGTCATGCTGTAGCCCAGCAGGACAATCACCATCACGAACAGCAGCGGCATCATGATTCGCAGGCTGCGCTCCAGCCCGGCAACTACGCCTTTGGCGATCACCACAGCGGAGAGGAGCATGAAAATCGTGTGCCAAAGTGTCAGGCGCCATGGGTCGGCGATCACATTACCGAAGTAGGCGCCGACCTGATCAGGTGTCGCGCCCTGGAAGTCGCCACGCCCCATGTCGATGATGTAGTCCAGCGACCAGCCGCCGACCACACTATAGAAAGACAGAATCAGCAGCGCCGTGATCATCCCGGCAAACGCCCCCCAGGACCACTTCGCCGAATGCCCCGCTTCCAGCGCCAGGACCTTCAAGGCATTGGCCGGGCTCTGCCGTGCGCGGCGGCCGATCAGGGTTTCGGCCAGCATCACGGGCACACCGATCAGCGCGATACAGGTCAGGAACATCAGCACGAAGGCTCCGCCACCGTAGACGCCGACCATGTAAGGGAATTTCCAGATACTACCCAAACCCACGGCCGAACCGGTCGCGGCGAGTATGAAGACCCAGCGGCTAGCCCAACTGCCGTGGACAGAAACCTTGTCTGTCGACATCGTTATCACGCCCAAGCGTTCAAAAAAGAGGCCGCATTGTCCGGGATTCAATCAACCTGCTCAAGCACGTAGCGATACCGTAGCCGACTCGCTTGCAACTCCCTATAATGCCGCCCCTATGGCTAAACAGAAGAAACACCCAACAGGGACCATCGCGCAGAACAAAAAGGCGCGACACGATTACTTCATCGAGCATAAGTTCGAGGCTGGTCTGGTCCTGGCCGGCTGGGAAGTAAAAAGTTTGCGGGCAAGCAAACTACAACTGGTTGACAGTTACGTGCTGCTCAAAGATGGCGAAGCCTGGCTGCTCGGCAGCCACATTACGCCATTGATGACGGCCAGCACCCACGTCATCGCCGATCCGACCCGCACCCGAAAATTGCTGCTCAACCGGCGCGAGCTGGAAAAGCTGGCCGCTGCCGTGCAGCAAAAAGGTTACGCCTGCGTATGCCTGTCCTGGTACTGGAGCAAGCACATGGTCAAGTGCGAGATCGCTCTGGGCAAGGGCAAGAAGGAATACGACAAGCGTGATACCGAACGCGAACGCGACGCCGGTCGTGAATTGCAGCGTGCGGTGCGAAACAAGGGTAAGGAAGACTAGTTCTTTCGCCTTCAGATCGCTTTCGCGAGCAAGCCCGCTCCCACATTATCCGTGGATGCCGACATTTATGTGGCAGACCCGGAACCTGTGGGAGCGGGCTTGCTCGCGAATGCAATCGTCCAATCACCACAGAACTAACTGATTACATCCCCTTGCGCCGCTCCGCCCGAGCCACGCGCTGCACTTCCTGACGCACCTCTTCCAACACTTCCTGCACATACAGAATGTGTCGACTGGAAACCTCCCGCGCCTGCTCCGCCTTTCCTTCGATAATCGCCAGGTACAATTCTCTGTGCTGCGCAATCAGCATATCGCGGGTTTCTGAACGCTGTTTGTACATGCCGCCAATGTTGGTCACCACGTTGCGCTTGAGAAGGTCGAACAGCCCACGAATGGTGTGCAGCAACACCGCGTTATGGCTGGCTTCGGCGATTGCCAAGTGAAATTTTGCGTCCGCCGCGCCCTCTTCTAGCCGACTCACTTCGTCATGACGCGAATAGCAGTCCTGCAACTCGTCGAATGCCGCCGTCAGCCGCTCGCGATCCACATCAGTCGCGCGCAATGCCGCGTAGTACGCACAGGAGGCTTCCAGCGTATGACGAAACTCCAGCAAATCGCGCTGGGCCTCGGGGTTGCTTTCCAGCAGATGCAACAGCGGATCGCTGAACGTCGAGCCCAGGGATTCCACCACGTAGTTGCCGCCGCCCTGACGACTGACCAGCAGCCCTTTGGCCGTCAGTTTCTGAATCGCTTCGCGCAACGACGGGCGTGACACGCCGAATTGCTCGGCCAACGCGCGCTCTGCCGGCAAGCGTTCGCCAGCCTTCAATGTGCCCTCGAGGATCATCCCCTCGAGTTGCTCGACAATATCGTCAGACAAACGGCGCTGCCGAATCTGATCAAACCCCATCACTCAATTCTCCACGATCCCGGCGGTTCGCCGGGCTCTCTATTCTGGCCTATTGGCGCTGTACCAGCACCTACCAGACGACGTTTGATCGAACAGATCAGATGCGTTCTGCACCGCTCATTCGACAAAAGTTTTAGGGCGGCAAATTGACACACCGCATACAAGGCTTTTACCCTAGCCAACAGCGATTGTAAATTGGTATTACCAATTAACCAAGAACGCTGACCAGTGCCTGACCAACAACAATTAGGGGCCACCCCATATGCAAACCTGGCAACAGCTCTACAGCCCGCTCGGCAGTCTCGGCGTGTCCGCACTCGCGGCCGTCATCCCCATCGTATTTTTCTTCCTGGCTTTGGCCGTGTTCCGCCTCAAAGGCCACGTGGCCGGCAGCATTACCCTGGCGCTGTCGATTGCGGTGGCAATCTTCGCGTTCCAGATGCCGGTCGATATGGCCTTCGCGGCAGCCGGATATGGCTTCGCCTACGGCTTGTGGCCGATTGCCTGGATCATCGTGGCAGCGGTGTTCCTCTACAAACTGACGGTCAAGAGTGGCCAGTTCGAAGTGATCCGCAGCTCAGTGCTGTCGATCACCGACGACCAACGCCTGCAAGTGCTGCTGATCGGCTTCTGCTTCGGCGCCTTCCTGGAAGGTGCCGCCGGTTTCGGCGCACCGGTCGCTATTACCGCCGCGCTGCTGGTGGGACTGGGCTTCAACCCGCTGTACGCCGCGGGCCTGTGCCTGATCGCCAATACCGCGCCGGTAGCCTTTGGCGCCTTAGGGATTCCGATCATCGTCGCCGGGCAAGTCACCGGCATCGACGCGTTCAAGATCGGCGCCATGACCGGTCGCCAACTGCCATTACTGTCGCTGTTCGTGCCGTTCTGGCTAGTGTTCATGATGGATGGCCTGCGCGGCGTTCGGGAAACCTGGCCGGCGGCGCTGGTAGCGGGTTTAAGCTTTGCCATCACCCAATACTTCACCTCGAACTTCATTGGCCCGGAACTGCCGGACATCACTTCCGCGCTGGCCAGCCTGATTTCCCTGACGCTGTTCCTGAAAATCTGGCAGCCGAAACGCGCCGCCGGCCAACACATCGTCGGCGCCGTCTCGGCTTCCGTGGTGGCCAGCGCCGGCGGTTTCGGCCAACCGCGCACCACCGTGGCTTCGCCTTATAGCCTGGGGGAAATTTTCAAAGCCTGGTCGCCGTTCCTGATCCTCACCGTACTGGTCACCATCTGGACGCTGAAACCGTTCAAGGCGATGTTCGCTGCGGGTGGCTCGATGTATAGCTGGGTGTTCAACTTCGCGATTCCGCATCTGGATCAAATGGTGATCAAGGTCGCCCCGATCGTAACCGCCCCGACGGCGATTCCGGCGGTGTTCAAACTCGATCCGATTTCCGCGACCGGCACGGCGATTTTCTTCTCTGCGCTGATCTCAATGCTGGTATTGAAGATCAATTTAAAAACTGGTCTTACCACTTTTAAAGAGACCGTCTACGAACTGCGCTGGCCGATTTTGTCTATCGGTATGGTGCTGGCCTTCGCCTTCGTCACCAACTACTCGGGCATGTCGTCGACCATGGCTTTGGTACTGGCAGGTACGGGTGCGGCATTCCCGTTCTTCTCGCCATTCCTCGGCTGGCTCGGCGTGTTCCTGACCGGTTCCGATACATCGTCCAACGCACTGTTCAGTTCACTGCAAGCAACCACCGCGCACCAGATCGGCGTCAACGACACCTTGCTGGTGGCGGCGAATACCAGCGGCGGCGTGACCGGCAAGATGATTTCGCCACAATCGATCGCCGTGGCCTGCGCCGCGACCGGGTTGGTGGGCAAGGAATCGGATCTGTTCCGCTTCACCCTCAAGCACAGCCTATTCTTTGCAACGATCGTCGGCCTGATCACGTTGGCTCAGGCCTACTGGTTCACCGGCATGCTGGTGCACTAAGAACTACACGCGACACGGAAAAAACCGACGCCGGGTTACGCCCCCGGCGTCAGCTATTCACAACCGGGTCTGCAAGGCTGCTGAAAGCTTCCCTCTCTATATTCAGCAGCCTCAGCGGACGGATAACCGGGACCACCCGGAGACACGCCTGATGAGCGAGCTTTTTTACAACGCTGTGCCGAATGCGACCCGCGTCGCCCCGCCACTGCCCGAGCCTCGGCAATACCCCAGCGAGAAACCGTCACGGGTCTACCTGTTCGGGACTTGCGTGGTGGATCTGTTCTACCCGGAAGCCGGGATGGACGCGATCCATCTGCTGGAACGCGAAGGCATTCGTGTTGAATACCCGCAAGGGCAAAGCTGCTGCGGGCAACCGGCCTACACCTCGGGCTACACCGAACAGGCCCGGACCGTGGCGCGCTCGCAACTGGCGCTGTTTGCCGGTGATTATCCGGTGGTGGTGCCGTCGGGGTCTTGCGCGGGGATGTTGCGCGAACACTACGCCGACTTGTTCAAGGACGAGCCGCAAACGCTGAAACAGGTCCAGGCCCTCGCGGCACGGACTTATGAGCTGGCGGAGTTCCTGCTGTTTGTCTGCAAGGTGCAGCTCAAGGACAGCGGCGAACCGGTCAAAGTGGCGTTGCACACGTCGTGCTCGGCACGCCGTGAAATGAACACCCACCTGCACGGCCGTGAGTTGTTGGCGCAGCTAAGCAACGTGGAGCGAGTCGACCACAGCCACGAAAGTGAATGCTGTGGCTTTGGTGGGACTTTCAGCGTCCGTATGCCAGATATTTCCGGCGCGATGGTGGCTGACAAGACCCGAGCGTTGAAGGAGTCCGGCGCGCACAAGGTACTCAGTGCCGATTGCGGTTGCCTGATGAACATCAATGGCTCGCTGGAGAAACAGCAGGAAGCGTTGCGCGGTCAGCATCTGGCCAGTTTCCTGTGGCAGCGTACCGGAGGTGCCCGATGAGCACTTCCACGATTATTCCTACGGTTGCCGTAGAAGAAGACTTTCGCGCCCGGGCGCACAAGGCTTTGGCTGACACGCAACTGCGAAACAACTTTCGCAACGCGATGGATTCACTGATGAGCAAACGGGCAGCGTCCTTCAGCGATGCCCATGAAAGAGAACATTTGCGAGTGCTGGGCAATGCTGTCCGCGCCCGTGCTTTATCCAAGTTGCCCGACCTGCTCGAGCAACTTGAACAGAACCTGACCCGCAACGGTGTGACAGTGCACTGGGCGGAAACGGTGGACGAAGCCAATGGCATCGTCCTCTCGATCATCCGCGCTCACGAGGGGCGGCAAGTGATCAAGGGCAAATCGATGGTCAGCGAAGAGATGGAAATGAATCACTTCCTCGCTGAACAGGGCATTGAATGCTTGGAATCGGACATGGGCGAGTACATCGTCCAGCTCGACCACGAGAAGCCTTCACACATTATTATGCCGGCGATCCACAAGAATGCCGGTCAGGTCGCGTCCTTGTTCCACGACAAACTTGGCGTGGAATACACCAAGGACGTTGACCAACTCATTCAGATCGGTCGCAAGGTCTTGCGGCAGAAGTTCTTCGAAGCGGACATCGGCGTCTCCGGCGTCAACTTCGCCGTGGCCGAAACCGGCACCTTGCTGTTGGTGGAAAACGAAGGCAACGGGCGCATGTCGACCACCGTGCCGCCCGTACACATTGCCGTCACGGGTATAGAGAAAGTCGTCGAAAACCTGCGGGACGTTGTACCGCTGTTGTCGCTGCTGACCCGTTCGGCCCTCGGCCAACCGATCACCACCTACGTCAACATGATCTCCGGGCCGCGCAAGGAACATGAACTCGACGGCCCGCAGGAAGTGCACCTGGTATTGCTCGACAACGGTCGCAGCCAAGCCTTCGCCGACAGCGAATTACGTCAGACCCTGAACTGCATCCGCTGCGGCGCCTGTATGAATCATTGCCCGGTCTACACCCGAATCGGCGGCCATGCCTATGGGGAGGTTTACCCTGGGCCTATCGGAAAAATCATCACCCCGCACATGGTTGGCCTGGCGAAAGTCCCCGACCACCCGAGTGCCTCGTCGTTATGCGGTGCTTGCGGTGAAGTCTGCCCGGTAAAAATTCCGATCCCCGCATTGCTGCGTCGCCTGCGGGAAGAGAACGTCAAAGCCCCGAACAGCCCGCATCAAGTGATGCGCGGCCAGGGCAGCAAGTTCTCACGCAAAGAACGGTTTATCTGGAACGCCTGGGCGAAGCTCAACAGCTCGCCAACGCTCTATCGCCTGTTCGGCTTTTTTGCCACCCGCCTGCGCGCGCTGACGCCGAGCAACGTCGGCCCGTGGACCCAGAACCACAGCGCACCGAAACCCGCCGCCCGCTCACTGCATGACATGGCCCGCGAGCATCTGGCCAAACAGGGAGACCGCTGATGAGCGCCAAACAAAATATCCTCGCCAAATTGCGCAACAGTCTGACAGGCACCACACCGGTGCCTGACAACTTCGATGTCGAATTGGTGACCGAGCCCTACACCTACACGCCAGAACAACGCATCCCGCAACTGCGCAAACTGATGGAAGCGGTGCACACCGAAATTCATCTGACGTCCAGAGATGGCTGGCCCGAATTGCTGGCGCAACTGCTGCAGGATCGCCAGTTGCCGAGCCTGTTGATTGCGCCGACGACACCCCACGGTCAACGCATCACTGCGCATTGGGCGAAAAATCCTGGCCTGCCCGCGCTCAAAGCCTACGACCGTCCGGTCGAGGAATGGAAAGCCGAGTTGTTCAACGACACCCCGGCTAGCCTGACCACCACCCTCGGCGCAATCGCCGCGACAGGTAGTCTGATTCTCTGGCCGACGCGGGAAGAACCGCGCCTGATGAGCCTGGTGCCGCCGGTGCATTTCGCCCTGCTCAAGGCCAGTGAAATCCGCGATAACTTCTATCAGGTGCAGCAGGAGTTCGAATGGGCTCAAGGCATGCCGACCAACGCCTTGCTGGTGTCCGGCCCGTCGAAGACTGCCGACATCGAGCAAGTATTGGCTTACGGTGCCCACGGCCCGAAAGACCTGGTCGTTCTGATCCTGGAGGACCAATGAGTCTACCGGTGGCTTTCCTGCGAGATGTGCAGCAACTGATTCCTGAAACGCGACGTTTCGACGATCCGCTGTCGACCTTGGCCTTCGGCACCGACGCCAGTTTCTACCGGCTGATTCCGAAACTGGTGATCCGCGTCGAGTCCGAAGATGAAGTGGTGGCGCTGCTCAAACTGGCGCAACGGGATCAAGTCCCGGTGACCTTCCGCGCCGCCGGCACCAGCCTGTCTGGCCAGGCCATCAGCGATTCGGTGCTGATCGTGCTGGGGGATAACTGGAACGGTCGCGAGATTCGCGGGCAAGGAACACAGATCCGCCTGCAACCGGGCGTGATCGGTGCCCAGGCCAACGCCTGGCTGGCACCGTTCGGACGCAAGATCGGCCCAGACCCGGCATCGATCAACGCCTGCAAAATCGGCGGCATCGTCGCCAACAACGCCAGTGGCATGTGCTGCGGCACAGCGCAGAACACCTATCACACATTGGCCGGGATTCGCCTGGTACTGGCTGACGGCAGCCGTCTCGATACCGAAGATGCCGCCAGTGTGACGGCCTTCCGTGAGAGCCACGCCGAGTTGCTGGAACAACTGGCAACGTTGGGCCGCGAGACCCGCGCAAACTCTGAACTGGCCGCGAAAATTCGCCACAAATACCGTCTGAAAAATACCACCGGTCTGTCACTCAATGCGCTGGTGGATTTCGATGAGCCTGTGGATATCTTGAGCCACTTGCTGGTGGGCTCCGAAGGCACGCTCGGGTTTATCAGCGCGGTGACTTACGACACGGTGATCGACCATCCGAACAAGGCGTCGGCGCTGATCGTGTTCCCTGATGTAGAAACCTGCTGCAACGCCGTCACCGTGCTGAAAAGCCAACCCGTATCGGCGGTGGAATTGCTGGACCGCCGCAGCCTGCGCTCGGTGCAGGACAAGCCCGGCATGCCGGCTTTCGTACAACAACTGTCGATCAATGCCTGCGCCCTGCTGATCGAATCCCGCGCCGCTTCGTCCTCTTTGCTAAGAGAACAGCTGACGCAAATCATGGCGTCGCTGACCAGCTTCCCGGTGGAGAAGCAAGTCGACTTCACCGAAGACCCGGTGGAAAACGCCCGGCTCTGGGCGATTCGTAAGGACACTTTCCCTGCCGTCGGCGCGGTGCGCAAAACCGGCACCACGGTGATCATTGAAGACGTCACCTTCCCGGTGGAACAGCTGGCCAGTGGCGTCAACCGCTTGATCGAGCTGTTCGACAAACACCATTACGACGAAGCAATCCTTTTCGGACACGCCCTGGAAGGCAATCTGCACTTTGTCTTCACCCAAGGCTTCAACAGTGCGGAAGAAGTCGCACGCTACCAAGCGTTCATGGACGACGTGGCGCAGTTGGTGGCGGTTGAATTCGGCGGTTCGCTGAAGGCTGAACACGGCACCGGTCGCAATATGGCGCCCTTCGTCGAACTGGAATGGGGCAGCGATGCTTATCAGTTGATGTGGCAGCTCAAACGCCTGCTCGACCCTAACGGCATTCTCAACCCGGACGTGGTGCTCAGCGACGATCCACAAATCCACCTCAAGCATCTGAAACCGTTGCCGGCCGCCGATGAGATTGTGGATAAGTGCATCGAGTGTGGCTTTTGCGAACCGGTCTGCCCGTCGAAAGGCCTGACATTGAGCCCACGCCAGCGCATCGTGATCTGGCGAGATATCCAGGCCAAGAAGCGCGCAGGCGTCGACACCACCGAACTCGAAGCCGCTTACGAATACCACGGCATCGAAACGTGCGCCGCCACTGGCCTGTGTGCGCAACGTTGCCCTGTAGGAATCAACACCGGTGAGCTGGTGAAAAAACTCCGCGGCCGTAAAGCGACGCATACGAAAACCGCCAACTGGATTGAAGGAAATTTCGCCACTGTGCTGCAAGGCGCGCGCTTCACCCTGCACGTCGCCAACGGTGCGCGGATGCTATTGGGAGCACCGCGCCTGGCAAAACTGTCGGCATCGCTGACGCGGCTGTCCAAGGGTCAGGTTCCGCAATGGACCAACGCCATGCCGCAGCCGGAAAGGGCCATTCGCTTCAGCCCGACGGTGTCGGACGAGCGGCCTCGAGTGGTGTACCTGGCAGCCTGCGTGTCGCGGGTCATGGGCCCGGCGGCGGGTGATAAAGAGCAAATGTCGTTGTACGAAAAAACCCGCGGCCTGCTGGAAAAGGCCGGTTATCAGGTAGTTTCTCCAGACAATCAGGACAACCTCTGCTGCGGTCAGCCGTTTGCTTCCAAGGGTTACGCTGAACAGGCCGAACACAAGCGCCAGGAACTGATCGGCGCACTGCTGCACGCCAGCCGCGGCGGGCTCGACCCGATCTATTGCGACACCAGCCCCTGCACCTTGCGGCTGGTTCAGGACCTGGGCGACGTGCGACTGGACTTGTACGACCCCGTGCGCTTCATCCGCACTCACTTGATGGATCGTCTCGATTTCACCCCCCAGGAAGCGCCGATCGCGGTGCATGTCACGTGCAGCACTCAGCATCTCGGCGAGAGCCAGGCGTTGATCGATCTTGCGCGCAAGTGCAGTAAAAACGTGGTCATCCCGGAAGGCATTCACTGCTGCGGTTTTGCCGGCGACAAGGGCTTCACCACCCCGGAACTGAATGCCCATTCGTTACGCACGCTCAAGGACGCGGTACAGCAATGCAGCGAAGGGATTTCCACCAGCCGCACCTGTGAGATTGGTCTGACGCAACACGGCGGAATTGACTACCACGGGTTGGTCTATCTGGTGGATCGGGTGACCCAGGCCAGGGCGACCTGAAGAAAAATAGAACCCTGACGCACCGTCGCAGTCCACCGATCAAGTCCCGCAAACGCGGGACCTTTCCCAAAATTGGCAGCCCGTTCTGATGGCCAGCAATGCCTGGCCCCTCAGTTCAAGGAGATACCCATGAAACGCTCAGTACTGTTAGGTCTGTTCGTTACTGCCTCAATGCTGGCCTCCTCCTCGTTTGCCGCCGGCGATGATCTCTGTGCAACCAACCTGCAAGCCATCGCCAATGCCAAGACCCAGACCCTGGCGCCGGAAATCAAGACTCGCGTCGAGGCCAGCGTCCAGCAAGCCAAGGCCTACCAAGCGCAAAACACCGAGGAAGGCACTAAAAAATGCATCTCCGAAACCACTCAAACCCTGCAGGAGATCCAGAACGCGGGCAAAGGTGATAAAGGCTAATAACTACCGAAGGCCAACCTTCGGGTTGGCCTTCTCAGCCATGTAAACCCTAAGCTTGCGGAGCATCAGGCGTTTCTTGTCCCTTTTTCGCACCCGCCTCCCGGAAAAATCTTTCACCCCATCGCCAGCAAAAACAGAACCCTTGCACGCCATCACAGTCCATTTGTTAAGCCCCAATCAGCGTGGCCCAATCCCCCCGTCCCAGGAGATACCCATGAAGCGTTCCGCCCTGGCTGGACTGCTCATCGCTGCAACAATGCTGGCCTCCTCCGCATACGCCTCAAACGATAGCGATCAATGCGTAATGAAGCTCCAGGAAGTCAACAGCAAGCTGTCCAGCACTACCACACTGGATGCTGCCACCAAAGGTGTCGTGATCACTAAAGCCGAACAAGCCAAGGCCGCCCACGCCGCCAACAATGACAAAGAGTGTGTATCCCTGACGCAGCAGGCGCTTCAGGACATTCAAAGCCACGCGCACGGGCAGTAGGGGCCTGACCAGAGCCAATCAGCGTCGGCCCTGACACGCAAGCACGGACAGAAGGTCGACTCGCCGCGCGCATTGGCGTACACTGCGCTTGCCTGCTGGTTACACGCAGCAGGTTCGGGGCCGTTTAGGATTCGACGCCGGTTGCGAAACTTTAGGTGCATGCCGAGTTGGTAACAGAACTCGTAAATCCACTGTTGCAACTTTCTATAGTTGCCAATGACGAAACCTACGGGGAATACGCTCTCGCTGCGTAAGCAGCCTTAGCCCTTCCCTCCTGGTACCTTCGGGTCCAGCAATCATCAGGGGATGTCTGTAAACCCAAAGTGATTGTCATATAGAACAGAATCGCCGTGCAGTACGTTGTGGACGAAGCGGCTAAAACTTACACAACTCGCCCAAAGCACCCTGCCCGTCGGGTCGCTGAGGGTTAACTTAATAGACACGGCTACGCATGTAGTACCGACAGCGGAGTACTGGCGGACGGGGGTTCAAATCCCCCCGGCTCCACCAAATGATCAAACAAAGACGTCCACGGACGTCTTTTTTTGTGCTTGCGACCCAGTAAATACGCGGCCTCCAGCGCTTTTGCGGCCTTTTGAGAGTTTTGGAGTTCCAGCCGTTCGGGTATTCCAGACGGTGTCGCCTGCGGGTAGCCGCAACCTGATTGCGGCACACGAAAGCTACCTGGATCTTCTGCAAAAAATCATCCGCCCGGCACGGGACATCCTGCATGCACACAACCTCAAAGGCTTCCATGAGCTACGAGCGGCGTACGCGTGTGAGCGCTACGAGCAAATCACCCAACACTGCGCGCCTATCAACGGCGGCCAAGTTTGCCAGGTAGATAGGAACCTCGATCGTAAGGCCCGAAGGCAAATCAGCTACGAGCTTGGGCACGGTCGTATCGACGTGGTCGCGGCCTATATCGGAGGACGGACATGAGCAAGCCATTCGATATGGAGTTATTCTTGGCTGGCGTGCTGACCGGTTCACAAGCGACGCGTCAACGCCATTTACGGCAGGCGAAGGTCATCCACGCTGCAATCGCCGAGCGCTGGCAGCGTGAGACGCCTTGGTCCTGGCAGAGAAAGCATGTCGCTTGGTTTCTAAATTGCTGCGTTGCCGATCGTACGGAAGCAACACGGTATTACTACATGCTGACTGTACAGCTGCTCGCTCGCCGATTGGAGAAATCATGGGAATTCAACTCACGATCTAAGACTTAACCTGGAACAAGTCCATGAAACGTTAATCGCACGACCACCTGAGCCGGGCTGGCATAAACGAATGGGCTTTCCGCCTGCGAAAAATCCATTAGGTGTAGGTAATCCCAGCGCCTCCCCTGTTGAGAAAATTCTAGCCGGTCGCTGGCCCGCTTGCTGGGGCCAATCAGACGGTTCCACCAAGGTTGGTAGCGACAGTGAGCACTATATAGCTGGTAAGAGAAGCGCCAAAAGCATCAAACACGACAAGGCGGTGTGGCAAAACTGCACTGCTTAGCGGCACGCAACGCCGCTCTACATGACAATACGATGCCAGATTGCTACTATCATCCGACTTTCTTGTGGTGAGCATTTCAGGGAGAGCAATATGCTTGTGAAGCATCGCGATGAAAAGATTAAAGGGGTATTTGAAGATATTGTTTCAGGGAACATTGATCTCCGCCCAGACTTCCAACGTGGAGAGGTATGGGACGCCAAGAAGAAAAAATTGCTTGTTGACTCTATATTACGTGGCTGGCAAGTTCCACCAATTCACCTCGTAAGTATAGAAGACAACAAAGCCGAAGTCTTGGATGGACAGCAACGACTGACGGCAATTCGCGACTTTGTTCAGAACAAATTCTCTATCGATGGCAGCATAGAGCCATTGGATGAAGAAATCTCCTCGCTCCATGGCTTAAAGTTCTCTAGCCTCCCCGAAGGTAAACGCTCGGAATTTCAGAGATACCTTCTAAAAATCTATGAAATTACAGAGTATAATCACGGCGAGCCAGGAGAGCTATTTCATCGACTGAATCAGTCGGTCAAACTAACGTCAGCAGAGCAGCGAAATGCCTTTTTTGGAAGTATCCGAGATCAAGTATCTGGCCTAGTCCAATACATGAAAAAAGTTGGAGTTGACAAGGAAGTCCTTGGCTTCTCTAACTCCCGCATGGCATACAATGACCTTTTAACTCGAGTTTGCTTCGTACTAGAGAATGGCGGGCTTCGCACCGCTATTAGTGACCGTGCTCTTACCGCTCGCTTTAGACACAAGGATGGATACAGTGACGAGATTCTAGCCGCGGTGAGAAAGGCGATCGATTTTCTTGTAAGAGTTAGAGCAGCTCCAGATTTTGATCCAAGAGAAATCAATCTCACCAAAGCGTCATCCTTCAATTGGCTATATTGGCTAGCTAGCGAAGCCATTGCGGAAGGCGACATTGATAGCGACGAACTTTATTACGGATTCGCTTCCCTCGAAAAGGCCAAGAGCAATGTCAAAGATAACGTCGCATTCGGAAGAGACATAGTAAACTTCTTCTCATTCGACAAAAACAAGCTAAGAGAACTATTACTTCTCTACATTGAACGATCTTCCTCACGAGTAACATCGCAAGGTTCAATCCTTATCAGGGATATCGTGCTGAATATAAGCCTACACGTTTCAGGATATGCGAACAGGTCGCTATGCCTTGAAGAAGACGAAGAGATTGAGAATATCATCGATTCAATCCGTGAAGGTGAAAGTGATATCAAAAGCATTATTGAAGAAGCAGCATTGACATGGAGGTCGGAGTAATGAGAGCGGCTGCTGTAAGCGATGCATGGCGCAAAGTCCAGAAGCTAGACAAGTATCCAAGTCGCCTTCTTGCCTTTAAAGCCATGGATGTAGGAGGCTTCAAATCGGAAGTAGAATTATCTTTCAAGAGTGCCGTAACTGCAGTTTGTGGCAAAAATGGCGTCGGCAAAACCACGTTAATAAAATATATATTTTCTGCTTTTAATGACGGACTGATAAGTGATAAATCCGCTCGCTTTCACAGCGCAGTCTTCGAAGCTGAGTGGTTAGTTCAGGGAACAAAACAAACCACCAAAAATAATGTGCCTAATGGCTTGACGGCCTTCTATCTAGAACCTTCTAGGGAATGCACAAGAATTATCGAGTACTTAAAAAGCACTTCAAACAGTGAGGAGCTGCTGGAGGGCCTGGACGCGAACACGTCTTTTGATGAACAGTCTACAAAGAAGGGTATCGAGAGCATAATTGGCAAGAGCTATAAATCTCTGAAGTTCTATGAAGTTTCAGAAGCCATGCCTCATGAGCTTGGCTATCCCTTCCCCTATTTTGTAGTGGAGCTCCACAACGGCTCTGTTTATTCAAATGTTGATATGGGTATGGGTGAGTTCGCCTGCCTATATGTAATTTGGTTTTTGTCAAAATTCATTGAATCTCGAAGCTTTTTGTTTATCGAAGAACCTGAGAACTTTATCTCCGCGTATAGCCAGCTGAGACTGATGGACTTTATTGCGGCGCAATCATATTCCCAAAAAATCTGGATCATGCTTTCCACGCACTCCGAACACATCTTGTCCAAAGTTGGCATCGAGAACATCTGTATCATTTCCCAGCATTTATCCGAGGGACGTTCAACGCTATCAAACCCTAAACATGTAAGGAAATATCTGTCGGCCCTAGGATTATCTAAAGGCGTAACGGGCATATTCGTGGTCGAAGATGAGCTCGCAAGATTCTTCCTCGAATACATTCTAGATAAATATGACTCCGACATTCTCAATGATTACTCCGTCATCCAAATGAGATGCGACTCAAATATAGAGAAGCTTGTCAAGCATTTCGAGCCCACACCTAGCCCTGATTATGAAATTATTGCAGTACTTGACGCAGACCAGTCGTCTGAAGTCCCCGCACTATCCGGCAGACATATATATATAACAGCACTACCTTCATCATCTTCACTCACTCCGGAACTCGAGTTGTGGCCTGTGCTTGTGGATACGATAGAATCAGTTGCGGAAATTTTGGACGTCGACGAGGGACGTCTCCGTGAATCTGTAGATGATCAAGCTCATGCAGATCACCACGACCGATTTAGCGTTATTGCTACAGCATTGAGAAAAAATAAAAGGGATGTCGTTTACGCTGTTATGAGAATTTGGTACAGCATTCCAAACAACCAAATACTCGTTAAAAAGTTTTGTCTCGCACTGCTAGGCCGCCGTAATAAAACAGCATGCCAGAAAACGATCACGAATGACTACCGCATTCAAGGAGCTGAATATACACAGGCGCTTGGTGAGGAAAATTGCTTGATAGCCGTCCCCGCGAACTCCCCACCTTATTTAGAGCTAAGTGTAGGTTTCAATGGGGTAAGTTTCTTTTCCTGACTCATAGGCGGATTTATTCCTCGCCACATTAGCACGGAAAAGCTCTGATTGTTCAGTGCTTTTCCGCGACCGTGTAAGACATTTCCCCAGACCTTGAATAAGTTCGGATTACCGACTATAACCAGAATAATCGTAAGCGCACCACAAACCACGTCTTGCACTGCAATTTGTGGCCTGCAGCAGTCAGTCGGACAGTTCCACGGTAGCAACGCTTTGTAAACGGGAGCGTCAGGGTCGGTGACTGCGATGGCGATTTGAAGGTGTAGTTGCTGGAGCGGTTACGATCAACCGCTCCTAGGGCAAATTGCAAAAAGGGCATCTGACTGGTGGGACGCAGCGTGATAGTGGCTGGTCTTCTACCATGACGGTTAGACCTTACTTTTGTTCTACGTCATTCCCACGTTACTGGCAAGCCGCACTGCACTCTGCACGTTTAGAGTCGGAGGCGTCCCTGCCTCCGTACCAATCCCGGACCTTAGGCGCCCAGCGCCGTAATATCATCAATTATCGTGTGCTCGGCCTGCTCGTCGAGAATCAGCCTAATGATGGCACTTTGTGCATCCAGCCCCGGGTCGATGATCGTGCTTTTGATGATATCCAAACCGCCGCAGGCGTATTCTTCGAAGAGCTTGATCTTGGCGTCAAATTTATCGCCCTCAGGCTCCAGGTAACCGGAATCCTGATGCTCGAACAGGGCCAGCACGTTCATAAAAGCATCGTCGTATTCCCCCCGAAACACCGACAAGGGGATGGGCTCGCTGGACTTGTCGAACGCCACCGACTTTTTTCTGGAAAAACCCAGGGCCGCGGCAAACATCATGGCGTCCTTAAAGGAGGCGAAGACACCCACGTCATCCTTCAGATAACTTAAGGTGTCGGTGTGTTTAGCTGGTTTCCGGACGCGATCAACCATAGAACCCTTCCTCCAACTTTGTGTACTCGAACTTTTCATCACTGCCTTGTTTAGGTTTATGAGATTTGAGCGTGTATTGTTTACCTAGGCGTTTGGATAACTCCCTTTCCACCTCGCCGCGCCACTGAGATTTCGACACCATGACGATGACCTGATCAGCTAGGGCCGGAATGAAGGTCGCCACTTTTTGGCGATACTCAGGGTCCAACGCACCAAACGGCGAGTCCATCACAATTGGATAGATGCCACCCTTTTGAAATACCCCCGATTTACTGGCCCGCTCTTTGGCGCTGTTAACGATACTGCTAATAAAACAAAGGCTTGTAACCTGGTTCTCACCGGTGGATTTCTCCCACACCGGCTGTTTACCGTGCCCTTCGATGTTCTTAAATATCTTGAGCGTAAAGCCCTCATCGATCTCCGCCCAATAATCTTTCTTCATGATTTTCCGGAAGGTGTCATCGACCTTTTTCGACAAATCTGAGCGAACCTGGTGGGCCATCGCTTCGTGTAATTCGCCAATGGTCTCCGCCACTTCCTTAGCCAGCTGTTTTCTGCGCTGACTCAAATCTGCCTGGTTGGAATTGGCGAGTTCTTTTTCGATTTCCTTTTCCTTGTCTTTGAGCTGCTCTTCCCAGCCGGATTTGTCGTGCTCGCCGACGGCGCAGTTGGCATTGAGTCCTAGGCTATCCGCCTTTAATCCCGCCCGCCGCTCCTCCAAATCGGCGGAATCCTCAACGCCCTTAATCTTTTCGCCCAGCTCATCAATTTGACCCAGAAAGTTTTTTCGCCGGTCGGCCAGCTCGGTCAATTTAGTCATCGACTCATTGATGTTGGCGAACAACGCTTTACGTTCGGACTGCAAATGGGACATGACACCAAACAGCGCCATGAACTGCTCTTCAACGCCATTATTCTTGAGGGTGGTTTTGTACGACTCTAGGGTCATCACACAGTCACTTCCCGGCTCCAGCGGCTGACCGCAGATGCACCTACCCAGAACGATCAGATCATCGATAAAGGTGGCTTTTATCTTGCTGGGTATCTCCCCCCGGATCCGCATTTCATCCAGATACTGTTTCACCCCGGTCAGTTGCGATTCAATAAACGCCAGGAACCCCCGTTCTGTGACGTTTTTGTTGAGCGCAGCCGAGGCGCCAGCTTTATCTATTTTGATTTGTTCGAGCTGCTCCTCAAGCCCCTTTCGCCGCTTTTGCTTTTCAGCGATCACCTCGATCGACTGCAACCGTTTATCGATGGCTTCGATCTCTAGATCAATTTCACTCAGGGTGTTTTTCCAGCCCTTGATCTCGTCTTCTTTGTGCTGGATTTTATCCGTCAACTTCGATTGCTCTTCCAACAGCACCGTCATATTCCCAGAAGAACTGTCTCTGGCTTCCTTGTTGAAATGCCGGATCACCGGACCTTTCAGCTGCTTTTCGGCACGATCCAGAATATTCAAGCCCATCAGACACTTAATGGCCTCTCTGACCTGAGTGGAGGCGCTGTTGTAGGCTAACTTTTCGATGCGTTCCCCGTTAAAGAAAAAATAGCCGTGCATATCTTCCGGCAAGATTTGATTCAGCTGGCTGCCCGGGTTCGAAGAACGGCCGGACAGGCCTGCAGAATTAATCCAAGTGAGTAATGGTACGGAGGGGCCCAAGGACTCCGCGTGAAAACCCGCTCCCTTGGCAAACTTTTGCTCCCGGTGCGCAGTGTAGGTGGTGCCGTCATCATCAAACTCCAACGTCACCGACATGACTATCGTGCTCTCTTGGCCCGCTTCGGCAATGGCCTTTTCACTGAGGATGTTTTTGTTGTTGGTATCGAAGTCGGTGGTTCCGTAGAGCACCCATTTAAAGGCGTTTAACAGGGAGGTTTTGCCGGCACCGTTTTCTCCGTGGATGACCGTGACGCTGGCCTTGTCATCGGTTGAAAAACTGATCGACACTTCGCCATAGAACTGCCGAAAGTTTCTGATGGTTAGTTTTTTTAATTTCATGCCTTCACTTCGTCCTTGATCACCTTGATGATGCGTTCGCAGAAGTCCCGTTCCATGTCCCCTGGCAGATTTCTGTAATGCTTGCCTTCTTGATGAATTTTCAGGACTTGATTTATGATCGACCGGACTTCCGGAGAAGCAGCTTCGATGACCTCATTGGGCTTCTTCATATTAAGCACCTAACAGTTTCAGTTTTTTTCGGATGTCGCGTAAGGTGGAGAGTGTGTGTCCGTAGTTTTCGGAAATCTCGGCAAACTCATTAATTCGTTCAAGCTCACGCTCAATCATGCTCTTTTCGATGTTGAACGTTTCTTCATCCTCCCCCAACTTATCCAGGGGCGGAATCGCGACAAAGTCATAGATGGAAGCAAGGCCCTTACCGTCGTACTGACGCAGAACCCGTCCTCGTCTTTGAATGGACTGGCGCGGGTTTGTCGAGGACGCCAGGATGTAAGCGGTTTTCGTTTGCGGGATGTCAACCCCCTCATCGAGACACTTAATAGCAACAACAGCGTCAATTTCGCCGGCCTTAAAACTGGCAAGAATCTCGGCGCGCTGTTCTTTGCTTTCTTCGGCCGTGAACTTGGCCACGCGCCATTGACAGTCCCTCCCGGCAATTTGAACAATCCGGTCGATATCCCGTTCGCCGTCGTTAATGGCCTCACTGGAATAGATCAGGGTGTGTTGTCGGTCTTGACTGTCGTTCAGCAGTTGTTTCAGTTTGCGTTTTTTGTCCGCACTGCTGCCGGTGAGCTTGGCGCGCTTGATGAGCTCAAGCTTTAGGTTGGTGGAAAAATCGTCTTTATTCCCCATGGCCATGAGCCGGGCAATCTTTTTGCTTAACCGGAAGTATTCGTCCAGTTCCTCCGGATCCAACTCACAGAGGATCGGGTAATAGTTGTACTTGCACAGAAAGCCGGCGTCGATGGCGTCCTTGATGTCAAACTCAATTACGGGCTCACCGAAGTAGTCAAAGATGGCCTTGGTGCCAAAGGGGTCGTTGTGGCGGATGGGCGTGGCCGACAACCCAATTCGGAATCGCGCCTGTTGGGGCAGCTTCTGGGCAATGTTCTCAGCGCCCATGTTATGCACCTCGTCCGACACTAACAGCAAGTTGGTCCGGACACCATCAAGGAACGACTGGAACTGGCTGTTCTTGAAGGTGTCATTGACCGCAATGGCTACTATATGGTCACGGTCCCCTGACAGCAGCTGATTGTAGGCGGACTGCAGCGTACCCAACCACTTGTCTTTGCCCCCGTAGCATTTGATCGCATCATAGCCAAAGAACGCCGCTTCGTCCGCCCACTGCTCCCCTAAGTGCAAGTAGGGGACAGTGATAACGATGACAAGCTTGGCTTGTTGAGTGCGGAAGTGGTCCAATAACCGGGTGGCCGCGGTCAGGGCAGTGATGGTTTTGCCGGCTCCGGTGGCCATGCAGAACAGCCCTTGCCCATTCTGGGCAAACCAGGCTTTGATGCCTTTTTCCTGGTACCCCCGGATCTTGCCCTCTTCATTTTGAATGGCTTGGGGGACGGCCGGGCGGCCAGATGGCAAGCTGTAGGGGCGAGAGCCCGTCGTGGCATAAGCTTTGATTTTATCCAGCGTCGTGGATGTGGGTGTAAAGATCAGGAGATTGGCGTCTCTACCTCGCCAGGTGCTCTCGAATTCGTGCTTCTTCTTTTCGCACCGCTGGCGGCCTTCCTCACTGGCCCACGACCGATAAATATCAATGGTCTCCCAGTTGGACGAGGCTCTGGAGGTCAAATTGTACGAGCCGCTGAAGGCAATATCGTTGCCCGCCTCGTCCGAAAAAATGCCATTTTTCGCATGGTAAATCCCACTCAGCTTATTGGTGGGCACTGCCACTTTCAGCTCAACAATGCCATCCCTGATCAGCCAAGCCAGCACTAGACGGGCGTCCTCTTTGAGCGCCGAGAACACCTGATCCACCTCTTCCTCAAAAATCCGTTTGGCCTGAAACTCCTTATCCGCCATGGCTTTCGAATTCACGATGCATTCTAGGTCCTTCTCCTGCAACTCATGGCCGACAATCCATCGAGCTTTGCCCCGGGAGTGGGCGAACTGCGAGACACCCTGAGCTGTATCCGCAATCCAACCGGAGGTAAAATACCCCACACCTACGTCGTAGGTGATTGCTCTCTTTAGCACCGGGTCGAAGAAGATCGCGTTGGGATCTTCGGAAGAAGTATTAATCGACAGCGGAAGATCGATTTCTTCAAACATACAGATCGAACTCCTTTATCAATGCATCCAGAACGCCCGTATCAACAGACTTTTCTTGCATATGGGTTGCCTTTTCTCCGTCTGGTGCATTTCCCGGGTCACGTTTACCGTCTTTGTTCTTGGTGGAACTGGGCGCGTGAATCAGTGTGGCATCGACAATCGTCCATTGGCGCAGCGACACTCGTTGATTGCCAAGGTACTGATTGATGGCCTCCAATATTCCCGCCACCAGGTTGTGTTTCTCCAGCAACCGACGAGAGTTGAGAATCGTGGTTTTGTCTGGAATCCTCTCCAAGCTCAGGCCCGAAAACTGGCGCAGCATCTTCATTTCATACAACGCCTCTTCCATGGCAGCGTCGCTGTAGCCGAACCAATTTTGCATCAGATGAACACGCAACATGGCCTTCAGCGGGTAACACGGCCGGCCACCTTCACTGGTTGGATAGTGGGGCTGGATCAGGAACAGCTCTCTGCGGGCATGCTTGCACTTTCCGGAGTATTCATCATCTGCGAAGGTCATCTGTTTCATGGCACGGCTCAGGCTTGGGGCTTGGGGCTTGGGGCTATTTGAGCAGTTTTACCAAGTCTTTTTCAGGATTTCCCTAGGTTTCGTGAAACCTGACGGCAACCTTGCGTGTACGTTAAAATTGTGCAAAATAACGTACCTAATTTAAAAAAACGTGCAGTCACATGAGTACCTACGTCCACTCCTTTCCATGCGTCAGAGGCATCCAGTCCGGCAGACCTTGCTACATAGCGATGTGCCCAATGCGTCTCGTGCCGAAGATCTTCATTTTCAATGAGGAGAACGTGCCTGCGGATTTGCGCGCACAGCGCACCTTGAACCTAGCCAGGGTTCCTGAAATTTCCGCATATTTGCTTGACAATCGCGACGACTACACCCTTTCGGCAATCACCGCATCAGTTGATGGGGTGGTCCAATTCAACCCCGCTTCCGATACCGGCCTTGAACAGAGTATCGGGACACTGACCATACCGATGGAGGCCCAGATACTGATCAATGACGGTCAGCACCGGCGCGCAGCCATTGAGCAAGCAATTCGTGAAAACCCAGAATTGGGCTACGACAACATCCCCGTGCTCTTCTTCATTGATGAGGGCCTCAACCGTAGCCAGCAAATGTTTGCTGACCTCAACAAGCATGCCGTACGGCCGAGCAGCTCCATCAGTACGCTTTACGATCATAGAGATCAGATTTCCGATCTGGCTAGGTACTTAGCCAAAAACGTCGAAATTTTCTCTAGGATGACGGAAGTGGAGAAGTCTAGCCTCTCACCTCGTAGCTCTAAGCTATTCACCCTCAGCGCAATAAAAAACGCGTCTCGCGTCTTGCTGAGAAAAGGGAAAGGCGACTTCATTGCGCAGAATGAGCGGGAGCTAGCGAAAGTATTCTGGGAGGAAGTCTCCTTGCAGATGCCTGATTGGATCAGAGCAAAAAACAAAGAGCTGTCGACGTCCGAATTACGGGACAATTACATTCACGCCCACGGCGTGATGCTGCAAGCAATGGGACTCGTCGGAGCTGAACTCATTATCCGTAAGGAGTCTGAATGGAAAAATACCATCAGCCAGCTCCGGAACATCGATTGGTCTCGAGCAAACCCGGAATGGGAAGGTCGCGCCATGGTTCATGGCCGGATCTCTAAAGCCACAACGAACGTGGCGCTCACAGCAAGTCTTATCAAGAAAAAACTTGGCGTCCCGCTATCCACAGTTGAACGCGAGTTAGAAAACAGGTTTCCTCAACAATGAGTAATGATCAATTCCTCTATCCATCGCACGATGATTTCGTTCAAGAAGCGATCATTTCTGGAAGACCGCTAGCGGATTCTGTCCGTGAGCTTCAAAGCATCTACAAGGCCGATAATCGCCCATGGGTAGTGGGTTTCAGCGGCGGCAAGGACTCTACTGTCATCCTTTCGCTCACCTACTATGCGCTGAAGATGTTACCGCCTGAGGAACGCCACAAGCACGTTTACGTCGTCTCCTCCGACACTCGAGTGGAAACCCCCGTAGTAGTCGACATGATCCACCAAGTACTTGATTCGGTGAACGCTCAAGCCGTTGAAGATCAGATTCCGATGACAGCCCATTCTGTCACCCCTAAAGTTGGAGAAACGTTCTGGGCCAACCTCCTAGGTAAGGGCTACCCGGCGCCGACCAAGGCGTTTCGCTGGTGCACAGAGCGGATGAAAATCGATCCAGTTAGCGAGTTTATCAAAGACAAGGTAGCCCGTTTCGGCGAAGTCGTGGTGGTGCTCGGCTCGAGACGTGAAGAAAGCAACACGCGTGCGCAAGTGATCACGCGCCACAAAATCGATGGATCTGCTTTGGGTCGGCATACCACCCTGCCAAATGCCTATACCTATATGCCCATTGAGCTATGGCATGCTGACGATGTCTGGGAATATCTCATGAGTGCTGCCAGGCCTTGGGGGGGTTCCAATCGAGTGTTGTTTGAGCTGTACAAAGACTCCAACGCTGGCGAGTGCCCACTGGTAATCGACACCAATACACCATCCTGTGGCAACTCACGCTTCGGCTGCTGGACGTGCACCGTGGTGACTCATGACAAAGCGATCGAGGGTCTCGTAAACAGCGGCGAGGATTGGATGCTGCCGCTGCTGCAGTTCCGCAACCAGCTGCATGCCAGCTCACTCCCCGAAAACAAAACTGAATACCGTAACTACAAACGTCGTACCGGGAAAGTGACCTTCGCGAGAGGGGCTATAGACGACGACACGAATGCTGCAACCAAACACGTGCCTGGCCCGTATTGGATGAAATATCGCAAAGAGTGGCTGAAGCTGCTTCTGGAAATTGAGAAAGGTATTCGTGAGACGGATCGTGATATCGAACTGATCGGCCGTGATGAGCTGCAAGTGATTCGCCAGCAATGGCTAAAAGACCCGAATGAGCCGGACTGGATTGATTCACTCCCTAAAATTTACGCCGAGGTCTATCCAGCGGATACGGTTGAGTGGATCAAGAATGACGCCGGCGCCTTCACTGAGCCCGATGCGGCCATCCTCAACGCATTGGAACAGGAGCACGGAGTGCCGGCGGTCCTAATCATGAAGCTGATCGATACCGAATTATCATTCTCAGGCCTCTCACGTCGGAAAGGAATTCTGGAGGAGCTGCAAAAAATCCTGGAGCAAGACTGGGGGGGACTGGATGAAGCGCTGGAACGTCGCGCCGTACCTACGGTTAACGATACGTATAAGACCGCTTTCGAATCTCTGAAAGCCGAACTAGATGGCTTGTTGCAATGATTATAGATTCCCTTTCAGTACTAGATTTCCGAGTTTTTAGCGGAGCCCACGACTTTGATCTGGTTCCTAAGATCAAAAGAGGCAAAAACGCGCCTATCGTTTTGTTCGGTGGTTTAAATGGCGGCGGTAAGACAACCATTCTTAGCGCGCTAAAACTTGCCTTGTATGGCAAAGGCGTACTTGGCTCTGGCGCAACAGTTGTCGAATATCACCAATATCTTCGTGACTGCATCCATAGAGCACACAACAGCATTGCCAAACCTACACGGGCGGCTGTCGAACTTACCTTCCGCTATGCGCAGTATGGAATCATCTCGAGCTATCAATTGACACGGGATTGGTTTGTTGATCATAGCGGCAAGATCAAAGAAGGCCTTATAATTTCTAGAGACGGCCAACACCTGACCGAGCTTTCATATGATCAGGCACAAGCTTTTCTTAACGAGTTGATCCCGATTGGTGTATCCGAGCTGTTCTTCTTTGACGGCGAAAAAATCGCAAGCCTCGCTGAAGAAACATCCGGGGACGCTCTGCGAGAGTCGATCAACAAACTTTTAGGCTTGGACCTCATCGATAGGCTGCATTCTGACCTATCCGTGATCATCAGAGGCCGCTCAGTAAAAAAAGCATCTGAAGATCGCAAGCAAAAAATAGCTGAAGCAGAACGAACTTACGAGGATCTAAAGAGGCAGCTCTCTGATACACGCGAAAAACTTGTCCATATGCGTGTCAATACCGTCGAAGCTAACAAAAACCTGGCCAATATTGAGGCAAGTATTAATGCGCGCGGCGGTGCCTGGAGCGCTACAAGAGAGGAAGAAACGGCTAGTCTTGACTCACTGGCTAGTGAGAAAAAGGCCATAGAGCATACTTTGCATGAGATGCTGAGTGGCTTACTGCCGTTTGCAATTACCCGGAAATTGAACGAAAAACTCCTCGATCAACTAGACTCTGAGCAGCGTGCCGAAAAAGCTCAGGTTCTTTCTGAATATCTGGAGCGTCAGAAAAACAATTTCCTGACAGAACTCGAATCGACGCTAAAAATCGGCAAGGAGCAGCGACCTGCCCTTCAAGATATTTTCCTTAGGACATTCGGTTCAGAGCTCAGTAATAGCGATCGAAGCCTATCGCCGGTACATGAACTCTCGGACACCCAGCGATCCAGCATCACTCACCGCCTGATGAATGATGTGGGAGCGCTCCAACAACGAGCTGCTGGTCTAGTGGCAAAGCTTCAGGACACTGATAACGGAATCGAATCTGCTAAAGAAAATATTGCCAGAGCTCCAGAAGAAAAAGTGCTGATGCCACTGTTTAACGAACAAGGGCAACTACAAGGGCGCTTGTCAGTTCTAGAAGAACAAAAATCTTTGATAGTTGAAGAAGCAAAGATGCTTCTCAATCAATTGTCCACTGCAGCACGTCAATTAGATGAGCTATATACAGAAATTGCAGAGTCCCAAGAAGCAGAGCGTCTAACCGGTCTTGCGCAAAATGCCAGAGAAGTTTTAAGAGAGTTCTCTGCACGCGCTCGAATTGAAAAGCTCAAGGAGCTTGAGTCGCAGTTTTTCACATCATTTAACGGTCTCGCTCGCAAAGCGGATCGGAATCTCTGCATACAAATTGATCCGAGCTCCTTCGAGGTCGTTCTTATTGACGATGAAGGTGTGACGTTACGTAAGGATGAACTCTCAGCAGGTGAAAAGCAGATTTTCGCAATCTCTATCCTAGAGGCGTTAGCACGAACGTCGGGACGAAGCCTGCCAGTAGTAATCGACACGCCGCTTGGTCGCCTCGATTCTGTTCATCGTAAAAAACTCGTGGAGAATTATTTCCCTAAAACCAGCCATCAAGTAATTATTCTCTCGACAGATACAGAAATTGATTACGCTTTTTATGAAGGACTTCAGGGAAGTATTTCTCACTCCTATCACCTGGTATACAACCCAGAAACTCGATCCACTCAAGCCGAGGAAGGATATTTCTGGCGGTGGGTTAATAACGCATGAATACATTTCCGCATAAATTTAAGATATCCAGTTCGTCGACCGCGAAACTAAAATATCTGAAATCCAAGACTGGTCTAACGCCTAACATCTTAAGCAGGTACGCAATCGCCCTTGCACTGGCCGATGAAAATGGCCTAGGCAATGCCAGCGTATCGGATTTAGAAGGACAGGAGTTCAATGCCCCCACCCTATTTGGCGAGCACTTGGATATTTACGAGGCCTTGCTTCGACAGTTTACACATCAAAGTAATTTAGACTGGGATCCAGTCAGGCATGTAGCTTCTCTCGTTGAAGTAGGCTTGCATAAAATGGGACATGTACGGTCTCTCAAAGATGTCGCGCTATTGATAATAAACGATTGACATAGAGTCCATCTTTCGAGATGGGCTTCATCAATCCCACGTAAGGCTACTTCTTCATACAGCTAAAAATCCAACTCCAACTTATAAGCGTGATGGCGCCGGATCAGGTTAAAGCTAAGATTTTCCACGCTCTACTCTCACTTTAAGTTAGCACCACCCTCATCCTCTCCTAAGGCAAGATCGAGTGCATACGAAGGAATCGATATCGTATCCACTTGAACTCCAAACCCTTTGTCTATCATTAGTTCAACAATCGACTCTCCATCGACGAGAATAATCGGCACAGCCCCACGTTTAATCGACGCAAAAATGGCACCCGCGGAAAATGATGCAGTAGTGAAAAAAAGCCCTTGCTCAAAATCTCCTTGTGCTGCGCCACGAAATCTATCAATCTCCGGACGTTGTATATTACCCTTAGTCCAACGCTTGCATTGGAACGCTACATTCAAATTCGCCAGTCCAACTTTTAGCTTTCCGTACCCATCAATTCCACCATCGCTTGAAACCTTTGTCACAGCCGTATCGTGAAACCCATAAACATCCATTAATTTTTTTGCGAACAATTCAAATCCAGAAGGTGACATCCTTTTGAGATCATTAAGTATTTTTCTTTTAAACTCAACTATGTATTTCTCATTCAACGTTTGGAGCTCGTAAAGTCTCGAAGCAAGCGTATCTTGAACCGAGTCAACTTCCACCGAACTACTAACACCAATCTGAATTTCGGTTGAATTATCTTTAGTGATCGGTATGTAGCGATTTTCGCCTACAAGAGAAAAGTATTTTTTTGGTGAGGAACTTGGAAAAACAATCCCTTCACAATGACGTCGAATTTGGCTACGTACAACATGCCGAGGATTGTCCGCATGAAAAGTATATAACCCAGCCTCAATAATTGCATAATAAGCATCATCGGCAGTCATAGGGTTTCTTTGCTTACTCATCACAAACCGAATAGCTTCTGTTATTGTCATTCACAAACCCTTTACTATTTAACAATAGAGCTATAATCGGAGCACTCTACACTCATAACAATCAATCATCAGCCATGGCATTAACAATAGTTGAATGATACATAAATGACAAATAGCTATAGCCAAAATCCTCTTTTTCAAAGACCACTTTTTCACCAAAAAAATCGAAGTGAAATACTGGTAGATCTGACTCAAACGTGATCTCACTTAGATCAGCAAAAAAGCTTTCACCAACAACAAAATCGAATTCACTTTCGACTAAATACGCCTCAATAACTTGCTTGCTTCTTGCAGGCACCACCATTTTTTTAGACTGACCAGAACGGTCTGTTAACACCACATGAAAAAATTTAGCCTTCGGTGCTGACGACTTATTTTTTATTGCCTTGTAAATTACTCCGGCTGTTTTAGATACTGCATCCAACTCAGAAAAGAAATTATCCTTTATTCCGGAACCACGCAGAAACTTGAGAAAGTCATGTTCTTCTACCACATCACCATAATCAACCTGACCTTGAGCGACCGCATCATTATATGCGTCTCTCAGGAGCCTCATCAAAGCTATCAACCCTACGGTTTTATTTAGCGCAGAAGATTTATTGTCAAACCTCCAACTATCCGGCCAACATTCTGCTACAGCTGAAAAAAAGTTATACACATTTGCAGCTACAACAGAATCATTTCCTTCAGAAAAACTTTTACGAAATGGCAACCGCTTGAAGTCAAGTCTGTCCATATTCGATAACGTTTTATCTTTCATACCAAAAAAGTTTTTCTTTCTACCCAACAAAATGTCGCGATCTAAACTAGGTCTTTTTGATATTAATTTTACTAGATTTTCTACAAATGCCGCCTGGGTGAGCAACTCGGTAGCCACACCTGGGGTTTTTAAACCAAGTCTTTTAATACGTTGGTAAAATGGAGAGCCTATTTTTGAGTTGAGCAGCGAGGCTATCTGATGCGCTGATTTTGTTGGACTCCTAGCCAAGGCTAGTGACTCAAGATCATAAACAAGACTACGATTAACTTTCGTCTGATTTTGATTAACCATCGTAAAAACTTGAGCCTGCGTGTGAAGATCCGCTTCTACGAAAATAGTTACCAACAGCTCAAAGTCTACTCTCTCGCCATTTGGCGAGCTATAGCAGAAATCAGTCCCTTCAAAACCAGCGAGACGATGCTGGCCATCTAAAATTTTTGCTATTTTACCCTTTTGATCGTCAGGATACTTAATCCATAACACATTATCTTCCAGAGTAACGTAGCGCTCATCAACAGCGACAATTATCGAATTTGGAAAAGTAGCATCCACAGCAGCAACGTACTCACGAATCCTTTTAACACGACTTGGATTTAGCTCTCGCTGAATACCTAGATATGTGTCTAAGCCGTCTCCACCCTGTTCGTCTTCTAAACGCCTGACATCGGAGTATGATATTTCATAAAGATCCCTAGCTCTCATTACACTACAATAAAAATCACCAATAGGCTGAGAGACGCGTAAAAAACTTCCCTTAATCGAGTTCATTCATTTAGTCCCTTTATCAATCAGCTTACTCATTTTGACATCAAGACTACGAGCCTCATCAGCCTGCGACTTCACAGGATCAAAGTTGTTATAATTAGGCCAAATACTGTAGTACCACAGAGCCAAAGTTGCAACCACAATAGTATACCCAATATACATAACAAGCTCTTTATCAACACTCATACTAATAGCCAGCATGCTCTCAAGTCGAACGGAGATAAAAAGAAAAGCACCAACACCAAGCGCATAAAGAAACAAATAAAAGCAAAATTCTCTTAGTATGTTCGGCCCTCTCTCTTTCAATCTAGTTAGTATATAGGGCGTCAAAAATGCGGAGGTATAAATAAAAACCTCACCAGAACTAAAGTTTGCGGAGAGCGCGGTTTTAATATCGACAGTCGTCCACATAGCCGATAACGACGAACCGCACAATATCGGAAACAGAGAAAAAAACAATGTAAGCAAAAACTCTTTTGAAACCTTCCCAAACTGAATCATGGTATCCATGGATTTACCTGCCAGCTCCAAATTACAATAAACAACTCGACGTCTAGCAACCTATCAGACCACTTAAAGCCGTACACATATCACACACCTAATTCCTTCACAGTTTCTTCGATTCCTAAGAGACAGAGGCACATCGCATGTTGGCAACATATTTTCTCCGATCTTTTTTGAGTTCAACCAACGAAAAAATCGCGATAACCGTAGAGCAGGTGAAGCTTCGCTCGGGAAATTACGGTAGTCAGCGATTTGCGAAGAGCGGGCTGACTACACCCAGATACGATTTTTCCGCCGGTCACAATCCTCCCCATAATCAATGCTCGGGCAATGACAGTTTTTCCTTCGCCAAGATGCCATGGTAGGAATACAACCTTAGCCTCGTCATCTAGCTCAACAACCTGCACAACGCAAAATAATTGCCGCTTATAGTTACCGCCGAGCCAAAGGCAATTTGTCTGCCCATAAAGTAGTCGCTTAGCCTTAAGAAACAGTTTCGCGCAACTGATCAGATTGCAACCTTCCACCAAACTCAGCCCATCGAGACGACGCATAATCCGATGCGATTGCTGTAGATCGAAGCCTACCCGCTCAAGCCCCCATTCAATGGTACGACTCCGCACCATATTGAGTGCCTCAGCGAACAAATGCGAAAAACCACTGACGTGGTCAAATAAGCGGTGCTTGGGCGTTAGCTCATGAAACAGAGCTGGGAAATGAATACACAGACTGTTTCCAATTGCACACGTGTATTGGCTATGAGTCGTCAACCGTCGTACCTGACTATGCTCGTTGAGAACAATGACATTCTGACATCATGGTAACGCCGGTTGGCTTTCAATGCAGCCTCGGATGGAAACCCAAGTCAAAAATTGATGCGCGCACGCCTTTGTGTAATCCGGAAGGTCCGGCTAATCGGCTGATAGCAGAGCTGACTTGGGGCAGGGACGCGAATTTCAGTCCCACTTCCGGAGGTCGTAGAGACCAAAAAATACTACACAGCGCCAGGGTCGATGCTGCTCTTTTCAGCAACAGTAAGAGGACATCCGCTCATTATGGATGCGTAGCAAGATTGCCAGATCTGATACAAGCTACGGTCAGTGCGATCCAACTTCGTGGGGTATTCCAAACGGTATTCCTGTAAAAAATTAAATCGCTAATATTTTATAAAAATCAATTAGTTAAAGGTTCCGTTCAGATTACCCCGGCCCACCAATCCGAAAACGACAAAGCCCGCCAAGTGCGGGCTTTGTTGCATCTGGGTTTGGAAAATTGTCAGCTACCCGCATCCCCCCTGCGCCGGACGACGGCAACCTGATCCCAGCTGACCGCATCATCAACACGGATACGCAGCGCTGCCCGAAACCTTCCCTAGTAGCCATAAATCCCTACATCCCTTCAGCCAATCTGCTCGAACCGCCGCCGCTTCAGGAACAATCCGACCCCCAGCGCCACGGCAAAGATCGACAGCAACCCCAGATCAAATCCCAACAAGCGGATCTGGCTTGCAGCAACGCAGCCGACCGCACCAGCCGCCACCAGCACCACCCCTAACCACTTGCGTAGCAGATACGGCTTGAGAAACCGGTCGAACAGAAAGGACAGCACCAGTGCAATGACCAGTTGGGTAATTTCGGACATGTGCGTCTCCAGTCAGGTCTTGATGATCAGTGTCGAGAGGGTGCGTTGCGGGCCGATACCGCCGTTGACCTGCGCCTCGATGCTGACCAGTACGTCGCCAGCATGGTAGGTAGGCAGGATTTCATTGGCATACATGCGCACACCGGCCCCTACAGAATACCCACGTAAGAGGAGGACGCGGCAGTGGCGGCGGCAGCGAAGGCAGTGGCGGCGGCAGCGAAGGCAGTGGCGGCGGCAGCGAAGGCAGTGGCGGCAGGCTTGCAGCTATTGCTGGAGGCAAACTAACCACGTCCTAGGAAATTTCCCTCAAGCTGTGGCGAACTCCATGAACTGGCGAGTAACGCCCCGTAAAGATAACCTTCCATCTTCGCTGCAACCCGGCGAACGGTTTTGACAGGCCGAAAAGCGTAGGGATCCCTAAATTTCCGGAGCTCCCCCATGAAAAAGACCAAACCAAAGCCACGTGGAAACCCAGTCACTCCAGAGTCGGAAACCCTCGACCTGACCCAACTCTCCAAAGCCACCCAACGCGCCGTCAGCGCCCGCTTGCGCGACCCGAAACAGCCCGATCCGGTGAGCCATGTTTTCACCATCCTCCCCGACGTCGACACACCCACCCTGCTCGCTCACGCCAGCGAAACCCTGGCCTCCATGAATGTCATGACCACCGATCTGGCCGACCAGCTCGAAGGCTCGCATCGCAATGTGGCATTGGCGATTCAGCAACTGGCCGTGCTGGCCGAGATGTTGATCAACCGAGCGCTGGATAACCTCGATTCACCTATGCCGGCGGTCACGCCCGTCTGCCACTGAGTGATCACGCTCGTTGATCGAATGGAGGTTTTGTCATGGATCGATACATGCCGGTCACCGGCATCGACTGCACCATTGCGTCGCTGCTGATCGACACCGAAGCACCGCTGGATGTGCTGCATGAAACGGCGGCCTACCGCATCCGCACGGCGACTCAATTGCTGGAGAGTTTCGCTGTGAACGAAGGCGTTCACAGTGAGCTGGCGCGGGTGTTGGTGACTTCGCTGCGTGATGGCTGCGATTTGCTGGATGTGGTTGGGCGAAGGTTACAGATGCAGGTTTCGGCGTTGTAACGAACCCAGCATAGAAGTCGTTACCGCTACCCCAACACAAAAAGGCACCTGACGAGCATATCGCAGGTGCTTTTTTGGGATTGAGCGGCATTAGATGACTCAACAGTAGGTTTCATAATCTGTAACTTACTGTCGACTCAACGGACGCATAGCTGCCACGCTTTCGCCCTTGTATAAAAAAAGGATTTCTCTGACAGATTAGAACCACGTCATCCTGGGAAATTTCCCGCAACCCGTAGCGACTTCCATGAACTAGCGAACAACGTTTCCGGCAGATAGTCTTCACGCTTCGCTGTAAACCCTGCGGACGGTTTGACAAGCCCGAAATAGCGTAAGGATCCCTAACCTCATGGAACGCCCTTATGAAAAAAATCACCCTGCATTTAGTTGAAAATACGGCCACTTCAAAGCCTGAAACCCTCGACCCAACCCAACGCCCCCAAGCCACCGAGCGCGCCGTCAACGCCCGCCGGCGCAACCTGAACAGGAACATCTTCAGCGTCCGCCCCGACGTCGACACGCTCACCCTGCTCTCTCATGCCAGCGAAACCCTGGCGTCCCTCAACGTCATGACTCTGGACTTTGCCAACAAACTCGATGGGCCTCAGCGCAATGTGGCGCTGGCGCTTCAGCAATTGACGATGCTGACCGAGCTTCTGGTCAACCGAGCGCGGGATAACCTCGATCCGAACGCTTCGGTGCCGGCGGGCAAGCCTCCCGTTGTTCACTGAGTGATCGAGCGACGACTACAAACGCAGATTTCGGCGTAGAAAAGCAAAATGGGCGGCCTCATTGAGGTCGCCCATTTTTGCTGATGCCGTCGTTGCTACATCTAGAAGCCTAAGTCCTGAATGCGCTATGCCGGCAGTCTTTGTTGCTACCCAAAACTCAGTGCAAATGGCGCACGCTTACAGTTTTAGCCAGGCGATTACGTAGCTGCTCCAGCACATAGCCTTCCGGCAGGTTCATCTGGAAGATAGGGTGCAGGTCTCGTCGACGAAACTCGTCGGGGCGAACGGGCATCGTCAAGCTGATTGCCATGTTGGGTAACGCATCTTCGTCGTAGCGGAAAATGAAATCCTCCGCGCTGGTGAGGATTCGGCCGCTGCTCCCTTCGGGGGTACTGACTCTGAGCGAGGTCATTTTCATTAAAACAGCTCACCAAGTTCTTCCAGGGTCGGCATGGCTGCCGGAATGACAGCAAATTCGCAATCCAGAGCACCTAACACCCGCGCATAAGCACTCATGCTCACAGAAAGAGTGCCCTTCTCTACTGCGATGACTTTCTGCCGAGTCAGCCCGGCGAGTTCGGCGAGATTTGCTTGCGTCAGGCCACGATTCATACGCTTTTCGCGTATTTGCTTACCTAAGCGGGAGATCAACAGAGAATAATCCATGTTCATTTACCGTGACATTTATATTTAAATGTACCGTATGCATAACATTATTGCGACTCCCCCGGTATCTCGTTCACTCAGAGGCCACGCCAAAGGCCTTCCATCCACATGAATTTTTCTTCACCCCATCACCTCTCCCCAACCTGTACATTGCCCTCGCTCATTCAAGAAACTACGGTTTGCCCGCGCTCCCGCGGGCTTTTTTTTGTCTGCGGTTTTGTTGGCGGTCAGTTCAAATAGCCCGCGCAGGGGAAACCTTCGGCAGTTCCTGCAGGCATTTCAATCGATACAAATATTCCTGCTCCCCATGCTGCTGCGAACACCGCGCCTGATAACACTTCCTGATCAAGCCAAAACCGGTCGCTTCAGCCAGCCGTTGGCTCGCCACGTTGGCCACGTCTATGGTCAGGTAAAACGTGAAACCGGGCAGGCTTTTGATCAATTCTTCGAGCGCTGTGCGCATATAACCTTTGCCCGAATACTCGGTATTGGCCCAGTAGCCGACGACGTAGCGGTTGCGGTGCCGGGGCTTCAAACCAATGCAGCCGATGATCGTGTGCGCCGCATCGTCGACGATAAACAGCCGCCGCTCACCTGTTTCGCTTTTGAATTCATCGACTGCCCGTGCGAGGAACGATCGGGCCTCGTTCTCGGTGGTGTAGGGTTTGGCCCAGGGCAGAAATTCGGAATGGGTGGTAAAACTGGCGTTAAGCGCATGCTGCAACGCTTTACACCATTGGGGGTCGGGGGCACTCAATCTCAATGTATGAGTGCCCACCGTCAGCGAAAGCTCCATTGCATCTTCCTTGAATTCAAACTCCGTAGCGTCAAACAGTAGCAGTGCCAGGAAGGACACTGCTACTCAGGCGTTCAACGACCTCCCGGCCTAAATCTCCGCGTTGGCGGGTGAACTCGTAAACGGTTCAACGACAGGTCGCTCAGCCTGCTGTCGCACCGGCAGCTCCAACCGCGCCCGCCCATAGAACGCCAACGCCGTCAGCAAACATGCCAGCCATACAAAGATTCCGGCCCAGAAGGTGTGGGACATGTAGTGCCAACCCTGTAGAACCCGCGTCGTGCCGTAAACGAAACCGAGCAGCAGCGAGCCGTGCATCACCGCTTTGGAATATCGCCAGCGGTAGCGGCGAGCCACAAAGTACAGCGCGAGCATCGTGAAGCCGCCTGATGCATGCCCGCCTGGCCAGCAGCGACCGTCGCCTGCGACTTTCAGCAGGTCGAAATTCTGATACCACTCCTTGTGTTCGATTTTGCCGGCGTACTGGGTCGTTTCGACCGGGCAATACACACTGGTGTGGCCTTTGAGGTAGTGGATAACGCCAGTGCTGATGGAAAACGCGAACACCACATAGAGGAAGTCCCGACGGTGTTTACTGGCGAACCGAAGTATCGGCGCGACTTTGATTTTTTCCAGGAGTGTGATGATCTTCGAATGTTTTTCAGCCTTCAGTCGCGGCCAGAGAAACGACAGCAAAGCGCCAATCATCGCGACCTCACCAGTCCAGTTCGGGATGATCCGCGCCCATTTATGAGTGATTTTTTCGAACAGATGGACATGCTGTAACGGAAACAACCGTGTGGCCGGATCATAGAAAAGATCGCTGAAGGCGATGTCTATCTTGGTCATGTCAAACAACAGGAACACCACGACCGCGCAGGCCAGCGGAATACCGAAGTTCACCCAGTAAAAGCGGTAACGGGAAGCAGTCAGCATCGTACGTCCTGATCCAGAGGGATGATGGTGAGGCTCATTCAGTGGTCACCGAATGCCAGTCGGAGGCTTCGATGAAACCGAGCATGCGCGGCGGCTGAGACTTTTTGGCGGAGATAAACAGAGAAGCGCCATAACCCAAGGTCTCGGTCGATAACTTGAGATCTTTTTCGAGTTGCGCCATGCATTCGCTGTGGGTCACCAGAATCAGGTTGCGTCCGGCTACCTTGTGCGCCAAGGCATCGCGCAGCATGTTGTCTCTGCAGTGGACCAACCAGTCTTCGCCGACGCCGACCTTGTTGAACATGTAACCGGCGGTTTGCGCCGTGCGCATCACCGGGCTGTTGTAGATGTCAGCCCGATCCAGCCCCAGATGCTCGAACTGCGCGCCGACACTCACCGCCACGCTGCGGGAGCGATCGGTGATGCCATCGTTGCCGATCAGGCAGGCGGCCGTGGAGTGATCACAACGCTCGACGTGGCGCACCAGCACGATCATGTCGCCTTTGGCCCACCCGGTCGCCAACGCCCGGGCACCCGCCACATTGCCATGGGCCAGGTCTGGGACGGCGGCGGGTCGCAACAGCCACACGGTCAGCGGAATAACCAACAAGGCAGATGCCAGCACGACTGCAGCGTTTCGATAACGGGCCAAACGGCTCAGATCGATCGAGCGTTTTATCCCGAACAGACTCAGTCTTAATTCCACATCAAGCCGCCTCGCCGGGATACACCATTGTGATTCGATGTCGCGAGGGTAAAGAGGCGCGCGTCGGCAGCCGGTGAAACCCATGTGAAAAAAAGATTAAGACTTGCCCAAAAATCTTGTTACAGAATCCGTCCAACAAAAACCTTTCAGCTCCCGGGATTGCTGCCGATACAGACCTGCTAACCCCCTTGCTGGCTCTTAAAACAACAATCTTCCAGCCAACCGACGATCAAGAAGCACAACGTTCCTGGAGGAATATTGATGAATAGCTGGTTCGGTAATATCAGCGTGAACCTGAAACTGGGCCTGGGATTCGGCCTGGTCCTGGCACTGACCTGCGTCCTCGCCCTGACCGGCTGGACGAGCCTGGGCGGGTTGATTGACCGCAGCAACTGGATGAGCGACATCACTCAGCTCAACGCCGGCCTGACCAAGCTGCGTGTGGTTCGCCTGCAATACATGCTGACCAACGGTGACGAAACCGCCGCCCAGAATGTGCAGACCACCCTCGACGGCTTCGTCGCTCAGCAACAAGCGTTGCTGTCGAGTTTCAAGAGCCCGGAAAACGTCAAGTTGCTCAAAGAGCAGAGCGCGACCATCAGCGCCTACCAGATATCCCTGAACAAAATGCGCAGCGCCTACCGCACCGGTAACAGCGCCCGCGACGCCATGGGCGCCAATGCTGAAACCGCCAACACGTTGATCGAAGCGATCAGCACCCGCGTGCAGCAAATGCCCCTGAGCGACCAACGCTTCGAACAGTTCCAGGCCATCACCGCGGCCAAGGAAGCGTTCATCCTGGCTCGCTACGAAGTGCGTGGTTACACGGCTAACACCAACGCCGAGACCGAGCAAAAAGCCGTCGCCCAACTGGACACGGCCATCGCCAGCCTGAAACAGCTCAGCGTGTATTTCGCCGAGACCCAGCAAGATGCGCTGCGCCAGCTGGAAACCGCGCTGAGCAACTACCGCAGTGCCTTGCAAGCGTATAAAGCCGCGAACACCGAGGCGGTGCAGGCGCGCAAGGAAATGACCGAACAGGGTGCCACCATCGTGACCCTGAGTGACCAGCTGTATCAGATCCAGCTCGACCGCCGCGACGCCGAAAGCGCCCAGGCCCGCACGCTGCAACTGATCAGCACCTTGCTGGCCTTGCTGGTGGGGGTCATCGCCGCCGTAATCATCACCCGTCAGATCACCGGCCCGTTGCGCGATACCCTGGCCGTGGTCGAGCGCATCGCCAGCGGCGACCTGTCCCAGGACGTCAAAGTGACCCGTCGCGACGAACTCGGCGTGCTGCAGCAAGGCATCGCACGCATGGGCGTGACCCTGCGCGATTTGATCAGCGGTATCCGCGATGGCGTCACCCAGATCGCCAGCGCTGCCGAAGAATTGTCTGCCGTGACCGAGCAAACCAGCGCCGGGGTCAACAGCCAGAAAATCGAGACCGATCAAGTGGCCACCGCCATGCACGAGATGACTGCCACGGTGCAGGAAGTCGCGCGCAACGCTGAAGAAGCGTCCCAGGCTGCAGCCGCCGCTGATGGAGAAGCGCGCGAAGGCGATAAAGTGGTCAACGAAGCCATCGCCCAGATCGAACGCCTGGCCAGCGAAGTGGCGCGCTCCACCGAAGCCATGAGCGTGCTGCAGCAGGAAAGCGACAAGATCGGCAGCGTCATGGACGTGATCAAAGCCGTGGCCGAACAGACCAACCTGCTGGCCCTCAACGCCGCCATCGAAGCGGCCCGTGCCGGTGAAGCCGGTCGTGGTTTTGCCGTGGTGGCCGACGAAGTTCGCGGCCTGGCCCAGCGCACGCAGAAATCCACCGAGGAAATCGAAGGCCTGGTGGCCGGCCTGCAGAACGGCACTCAACAAGTGTCGGTGGTGATGAACAACAGCCGCGCCCTGACCGACAGCAGCGTGGCACTGACCCGCAAGGCCGGCGTGTCACTGGAAAACATCACCCGAACGGTGTCCAACATCCAGTCGATGAACCAGCAGATCGCTGCCGCTGCCGAGCAACAAAGCGCCGTGGCCGAAGAGATCAGCCGCAGCATCATCAACGTACGCGACGTGTCCGAACAGACCGCCGCCGCCAGCGACGAAACCGCTGCATCCAGTGTTGAGCTGGCACGGTTGGGTAATCAGTTGCAGATGATGGTGAGTCACTTCCGGGTGTAACACCGCGCCTCAGGCCCGTCAGTATCATTACTGGTGGGCCTGGGGCTTACTGGCAAATGTCACGACTATTCTCCGTTCAAAGTCCTACAACCTTCCCGCCTCATTCCTCCTGCCAAGTGGCGAAGTTTCCAGCTCCCATTGAACGAAGAAGCTGACAGCGCTTCCGCCTGCCACTCCGTAATGTCGATCTCTCCACCTCAGAGATGCATCGGCATGGACGACAACCCCTCAACCGAGAACAACGCTAAATCCTTACTCGATACATTGATCGAGGCCTACGCCCCCGAAGGCAAAGCAGCAGAATTTGAAAAGCTCGTTAAAGAAAAGCTCCGGCTTACCTCGGTGTTCGATATCACCGGGATGACCGAAGCCGACTTCAAGGACCGTTTAGCTACCGAGATCAATAACGACAATGCCCACGCTGGCAGCATCGACGCCAAGTCACTCTATAACGACGCAAGATGTTACGCCGCTCAGATCAGCCACCTCTATCGGGAGCAGCGCACATCAGACGGAACGGCACAGCATCAATGGCACCCCTTGGGCATTCGTGCGGTCGAGAAACAGGGCCCTACCTATACCCATCTGTTCAAAGAAAACTGGGACGACGCCTGCAAGAATGATTCGATCGCCGCCATTGATTCACCGGTCGCCTACCTTAGAGCGCTGTACCGGTTTGCCCTGGAACTGGAGTCCAGCGCCTCGCAAATATCGGATGAAAAAACCAACCGAATCCCGTTGGCAAAACGCCGCCCGGATCTCGCCGATCTGTCGATTGATCAGCAAAGCACCTTCACTGCGCAACCGATGCTCGGAATCGTCAATGCGATTCTCGACAAAAACATTCAGAACGCGCTGCAGACCACCGATGACAAAGGCAAGTCGACCTATGAGGTTTTAGCGCATAGGTATTACCCCTTTGCCCTTCCTTACGAGTTTTTCCATCATCAGTGCCTGCTGGGGCTGAGCGCGAACAAACCGACGCTCGGAGAGCTGAACTATCTCATCAGCGATTCCCTTCCTCTCACGCCTTCCAGAAGCTCTTCGTACGGCAAGGTGCTGGAGACTGCGTCTGATGAAGCTCAGATGCTGATGTCCGGGCTTGGTCCGAAACAGCAAGCGTTGCTGACAGCCTGGGCCGAAAAAACCCTGACACATGAGGTACACACACAACTCCCCCCCGAGGAACAGAGCGAGCGCAAAGGCAACTACTGGGAAAAAATCTATGGCAGCGCGTCGATTTCCGACCTGAAAAAAATTCCGACCTTTCTGGAGCTAACCGAACTTAAGGCCGAGCAAATGGAAGCATTGCTGGCACAGGGTAAATTCGCGCCTCGCACATCCCCTCATTACTCCTTGGAGGTGCCTTTTTCCCGGCCCTATGGTGCCCGTTATGTAAATGGCCCTGTCGTTGCCGATGATAAAAGCATGACATTGGACAACGAAAATAAGCCCGGCGAAATCGCCAATGCGACCGAGGACAAACTCGAACGCCTGCATCGAATGATCCGCCTCCAGCGCTGGCTCGCAATTCCGTTCAACGAGCTGGACATTCTGATATGCAGCGCATTGGAGTCGCAGTTGCGAGTCAATGCAAAGATGCAACTCGACAGCTATGTCATTCGAGCTCTCGGTGTTTATCTTTTTTTGAACCGGCGGTACTCGATCACAGCTGAAGACTTTGCAGCGCTCCTACACCAGATATCCCCATGCGCTATCGGCGATAATATTTCCCTATTCGATAAGGTGTTCAATAAAGCCCGGCTGTTCGAAAAGCCACTGAAGCTCGATGGTCGAGCCTTCCAGGCGAACGATTCGGACCCGGTCTCTCATACCATTCTCCAGCACTTGAGCGTCAGCCTGGGCCTGCCTCTGACAGAGGACTCGCTATTGCTAGTGGTCAAAAACACGCAGAAATACCTGGGTCCGCTCAAGTGTGACTTGCCCACGCTGTCATCGATTTATCGCCAGGCCCGGATAGCACGAATGTTCGGTCTATCGATTGCCGAACTGTCGACGCTGGCAAGTTTGCTGGGCGGGGAAAGTATGTCCAGGTGTCTGGCAACCGGTAACACCCTGTCTGGCGAGATTGATGAAGTCGTTCTGAGTGCCCCCCCTCAGGAAGCTTCTGCACACATTCTCGATATCCTGATGCAGTTGGACTGGATAACCCGCTGGATCAAGGAGTCCGCCTACGACATCCCAATGCTGCAACGTCTTCTTGAACGGCATCCCAATGACGACTATCTCTTGGTGGACTTGCAGCATCACCTCACCAAACTTGTCGCCGATACGCGCCAGTGCGCGGTAACCGCACAAGAATTGGCGACATTGGCACTGCCGGAAAAGTTTGATTGGGGAGCGAAGCTGGCGGATACCCTGCTCGATGATAAAGGTCTGGTAAAAAATTTCGCCCCTTCGATCAAAGACGATGTACCGCAGAAGCTGACAGATGCGCTGGATAAAATCTTTGTTGAGTTGGCGCTGGATGCGGATCCCGACAAAGACCTCAGGCTCAAGACCGACTGCAAGCAAAAACTTAAAAACCTTCTCCTGCTGGCCCATGATCGTCAGCAGCACCTGATCGAAGCGTTTCTGCAGGAAACCTTTTTGCTGCCCATGAACTGTGCAAGTGATGTAGTGGTGTGGGCGAAAACCTCCGTCCATCAAATTCTCACCGCAACGCTGGACTCAAAAAACTCCTACGAACTTGCGCGCAAACTGCATCCGCTTATGCGCCATACCGAGGCCGCAGTTCGGCTGCAGTTGAGCAACAAGGCTTTGCGAGCGTTCCTGAGCACTGCCAGCTGGCTGGACAGACCGGATGCACAGCTGAAGCTGTCGTTCAAAACCTTGTATCTGTTCGATCGCTTCAACCACTTCATGAATACTTACCAGCAGCCGGAAGAAAGCCTGCTGAGTTACCTGGAGTTCGTGAGTTCCCTCAATCGCGAGACAAGTGTCGTCAACCTCCGCCTGGCCCGATTAATGAAATGGACCACGGCTGAAGTCACCGTGCTCACCTCGAAGCTGATGTTCAAGCAGGCCACAACAATGAGAGACATCGATTGGGTCATGCGTTGCCACAACGCTTGCAAAGCTACCGGGCTTAACGCGACCGCCCTGCTAAATGCAGCATCCCTCGACAACAACAGTCCAGTCGCCCAATGGAAAACAGTCGGTGAAGCCGTCATGGCGGCCAGTCACTAAATCTCACTACATGCTCAAGGAATGAACATGTCTGTCGCTATTGAAAAACGGCTGAATGAAAGCCTGCGTGATGCGCAGCTCGGGCTCTATCTGTCAGCGATCGTCCCGAAAGACGAAACCCTGAAAACCCTGAAAATCGCAGAGCACCTCAAAACGGCCAATGACCTTTACCAGTATTGGTTACTTGATGTGCTGGTCAGTCAAGACGTGCCAACCACCCCGGTTGCCTGTGCCATTGCCAGTCTTCAGCAATACATCAACAGCATTCTGGCCAACATGGAACCGGGGTATCACACCGCGCAGATTCCAACCGATCACGTCGATACCTGGCGCACCGTCATACATCACTACCAGGCCTGGGCGACCAATCAGCGCCTGTACTATTTCCCTGCGGCATACCTTGATCCGACGCTTCGCAAAACCAGAACCGAAAGCTTCGAACAACTGGAAAACGACCTCAACCGCAACCAGCTCACTGCCGAGTCAGTGCAAACGGCTGTGCTGGCCTATCTGACCAGGCTGGAAGAAGTGGCCAACCTGGAAATCGTCAACGGTTACATCGACGGAAGCGATTTCGCCAACAGCACTTATTACTTCATTGCCAAATCCCGTGCAGCCAATACCTGGTACTGGCGTTCGCTGGACATGGCTTGTCGCCCCTTTGTGCCCGGCTCCCGGTCGGCCAAATATGATGCACCGGAACCCCAGGCATGGTCCGACTGGCACCGCATCAATCTACCTGTTTCCGACAGCACTCTCGAACACACTATCCGTCCGGTCATGTTCAACAATCGCTTATATGTGATCTGGGCTGAGTGCATCTTTCAGGGTCAGGCGGCAAACAAAGAAAAAAAGGGCAACACCAAACCTTTGTTTCGTTTGAACATGTGTTTCAAGAAATATGACGGGAGCTGGAGTACGCCGCAGACATGCGTGCAAGGTTACGCTTCCAAGGAAGTTCTCAATGAACGGGATCTAGCAATGTTGCTGGAAAGCACACAGACCATTGCCATCCACGATCAATCATCCGATACGGCGTTATTGCGTCTTGCCCTGTTTATCAATAGTCCCGCACACATTCAGACAGGGGTTTCTCACCCGTTCTGGATTTCGGTCACCATTGACAAGGATTGCGTTTTCGCCCCGACCCTTAAACTCAATGGATTAGATAACAATAACGACAAATCGCTAACAGCGATTGCCGAAATGTGGCCACCGACCAGCAAACGACCTCTCCAATTCAACATTTCGTCCAATAAGTCGTTTGAGGACGTCGCCCCCCGGATCGACTCCTATCGGGACGATAAATCAGGTACAACAGAATTCATCGACTTCAAAGACTCTGAAATACAGAACAGCGAGGCCCAGACAGGCCAGCTTCGCAACCCCATCCGAATGAACATTACCTTCGCCAGGCACCTGATCGAGCGCGCAGAAGAAAGCATGGACACGTTGCTGAGCTGGTCCTCTCAGCATCTGCAAGAACCACCATTCAAGAGCGGCAAACCGTCTGAGACACTGGATTTCTACGGTGCCTACGGCCGCTACTTTGTCGAGCTGTTTCTCTACCTTCCCTGGCTGGTGGCACACCGCTTTAACCAGGAGCGTCAATACGGCGAAGCCGAGCGCTGGTTGCAGTACTTGTTCAATCCCGCCCGAAAAGCAGTCAGTGGCAATAACCCTGACTACTGGAACGCGGTGCCACTGATTACTGGCCCTACTCCCAAGCCCGGTCAATCCAGCTACGCCATCCAGGGGCCACAGGATCCGCACCAGATCGCACTGAGTCATCCCGTGCACTTTCGCAAAGCCTTGTACATGCTCTATATCGATATTCTGCTCAACCGCGGCGACACTGCTTACCGCGAATTGAGCCCCGACAGCTTGACCGACGCGAAGCTCTGGTATTTGCGCGCACAGAACCTTTTGGGCCCACGACCGGATATCAGGCAAACCGATCTTTGGGCAGCGCTCACGTTGAAAGCATTCAGCGAGGAGCCCAATAGAAAGCTGCATGAATTTGAGCAACAGCTGGGTAAAGACCGCAAGCACCTACCGACCACCGACACCCCGGCGTTGGTCCCTGAAGTGTGTATTCGCCCGTACGTCCATTCACATTCCGCGCATGCGATTGACGCCCCGCATTCGCGCTTGCCCTTCAATCCCGTGCTGTTCCCTCGCTGGGAGAAGCTCGAAAGCCGACTGCACAACCTGCGGCATAATCTCGACATTGTGGGTCGCCCATTGAGGCTTGCGCTCTTCGCAGCTCCAGCCGCTTCAGACAATCGGCTCGGCGCCAATACCCCACGCGCTGCGGAGCCCGGTATGGCCCCGCGTCTTGGCACAGAGATCCCGCCTTACCGTTTCGATGCCCTGCACGCCCAAGCCATGAGTGCCGTAGACACGGTGATTCAGTTCGGCACAACACTACTGTCGTTCATCGAACGCAGCGAACAGGCCAGTTATCAAGAGCTTCAGCAACAACACATCTGGGATATGGCCAACTATGCGGTAGACCTGCAGACCCAGGCCCTGAAAATCGACCAGAAATCCCGGGAAGCATTACTGGCCAGTAAAGCCATCGTCGAATGCCGCCAGGATTACTACAGTCAGCTGGTCAACGAGATCGTCAATCAAGAAGAAGTAACGGCTGCGGCATTCCATCTGTCGGGGCGTATCGCTGAAGCGGGTGCTCATGCGGCTAATGCAATCGGCCAGGGTCTGAAGGTGCTGCCCAACATCTTTGGCCTGGCAGACGGCGGGACCCGCCTGGAGGGTGGCCCGCACGCCATGATGGCCATGGCTCAAGGCGTGGCGACCGCAGCTTACGGCACTGGAGAGGCCCTGGAACGCGCCGCGCAGTATCGACGCCGCCATCAGGATTGGACGCTCGCCCGCGACCTGGCAAAGCTCGAAATCGCCCAGATCGATGCACAGCTGGCGCTGGAAACCGAACGAGAGACCGCCTCACAACTGCTGTTACGACAAACTCAAACCTCTTTGGCTCAAGCCCGCAGCTCCTATGACTTTCTCAGTCAGCGTTTTACCAACTCTCAGCTTTACCAGTGGTTCACCCACCAACTCTCCAGCTTCTACTATCAGGTGTATGACTCAACGTTCTCTCTGTGCCAATTCACCGAACGGAGTTGGCGCTACGAGACAGCCGACAACACCACTCAAACGTTCTTCCAGCACCAGACATGGAACAGCACCTACCGTGGGCTCGGCCCTGGCGAGCGTATGAAGCTGGGCTTGGTGAAGATGAAGAACGCTTATCTGCTGGGCAACGAGCGCGAGCTGGAAATTCGCAAGACCGTGTCGTTACGCCAACTTCATACGAAGGAAAAGACCGAAGACAAGTCTGCGCCATCGATCAACAACCCCTGGGACGATACGCTCGCAGCAGACAACACGTCGATCAAAGGCATCAAATCCACACTGGTCGATACTGGCTCGTGCGAGTTCGAATTGATGGAGTCCCTGTTTGAAAACGACTACCCGGGGCACCGTTTGCGCCGGATCAAAAGCATCAGTATTTCCCTGCCGGCTGTCCTTGGCCCTTATGAAGATATCCGGGCCACACTGACCCAGACGAGCACCGAAGTCGTCATGCCCGGCACCGACAAGACGGTGATGAAAGGTCTGCGGGCCAATCAACAAATCGCCCTGTCGACAGGTATCGACGATAACGGGCTTTTCACCCTGAGTTTTCAAGACGAGCGCTACCTGCCGTTTGAATACACCGGCGCGATTTCTAAATGGAAGCTGTCGTTTCCCAATCATGCCGCCCAGAAAGCCATGCTCGAATCGCTCACCGATATCATCGTGCACGTTTGCTATACGGCCCGGGCAGGCGGGGGTGCGCAATGAGTGAGCAGACTGTATTACCTGTCAACGCCCCGTCACTGCCCAAAGGAGGGGGGGCTATTCAGAGCATTGGCAAAGGATTGGGCACCGTCGGTGCCCATGGCGCGGCGTCCTATGAGATTGCCTTGCCGATTTCACCGGGACGCGGCTTCGCCCCGTCCCTCTCACTTAGCTATTCAAGCTCTGCGGGCAACGGCGTATTTGGCATCGGCTGGGAAATCTCATTGCCGGTTGTGGCACGACGCACCAGCACGGGGGTGCCGGCCTATACCGAAGAGGATGAGATTATCGGTCCAAGCGGGGTGGTGTGGATGCCGGAACGCGATGCCGACGGCACCATCATTCAATCGCGCATCAACACATATAACGACCTGAAACTGGATACGATCTACGCGGTAGTTCGTCACTTCCCCAGAGTCGAAAGCGCTTTCGAGCGCATTGAACATTGGTCCTCGGAGAGCGACAAGCCGGGCTTCTGGCTGGTGCACAGTGCGGATGGCAGCCTTCATTTGTACGGAAAAAGTCAGCTATCGCGTCGCGTCGATCCACTCAATGCGAGCCGGGTCGGGGAGTGGTTGCTGGAGGAGAGCATGAACGCACACGGCGAACACATTCTCTACCGGTACAAAGCCGAAACCAACGAACAGGGCATCACGGCCCAACGCTATTTGAGTCATGTCTGCTACGGCAATTTCGCGGCGGATGCCCATCTTTACTTATGGACAGCAGAGCGCCTCGCCACGGTGAAATGGCACTTCGAATTGCTGTTTGACTACGGCGAGCGCAGTGCCGGCTACGCTCAGAAACCGTCCTATACGGGGCAACAATGGCTAACCCGCGACGACCTCTTTTCCAGTTTCGCTTATGGCTTTGAACTACGTACCGAACGCCTGTGCCGCCAGGTTCTGATGTTTCACCGTTTCCCTGACGAGTTGGGTGCCGACCCGATTCTGGTTCGTCGCCTTTTACTGGATTACCGCCAAACGCCTTTGGGGTACTGCCACTTGAGCGCTGCTCATGATCAGGCGTTTACCGATTTGGCATCCGCCGAAAACCGTCCCCCGCTCGAATTCGACTACAGCGAGTTCAATCTACCTTCCGTCAGCCAATGGAAGCGGTTTGAAAACATGCCGGGCCTCAATGACGGGCAGCATTACCAGCTCGTTGACCTGTACGGCGAAGGACTGCCGGGGGTGCTTTATTCCAATGAAAATGCCTGGTACTACCGCGAGCCCATGCGAGCCGAGGGCAAAAAAGATAGTGTGGCTTATGACCAGTGGAGCGCATTGCCCGCTATCCCCGTTGCCAATGCTGTAAAACCGATGCATCAGTCACTGAGCGATCTTACCGGCAATGGACGTCTGGACTGGGTGATTGCCCGACCCGGATTGTACGGTTTCTTTTCCCTCAAGCCTGATCGCAACTGGTCGGATTTCGCCACGTTCAGCCAATTCCCCCTGGAGTTTTTCAACCCTGAAGGGCAACTGGCCGATCTGATGGGCCAAGGGCTCAGCGATCTGACGCTAATAGGCCCTCGCAGCGTGCGCCTGTACGCCAATCAACGAGAACAAGGTTTTACGGCGGCTCGCGAAGTGCCCCGTGACATGCATGACGACTCCCTTCCAGTGCTCAGGCCGTCATCCACCGAGCTGGTAGCTTTCAGTGATGTTTTGGGCAGTGGCCAACACCATCTGGTGCGCATTCGTCACAACGAAGTGAAGTGCTGGCCAAACCTGGGCCGTGGACGCTTCGGCAAAGGAGTCGTGTTGGGCTCGCCGAATATTGCCTACGAGGCATTCGACGCTTCATGTGTTCGCCTGGCAGATCTGGATGGTTCCGGGGCAACCGATCTGATCTATCTGAACGCGGACCATGCACTGATCTTCATGAACCGTAGCGGCAATAGCTTCGACGCGCCCGTTACCCTCCCCTGGCCGGAGGGTGTGAGCTATGACCGTTTATGTCAGGTCAGTATCGCCGATCTACAGGGGCTCGGCTGTTCCAGCCTGATTCTGACCGTGCCGCACAGGACACCCCGGCATTGGCGCTACGACTTCGTCAGTGCAAAACCCTATTTGCTCACCGGCACCAACAACAATATGGGGGCTGCCGGCAGCATCAACTACCGCAGCTCAGCGCAGGAGTGGCTGGATGAAAAAAAGAACGAGGTGAACGCCGACCGCGCCCCCATCTGCCACGTGCCATTTGTCCTGCATCTGGTCTCGAAGCTGACCCGGCTTGATGAGATTACCGGCAACCGGCAGAGCCAGAGTTTTTCCTATAGCAGAGGCTATTACGATGGCAGCGAACGCGAATTTCGCGGCTTCGGTCTGCTCCAGCAAACCACCGGAGGCGATACCGAGTCCCAAGGTTTCACCCTGCCATGCCTGCAAAAGCGCTGGTTCCATACCGGGCAAGCCGTTGACGCGTCACGTGGCCGTTATCACCGCGCAGACAAGCAAGCAGTAAAACTGGGTAAGACATTGCTGTGTCAGTACTCCCCTGACACAGGCAATGACACGCTCATCCTGCCACCGGATGAACTGACTAGCCGTGAAATGGCCCGCGCCCTTTGCGGACGCCTACTACGTACCGAGCTCTTCGGAGTCGATAAGCACCAGAAAACCAGAATGCTGTATTCGATTCAGGAAAACCGCTTCCTGGTTCGGCAATTACAGCCCCCCGGGAAAAATCAGCGCTACGCAAGGATGTTGCCACTGCCATTGGAGTCCATCAGTTACCAGTACGAAAACATCACTGATGATCCTCAATGCCAGCACACACTGAATTTGCAGCACGATGCCTATGGCACCCTTACTCATAGCGTGAACGTCCATTACGCCCGACGCAAAACCGTCAGTGACGCAGCACCGTTCAGTGATACCGACCAACAACAATGGTGGCGCGACGCTCATGATCCGGCGCAACAGTTCTACTACCTGAACGAAACCCGTGCCGAGTTCATCCATCTTGACCGCGATCAGGAATGGCGATTGGGGCTGCCCTACCGTCAGCGCGTCAATGCCTTGAGACTACCCAAAGCCCCCGAAGCCGGGGGCTTGACCATAAAGGATATTACTTACGAAAAGTTCGTCGAGTTCGTCAAGGGAACCGTGTGGGCGACCCAAAGCCTTCTGACCGCATTGAGCGTGCAACGCTACAGGCACTCTACAGATGCCCAAACCCTGCCAGACGGCGTCGCTCACTTCGAGGCGCTGTCCGATCATGTGGAAACCGCCGAACTGGACGAAACGGCCTTAAAGGCCTTCGATGTTGTACCAAAAGCCTCTCGGCCAAAAGGAAAACTGCTCGAACGCAGCGGCTATCAGCGCATGACCGAATTTCTCCCGCTTTCTACCGCTGCCGCAAAACTCTGGTCCGTCAAACACGGCTTCGTGACTTATGCCAGGCTGGAAGGTTTCTACCGGCCACTGAACTTCCAGGCGAGCCAGAGTTTTGGTGTGACCAAGGTCCGCTACGACAACTATTACTGCCTCATCACCGAGTTCGAACAACCCGATGGCTGCATCACCAAGGCCACCCATGATTACCGATCATTCCAGCCCCTGAGCATCAGTGATCCCAACGGCAATGTACAAGAGTGCCTCTACAACGGGTTCGGACAAATGTTGGCCAGCAGCTTCCACCGCAACTCCGGCAACGAACTCGTCGGCTTCAAACCTGTCGCCGAATACAAACGGCCAGCATTCGATAATCCGACAGACGCAATCAAACGGGAAAAAGACGCGCTACAGGACACTGCCAGCACTATCTTTTACGCGCCATTGAGCTGGATGGGACGCATATCGGACGTAGCGTTGGCGGACAAACACTGGCTGAAACGTTGCGTGACCCATCATGACTTGCTGCCGAGCGGACATATCCGTGCGTCTGCTCGAACCAGGTTGTCGGACCTTGCCCCCCTTTCTGTCGATGACGTGAAACTGAAAAGCGAACTGACCGCCTCGATACGTGAACCAGTGCACATGGCCGTCCTGATTGCCGATCGTTTTCCAGGTGACGATCAAAAACAAATTCGCATCACCGTCACTGACCTCGACGGTTTCGGTCGCACGCTCCAACACAAACAAAAGGTCACCGAACAGAGCTGGCGTGTCAGCGAACGGGTCGAATACAACAACAAGGGATTGCCGATCCGCATTTACCGCCCCTGGTTCTGCGACAAACACCGTTATATCGAAGATGCGCTCCTGCGCAATTCCAGCCCCCACGACAAACAGTTTTACGATCCGTTAGGCCGCCTTGCTTATACGCGTCAAGCTGAACAAAACGGTGTTTCCTGCATGCGACGGTATACCCGCCACCCGTGGTACACCGTGTACGAAGACGAAAACGACACGCTGGAAGAGATCTTGCCGAAACCCACCTCCACTACCGGAGGTGAAGCATGAACGCACGTCTGCACAACAAGACACCGACGATCAACGCCCTCGACAGCCGCGGGCTACCTGTACGGCAAGTCACTTACTGGCGAGCCAACGCAGATGACAGCGCCCAGGCACGCATTACCAGCCAGGACCATGACCTTGCCGGACGCGTAATAGCGCAGCGGGATCCGCGCCTGTTTGGAAAATTTGCGAAGGCCAATCTGACGACCCTCTACAGCCTGTCCGGCAGACCGCTGCGGGTAGACAGCGTTGACGCCGGGTGGCGACTGAACTTGCCGGGGGACGCCGGGCAGACACTTCGCAACTGGGACCAGCGAGGCAATCATTGGCGAACGACCTTCGATAATCAACTACGGCCAATCACGATCCAGGAAGAATCGCCGGGGCAGTCGGCACGCATCATCGAACGCTTCAGTTATGGCGACAACTCGATAGATTCGGCCGCACTCAATCGATGTGGCTTGTTGATTCGCCACGACGACGAAGCAGGCACCCTGCTTATCGACGAATACTCGCTTGGCGGAAAACCTTCGTGTCAGACACGCCACTTTTTGTCGAGTGCCGAAACTTTAGACTGGCCAGCAGAGGAACACAGCCGAAACCTCTTACGAGAAACGGGTGATGGCTACAAAACGCAATGGCACTACGACGCAACGGGCGAGGTCATCCGGCAGGTGGATGCCGGTCAACACCAGCAGCGCTTTTCCTTTGATGTTGCAGGCCGACTCAAAACCGTGAGCCTGAAACTCAAAGATACCGAAATCGAAAATACCCTGGTGAAGGATCTCGTTTACAACGCCTTCGGCCAGGTTGAATCACAGACCGCAGGCAACAACGTCATGAGCCGCGCGGTATTCGATCCCGCCAGCGGTCGATTGACCTCGATGACTGCCTCCGTATCGAACCGCACCTGGCAGTCGCTGCACTACAGCTATGACGCGGTGGGTAATGTGACGCAAATCGAGGACAAAGCTCAGCCCGTGCAGTTTGGCAGTAACCAGAGAGTCGAAGCCGTCAGCACATTCATCTATGACAGCCTCTACCAATTGACCAGTGCAACCGGAAGAGAGGCGGCAGGAACAACCACTGCCCCCCATATTCCTGCGCTCGGCATTACACCCATCGATACCCGGCAACTGTTCAATTTCACCCAACACTACACATACGACGCTGGCGGTAACCTGACCGAACTGCGCCATGTGCGGGATCGCAACAATTACACCCGAACTTTTAACGTGGCAAATCTCAGTAATCGTCTGGTGTCCTGGCGCCAGGGCTCTGAATTGCCCGGCACTGCGACAACCTTTGACGACAGCGGCAATCTGCAAGACTTGCAATCGGGCCAGTCGCTGCAATGGAATGCACACAATCAACTTACCCGCGTGGTGCTGGTCAAGCGTGAGGATGGCCCTGACGACCATGAACGTTACGACTATGACGGCAGTGGTCAGCGTCTTCGCAAAACGACCACCACCCAGGGTGCATCGATCACTCACACCCGAGAGGTCCGCTATTTACCGGGCATCGAAATCCGTACTCGAGGGAAAGAGCGGCTGGAAGTCATAACGGTGCAGGCCGGTCGTGGCAGCGTTCGTTGCCTGCACTGGACCGAAGGCCAGCCCTCCGGTATTCCCGCAGATCAACTGCGCTATAGCCTTGATGACCATTTGGGTTCCAGTTCACTGGAACTTGATGGCAATGGCGACTTGATCAGTCAGGAGAGCTACTTCCCATTTGGCGGAACGGCATGGACAGCGTCTCGTTCGAAGGTGGAAGCCGATTACCGCACCATCCGGTACTCGGGCAAGGAACGCGATGCCAGCGGCCTCTATTACTATGGAGCACGATATTACGCGCCATGGTTGCAACGCTGGATCAGCCCAGATCCGACCGGGGCGGTTGACGGGCTGAACCTGTATTGCATGGTCGGGAATAATCCGCTGCGTTACATCGATTATCACGGCACTCAAAAAGACGAAGCCGCCATCAAGGAAGAATTAGGGACCTATTCCGGCATTTTGAGCGAAGTGAACAAAAGAGTTGGCACGCTGAACCACCAGCTCTACAACAGCATGAGAAAAAGAGACATCGTAAAAAGACTGTTTCAAAGTTACGGCTATAACGCAGTAAGGCATGTGATGGCATTGGGGGCGGGCCTGCTGGCCGCACCAACCGGACCGATGGGCATTGTGGGGGCGGCTGTCGCCACTTCTTTAACGACTGACTCGCTTGCCGGGAAATTCAATGCAACACGGCATCTACCCGTCGCCATGTATCCCCAGACCAGGCGACTAGAGCCTGACGATATAGAATACACAGCACGGACGGCGTTCTATGACGCGAACGCAAAGTTACAGCACGCAAAAGAGAAGGACCTGAATCCGCGGAACACAATCGGACAGAAAAATCTGTCAGTGATGGCAACCAGCTTCGTTCTGACAAAGATGCTTGAGGTAAAAGGAGCGTGGATTCCAAACTTTGAATCGTCGACCCAAGCGACCAAAGCCCTCGACGGTCTGCCGGGACAGAAAATCGAACGTTTGAACAATGAGCTGATAGAACTCGACAACTTTCTGGAGCACGATGCTCACGCCATCAACGCAGCATTTGACGAACTGGGTGTGGATGAATTTTATGCCGCGGGTGTGAAAGGCAGGCTGGGTCGAGTTACCGATCGAATGGCCGATCGTATAGGCGTAAAAAGCTCAAGCCTCATAAGCCGCAGCTCAATACAGAGTGAAATTGCCATCTCGCGCGCAACGATACAAAGAGGACGGGAGTTACTGTTCAGGCTTAATGAACACAACAAATCGCAAGGCAAGTTTTTTATTTGAAACTGGCCAGGCGAGGCCTCTCGGAAAATCGGCAGGTCTCGCTTAACCTCGCTCAATCAAACACTGATCGCATTGGTAAACACCAACCGATTGCCGAACGGATCACTGATGGTCATGTCCTGGCTCCCCCAGGGCATGGCCTGAATCTGTGGGCGAGCGAAAGCATACTCCTTGGCCAACAATTGCTGCTGGAACGCCTCCAGTTCATCGATCTCAATGCGCAACGCTGAGCCCGGTGTGCTGTCACCGTGATGTTCGGACAGGTGCAGCACACATTCGCCACGGGAGATTTGCAGGTACAGCGGGAAGTTTTTTTCGAAGCGATGCTGCCAGTCGATCTTGAACCCCAGGAAGTCGACGTAAAACTCCAATGCCTTGGTTTCATCGAAAATCCGCAGGATCGGGGTGGTTTTGCCCAAGCTCATGGAGTGGCTCCCAGATTGAGAAGGCCCAGTGTGTAGCTGGGCTGGATGTCAGCGCTTCGGCTTGGGAGCGGCTTTCTTTAATTGCAATGTGCCACCACAAGGCATGGATCAATGAAAGTAATTTTCGTGGAGGGCTATGGGACGTCGTGCAGAGGTATGGCAGGTCGTGAGTTATGAAAATTGGCCAGGGGACTTTCATCCCCCGACGCTGACCGTCCCACGCTCGGCGTGGGAACGATCACTGATCGATTTCAGTCGTGATGCTCGCTGGCGCGTTTGAGCAGTTTCTTGCAGCGTTCGGACAAATGCAGCACGCGTAGCTGCTTGCCAGCCTTGGCGTAGCGCTCGCGCAATGTCTTCAGCGCAGCGATGGCCGAATAGTCGACGAAGCTCAGGTGGCGACAATCAAGGGTCACCTGCGCTGGGTCATTGGCGGGGTCGAACTGATTGAGGAATGGCGTGGTAGAGGCGAAAAACAGTGTGCCGTGCAGGCGGTAGAGTTTGCTGCCGTCGCTTTCCTGATAGCTGTCGGCATACAGTTCGCGAGCCTGTTGCCAGGCAAAGTTGAGCGCCGCAATGATGATCCCGCACAACACGGCGATGGCCAGATCGGTGAACACCGTAATCACCGTCACCGCGATGATCACCAGGACATCATTGAGCGGCACCTTGTTCAGCACCCGCAACGACGCCCAGGCGAAGGTCTGCTGCGACACCACGAACATCACCCCGACCAGTGCGGCCAGCGGGATGCGTTCGATCAGTGGCGAAAGGAACAGCACGAACAACAGAACCATCACCCCGGCCACTGCACCGGACAGCCGACCACGACCGCCGGAGCTGAGGTTGATCACGGTTTGCCCGATCATGGCGCAGCCGCCCATGCCTCCGAACGCACCAGAAATCATGTTGGCAGCGCCCAATGCCACGCACTCGCGATCCGGGTAGCCACGGCTCTCGGTGATCTCGTCGGTCAGGTTCAGGGTCAGCAGGGTTTCCAGCAGACCGACCAACGCCATCAATATCGCGTAAGGGGCGATGATGCGCAGGGTTTCCAGGTTCCACGGCAGGTCTGGTAGCGCGAAGCTCGGCAAGCCACCGGCAATGTGCGCCATGTCACCCAATGTACGAGTCGGCAGGCCGAGCAGGTAAACTGCCAGCCCGACACCCAGAATCGCCACCAGCGCCGGTGGCACGGCACGCGTCAGGCGCGGCATCAAATAAACGATGGCCATCGTCAGCGCCACCAGCCCGACCATCATGTACAGCGGCGCACCACTCAACCAGCCGTCACCGCTCTTGAAGTGCTCCAACTGGGCCAGGGCAATGACAATCGCCAGACCGTTGACGAAGCCGAGCATTACCGGGTGCGGCACCATCCGCACCAGTTTGCCCAGCCTCAACAGACCGAACGCCAGCATGATCAAGCCGCCCAGCAGCACCGTCGCCAGCAAGTACTGCACGCCGTGCTGCACCACCAGCGCGACGATCACCACAGCCATCGATCCGGCGGCACCGGACACCATCCCCGGCCGCCCGCCAAACAGCGCAGTCAGGGTGCAGATGATGAAAGCGCCGTACAGCCCCATCAATGGATTGAGATGGGCCACCAGCGCGAAGGCGATGCATTCGGGCATCAGTGCGAAAGAGGTCGTGAGTCCGGCCAGGACATCGGCGCGCAGACGTTTGGGTTTCATGGCTTACCTAAAAAATACAGGCGGGAGAGGAGAGGGCGGATGTTACGGAATTGAGGGCGGGCCGACCAGTGAATGGGGCGCCGGAAACGCAATCGCGAGCAGGCTCGCTCCCACATGGGCCCTGTGTCGCTCCCATTATCGTGAATTGACGCAAGTCCACTGTGGGAGCGGGCTTGCTCGCGAAGAACGATGACGCGGTCTACGAATCAGCCCTTGAAATCCGCAATCGCATAAGCCGCCAATTTGCCCTGGATGAAGTCCAGGAAGCACTGAATCCGTAGGGCAAGTTGCGAGTTGCGGTAGTACACCGCGTTGATCGGTTGGCGATATCCACTGTTGAATTCCGCCAGCAGCACCTGCAAGCGACCGGCGCGGATGTCGTCGATGGTCATGAAGTGCGACAAGCAGGCGATGCCCTGCCCTGCCAGCGCCAGGTGCCGGATCGTCTCGCCGCTGGACGCATTGATCGACGCCTGGATCGGCCAGCGATCACCGTGGACATACCGCAAGGGCCATTGGTTGAGGCCTTCGTTGTGGGTAAACCCAAGCAGCGTATGTTCGGCCAGGTCGGTAACGGCGGCCGGTACGCCGTGTTGTTCCAGATACGCCGGGCTGGCGACGATGTGTAGCGGGCTGCAACCCAGGGAGCGGGCGTGCAAGGTCGAGTCGGCCAGCGTGCCGATGCGGATGGCAATGTCGGTGCTTTGTTCGAGCAGGTCGATGATCAGGTCATTGCTGTTGAGTTCGAGCTGGATGTCTGGGTAGAGACGGCGGAACTCATCGATGTACGGCACGATGGCGTGCAGCATGAATGGTGAGGCAGCATTGATTCGCAGACGTCCGGAGGGGGTTTGCTGGCGTGAGGACAGGCGCTCTTCGAGTTCGTCCATCTGATCGAGAATCAGCTTGGCGTGCTCGAAGAAGTACTTGCCCTCCTCGGTCAGGTCCATGCGCCGCGTGGTGCGGTTGATCAGCGTGGTGTCGAGCTTGGCCTCCAGTCGCGACAGCGTGCGGCTGACCGCCGACGGTGTTTGCCCGACCTGTTCGGCCGCAGCTGAAATCGACCCGCACTCAATCACGCAGACGAAAATCTGCAACTCATCGGATCTGGCTTTCACGTGTGTCCCTTATCGATAGTCCGGCGCGGCTCTACTGTGGCGAGGGGGCGTACCCTAATGCCAGCCAAAGTGCAGAACCTGTGGGAGCGGGCTTGCTCGCGAAAGCGGTGTGTCAGTCGACATTAATGTTGAATGATAAATCGCCTTCGCGAGCAAGCCCGCTCCCACCTGGATTGCGCATGACTAACTGGCGTTGGGGCAAGCCAACTCGCCACAGGTTCAGACTTTCGATAGTAGCCGAGCGTTATGCCTTAAGGCCAAACACCTCGGTCAAATGCTGCTCATAGCGCGCCACATCGGCTTCGATATTCGGGCGCTTCATCACGTCAACGCACAGGAAGGTCGGCAAACCGGTCATGCCGAGGAAGGTGTTGGCCTTGTGGAACGGGAAGTACACCGCGTCCACGCCTTTGGCTTCGAAGAAGTCGGTCGGGTCGTCGAAGGCCTGCTGCGGCGCGTTCCAGGTCAGCGACAGCATGTATTTTTTACCGTGCAACAAACCGCCGCTGCCGTACTTCTGCGACGCGTCGGAACGCGTGCGACCATCGCTGGCGTAGAGGCTACCGTGGCCTTCGGTAAAGACTTCATCGACGTACTTCTTGACGGTCCAGGGGGCGCCCATCCACCAACCGGGCATCTGATAAATGATCACATCGGCCCAGAGGAATTTGGCGACTTCCTCCGCGACGTCGTACCCCTCGTCAATGAACGTGGCTTTTACATCCACACCGCCGCGATCCAGCACGCTCAGCGCCGCTTCGTGCAGCGTCGTGTTGTAGCGACCATCGGAGTGAGCGAATTTTTTGCCGCCATTGAGCAACAGGACTTTTTTCATGAGAAGTCTCGCAAGGTTGAAATTCGATGGCGGCAGAGTAGCGATCGACCTCGCGCGGAATAAGCCCTCATTCAGCAAAATTCATTTGACCAATACGCACGAATCAACAGGCGATTGTTGCCATAAGCTTGTGCCGATTCTGACTTTCAAGGAAAACCTGATGAGCGAACTGCAAGGCTTCATTCTGCACGCCAAGACCCGCCCGGAAAAAGCCGAGGCCTTCGAAGCGTTGTTCCGTGCTTATGTCGAACCGAGTCGCGCCGAACCCGGTTGCATCGAGTACCACATGCTGCGCGACAAACAGGACCCGACACTGTTTATCTTCTACGAGATCTGGCAATCCCAGGCTCATCTGGATACGCACTCGAACCTGCCACACATGAAGCAATTCCTCGACCAGCGCATGGAGTATCTGGAACGGGATTTCGATATCCGGCCGATCGAGATGCTCAGCACTTCGTCCGCTAGCCGCTGATCAGCAAGTGGCCGCCGAGCATACCGAGGCCGATGAAGAACACGCGCTTGAACAACACGGCGCTGATCCGCTGGCGCAGCCATTGCCCCAACAGCATGCCGAGCACCGCCGGAATCAGCGCCAGCAGCGATGCACTCAACTCGCCTCCGCCGAGGGCGCCACGCCATAACAGCCCGGCGGCCAATGCAAGGGTCGAGACGGTGAACGACAGGCCCAGCGCCTGCACCAGTTCATCCTTGCTCAAGCCCAGTGCTTGCAGATAAGGCACCGCCGGAATCACGAAAACCCCGGTGGCCGAAGTGATGATGCCCGTCAGCACACCGCACAGCGGACCGAGCCAACGCTCGTTACGACTGCCGACACGCAAGGTCGGCAGGAACAATCCGCTCAAGGCGTAAATCAACAACGCCGCCCCCAGTCCCCGCACGACCCAATGCCCGCCGGCCATGCCGATCCACAGAGTACCGGCACCCGTGCCGATGAAAATTGTCAGCAGCATCGGCCACATCCGGTTCAGCAGCCCGCGCAAATGACCGCCGAATGCCAGTTGCCAGACATTGGTCAGGGTAGCGGGAATAATCAGCAACGCCGCAGCCTGCGACGGTGCCATAGCCAGACCGAGCAAGCCCATGGCAATGGTCGGCAGGCCGAGGCCGATCACACCTTTGATCATCCCGGCCAGCAGGAAGGTCGCGATGACCAGCAAGGACAAGGCAAATCCCAGATTTTGGTAGAACGCGGCGAGTGTATTCATGGGGCTATCCTGAGCCCTGAAGGTTGCCTTGAAAATCTGCCATATACTGAGGCTGCCTCTTGATTTGGTAGAGGCTAAAGTTTTTGTTACGGCTGATGACGTCTTCGCGGGCAAGCCTCGCTCCTACAGGGACTGTGTGATCGACACATCCTTGTAGGAGCGAGGCTTGCCCGCGAAGGGGCCCGTCCAGACAACCAACCTCCCGAGGCTGCAACGATGCACTTCGACCTCACCGACCTGCGCCTCTACCTGAACATCCTCGACACCGGCAACATCACCGCCGGTGCCGCCCGCAGTCATCTGTCTCTTGCGGCGGCGAGTGCGCGAATCCGCGCCATGGAATCTTCACTCGGCATCGAGTTTCTTGAGCGAGGTCGCCGCGGTGTCAGCCCGACTCCGGCCGGCAAGGCCCTGGCGCAGCACGCCCGAGTTCTTTTGCAACAGGCCGAGCGCATGCAGCAGGACCTGGCCGAATACGCCAAAGGGGTCAAAGGCCAGGTGCGATTGTTGTGCAACACCACTGCAATCACCGAGTACCTGCCGGAGTTGCTGGCAAACTTTCTGCGCGATCATCCGAACCTCGACATCGACCTGCAAGAGCTGCCCAGCGCGCGCATTACCCACGCCTTGCGCCAAGGTGCGGCGGACCTGGGCATCGTGTCCGACGCCGTGGATGCCGACGGCCTTCAGACCCGCTATTTCCGTGACGACCCACTGGTGCTGATCCTGCCCTGCGATCATCCCTTGGCCGACAGCGAACCATTAAGTTTCAGCGCCACCCTGCACCACGATTACGTCGGCCTGAACGCCAACAGCGCCTTGGCCGTGTACCTGGAAGAACAAGCCCTGCACAGTGGTTTACGGATGCAGATCCGCATCCGTGCCGATGGCTTCGATGGCGTGATGCGCATGGTCGCCCGAGGTGCCGGGCTGGCGATCGTGCCTTTGGCGGCAGTCGAACGCTGGCCGACTGAAACACCGTTCAAAAGCATCGAACTGAAAGAGCCATGGGCACGACGCAAACTGTTGCTGTGCGCCCGGGACTTCGCCGTGCTGCCCGGTTATGCCCAGGCTTTGCTGAACGTCTTGACTCTCCCCTGAGGGGCAGACTTTACCCTTGAGGTTTCATCTTCAGGGACCGTTACGATGAGCAAGCGAATTCTGGTGATCCTCGGTCATCCTTCGAGCAACAGTTTCTGCGGCGCACTTGCCGAACGCTACGCACAATCAGCGTTGCGTGCCGGTCATGAGGTGCGCCAACTGTGGCTGGGCAAAATGGACTTCGACCCGGTGCTGCGCGAAGGCTACCAACACGTGCAACCGCTGGAAGCCGACTTGCGCCGTGCTCAGGCGGACATTCTGTGGGCCGAACACCTGGCCCTGGTCTATCCGATCTGGTGGGGCGGCGTACCGGCCTTGCTCAAGGGTTTTCTTGATCGGGTGTTGCTTCCGGGCTTCGCCTTCAAGTATCGCGAAGGCAAAGCCTTTCCCGACAAATTGCTGCACGGCCGCAGTGCGCATCTGCTCGTGACCATGGACACGCCACCCTGGTACTACCGCTGGATCTACCGCATGCCCGGCCTGCATCAAATGCGCAAAACCACCCTGGCGTTTTGCGGCATCCAACCTCAGCGCACGCTCACCTTCGGGCCAGTCCTGGGGTCCAGCGCCGGTCAGCGCGAAACCTGGCTGCTGCAAGCCCAGGCTATCGCCAGCCGATGAGTCTGCCGATAATGGGGCTGACTTACCCTCGGCAAAAAAAGGACTTTTCATGTACATCGGCCAAGCCGCGCATCGCTCGGGCACGACGATCAAGAGTATTCGCCATTACGAGTCGATCGGCTTGCTGCCTGCCGCTCGGCGGCAAGGAAAATACCGTGTCTATGATCAGCACAGCGTCGACCTGCTGATCTTCATCAAGTGCGCTCAACACTTAGGTTTCAGGCTCAAGGAGTTGCAGGCGATCTTTACCGGGCATCAAGGCCTGGCGATGCCCTGGTCATTGGCGCAGCAAGCCATCGATGCCAAGAAGTGCGAAATCAGCGACAGGATTACCGCACTCAGGCATCAACACGAGCAATTGGTCGAGTTTGAAGCCAGCCTCACACAGGCCAGAGCCGATTGCCCGCTGGAAAGTCTTTGAGAGTCTGCGCGTTTCTGGACAGCTCAATGTCGAATACAGACAACTGAACGGTGTATGGGCGCTATAGGGTGCGACTTCAGTTCTTGAACCCACTGCCCGGAGTCATCATGACCGCACCGATTACCGTCCTTCGCGATACTCATCCACTGCCCGTGCTCGACGCCTGCAAATGGGAAAAACTCGAAGGCGACCCGCACACCGTCAATCTCAACGCCTACACCAGCGAAGACGGTAGCAAGATCATGGGCACCTGGATTTGCACGCCAGGCAAGTGGTACGTGGAATACGTGAAGTGGGAATACTGCCATTTCCAGGAAGGCTACTGCATCATCACCCCGGAAGGCATGGCACCGATCCATCTTCGCGCCGGTGATATTTTCGTCATCGAGCCAGGCATGAAAGGCACGTGGGAAGTGGTTGAGACCGTGCGCAAGTATTTCGTGTTTGCCTGATGCAAAAAACCGAGAGACCACCCGACGTGGTCTCTCGGCAAAAAAACTATTGGCATGCACAAAATCCTGTGGCGAGGGAGCTTGCTCCCGCTGGTTCGCGAAGCGAACCCAACAGCTGATGCGGTGTTTCAGATAAACCGCATACTCAGGACTTACGACTGCTTCGCAGCCGGACGGGAGCAAGCTCCCTCGCCACAAAAGCCCACAGGCAAGCCTCCCATCACCATCCCGAAAAATCCTTATTGGGGTTTGCGATAGCTATTGATGATCGCCGAGAAGTCCTTTCCCCCTTCCCCACGCTGACTCATCGCCTGATACAACTGCTGCGCCACCGCGCCGAGCACCACCGGTTGGTGCGCCTGACGTGCCGCCTCAGTGGCCAGCCCCAGATCCTTGAGCATCAGTTCGGCACCGAAACCGCCGGTGTAACCGCGCGAGGCCGGCGCCGTTTCGACGATGCCCGGCCACGGGTTGTACATCTCCGAACTCCAGCACCGCCCGGTGGAACTGTTGATGATCCCCGCGAGCACCGTCGTGTCGATCCCCAGCGCGTCACCCAAGGCCATGGCTTCGCTGACGCCAACCATGGAAATCCCCAGCAGCAAGTTGTTGCAGATCTTGGCAATTTGCCCGGTGCCGACTTCGCCGCAATGGACGATGTTGCGGCCCATCTGCGCCAGCACCGGTTGCAGGGTCGCGAACAGCTCAGGCGTGGCGCCGACCATGAAGGTCAGCGTCCCGGCCGCAGCACCGCCAGTACCGCCGGAGACCGGTGCATCGGCCATGACCACGCCTTGTTTGGCAGCTGCGGCGGCAACGTCGCGCGCCGTCTGCGGATCGATGGTGCTGCAATCCACCGCGGGCACACCCTGGGCAATCCCCGCCAGCACGCCATCTTCGCCCAGCCAGACGCTGCGCACATGCACAGCGGCGGGCAGCATGGTGATCACCAGCTCTGCATCTTGAGCGGCTTCACGCGCCGAAGCGCTGATGCTGCCGCCCAGTTGCTCCAGCTCTGCCAGCACAGCTTTGTTCAGATCGACCAGGCGCAGTGAATGGCCGGCCTTGATCAGGTTGCGCGCCATCGGCGCGCCCATGTTGCCGAGACCGATAAAAGCGATTTTCATGTCCGGCTCCTTAACGCAAGTGGATGGTGGTGTTCACACCGTCGTTGACGCTGTTGTCGTCGAACCAGCGCGCAGTGACGGTCTTGGTTTGAGTGTAGAACTGCACCACTTGCTTGCCATAAGGACCGAGGTCACCGAGCTTCGAACCACGAGAACCGGTGAAGCTGAAGAACGGCACCGGCACCGGAATCGGGATGTTGATGCCGACCTGGCCGACGTCGATTTCCGTCTGGAATTTACGCGCCGCCGCACCGCTCTGGGTGAACAGACCCGTGCCGTTGCCGAACGGGTTGGCGTTGACCAGTGCGATGGCTTGATCGAGGGTATCGACTTCCAATACCACCAGCACCGGGCCGAAGATTTCCTGGGTGTAGATCTGCATCTCGGGAGTGACACCAGAGAACAGGGTCGGGCCGACAAAGTTACCCTGCTCGTAGCCCGGAACGCTGATGTCGCGACCGTCCAGTTCGAGCTTGGCGCCTTCCTTGATGCCGCTTTCGATCAGCTCAAGAATCCGCGCCTTGGCCCGCTTGGAAATCACTGGGCCAACATCAGTGCCCGGCTCGCTGCCGGCATTGACCTTGAGTTTCTGCGCCAGCGCTTTCAGGTCTGGCAGCCATTGTCTGGCCGCGCCCACCAACACCACCACCGAGGTGGCCATGCAGCGTTGCCCCGCCGCACCGAAACCGGCGCCGACCAGCGCATTGAGGGCCTGCTCGCGATTGGCATCGGGCAGCACAACGGCGTGGTTTTTCGCGCCCATCATCGATTGCACGCGTTTACCGTGTTTGCCGGCCAGGTCGTAGACATGGGTGCCGACCGCAGTCGAACCGACGAACGAAACAGCCTTGATGTCCTTGTGGGTGCAAAGCGCATCCACCACATCCTTGCCGCCATGAACGACGTTGAGCACACCCGGCGGAATGCCGGCCTCGATGGCCAGTTCCACCAACAGCATGGTCGACATCGGGTCCTGTTCGGACGGCTTGAGCACGAAGGTGTTGCCGCAGGCGATGGCCATCGGGAACATCCACAGTGGAATCATCGCCGGGAAGTTGAATGGGGTAATGCCGGCACAAACGCCGATCGGCTGACGCAAGGTGTAGGTGTCAACACCGCCAGCGACGTTCTCGGCGAACTCGCCCATCTGCAGGCTGCCAATGGAGCAGGCGTGCTCCACCACTTCCAGGCCGCGGAAAATATCGCCTTCAGCGTCGGCAATGGTTTTGCCCTGCTCGTTGCTGAGTACCACGGCAATACGCTTGGAGTGTTCGCGAATCAACGCCTGAAGCTTGAGCATGATGCGCATCCGCGCGCCGATCGGCGTCAGCCTCCAGGTCTGGAAGGCGCGATGGGCGGCGCTGATGGCGGCATCGACTTCGGCGGCTGTGGCGAAGGGGACTTTGGCCAGCACTTGTTGGGTCGCCGGGTTGACGATGTCGTGCCATTCGGTGGTCTGGGATTCGACCCACTCGCCATCGATCAACAGCTTGACCTTTTGCACGGTGGTTTCTAGCGATGCGTTCATATTGGTCTCCGGACGTTGTTCTTATTTAGAGAGCGATCTTTGGAGCCAAGGCGAGAAAGTCGCCTTGAGATGAGGCGTGTGTCACGAATTGGTTATCGGACTGTTTTTGGAGTATAGATGTGCAAACTTCTAATAAGAACGCACATAAAAGCCGGTCCATCATGCAAAAAAACATCACGTCTTTAGGCTCGTTGAACTGGGATGACCTCAAGTTTTTCCTCGAGGTTGCCCGCACTCGCAAGGCCAGTACCGCAGCCAAGCGCCTGGCGGTGGACTACACCACCGTGTCGCGACGCATCAGTTCGCTGGAAACCTCGCTGGGCACGTTGCTGTTCGAAAAATCCCGGACCAGCGGTTTCGTCCTGACTGCCGAAGGCCAGCGGCTGCTGGGTTACGCCGAGTCGATCGAAAGCACTCTGCACATGGCCTGCGAGCAGGTTTCGGGCTCCGGCGTGGCGTTGTCCGGGCATGTGCGCATGGGTTGCACCGAAGGGTTCGGCAGCTTTTTCATCACTCCGCAGCTTAGCCATTTCGTCGACGCCTACCCGGCGATCTCGGTGGACATCCTGCCGCTGCCGCACTTCATCAGCCTGTCCAAGCGCGAAGCAGACATCGTCATCGCACTGGAGCGACCGGAACATGGCCCGTATGTCTGCTGCAAACTCTGCGATTACAAATTGCAGCTGTATGCGACTCAGGATTATCTGGACAAGCACCCACCGATCCGCCGCCCGGCAGACTTGAGCAAGCATCAATTCATCAGTTATGTGGACGATCTGGCGTTCAGCTCGGAACTGCTGTATCTGGCAAATGTGTTGCCTGGTGCCAGTGCCAATCTGCGCAGCACCAGCGTGATTGCGCAGTTCGTAGCCGCTCAGCAAGGACGGTCAATGGCGATTCTGCCGTGCTTCCTGGCGGCTCAGGATCCGCGATTGCTGCCGGTGTTGCCGCAAGAGATCACCATTACCCGGCAGTTCTGGATGTACTGCCGCGAGGACCTGCGCAAGCTCAAGCGGATCACCCTGTTGTGGGATTACATCCGTGCCGTTACCGAGCAGAATCAAGCGCTGTTGATGGGGGAAAGTCGGGAAATGTTGTTCGCCGATTAATCCGCGCTCACTACGATCGACACCCGACGGTTCTCGGTGCGTCCGACCGCGGTGTCGTTGGAAGCGACGGGCTTACTGCTGCCCAGGCCGCGCAGTTGGATGTTTTCTTCTTTTATGCCGACAGTGGCCAACACCTTGCCGACGCTTTTTGCGCGACGCAGAGAAAGCTGTTCGTTATAGGATTCTTTGCCTGACGCATCGGTGTGGCCGTCGATCCTCACCCGTTCGATTTCCACACTCAACAACGCCTTGCCAATGCGCTCCACGATCTCGGTACTGGCAGGATTGAGGCTCTCGACATCGCTGCCGAACAAAACTTTACCTGACAGGCCATAGGCCCAGCCATCATCCGTCATTTCGAAACCTTGCTGCTTGAGCACAGCGATCTGCGCCGGGGTCAGGCCCTTTTGCGGTGCCGTCTGGCAACCGGTCAATGCCAGCAAGGCCAGGAACAGGGAGATCGTGAAAAGTCGCAGAGAACGCTGATTGAAGGTGAACACAGAAATTAGCTCCTGGTTTGAACATGGGCGACAGGGAGCTCCGCTCCTGCCGTTTGCTGCGCGCCTCGGGAAAGGCGTTTGGCCTGGTACATCGCGGCGTCGGCAGCATCGAGCAACTCGCCCGGTGTGACCCCATGATCGGGGTACACGGCGATGCCAATACTGAGTGAAGTCAACACCTGGGTACTGCCCGGCAACTGGATGGGTATTTCCATGCTGGCGATGATTTTGTCAGCAATCCGTTCGGCGTCTTCGGCCTTGTGCAGCGGTGTGAGCAGGATTGCAAACTCGTCGCCACCCAGACGCGCAACCAGGTCCTCTTCACGCAGTTGCGCACGAACCCGGGTTGCCACGGCGACCAGCACCGCATCGCCGGCAGCGTGTCCGAAGTTATCATTGATCTCCTTGAACCGGTCGCTGTCCAGGAACAGCACGGCCACTCGTTCATCGAGCTTGCCGGCATTGCGCAAGGCACGCATCAGGCGGCCTTCGAAAAATGCTCGATTCGGCAGTCCGGTCAGGCTGTCATGGCTGGCTTGGTGGGCCAGGGTTTCGTTTTCGCTTTGCAGGTGGGTCTGCCAGGACTCGAGCTCATCGAGCAAGGCATTGAAGTCATTACCCAGGTTGTCGAGTTCGGCAATGTCGGCGGGCGGTACGCGCTGGTCAAAGGCTCGCTCGCTGCGGGCGGCGTGAGCCACAGTAGCCAGGCTGCGCAAAGGGCCGGTGATCCCACTCAATTGCCGCCGCGCCAGATAGAGCGCAACCCAGGCGCTGATGGCGGTACACAAGACGATTCCCATCAGACCGCTGAGCAAAAAGCGCATCAGGCTGCCACCGTGCCCGACCAGCAGGATACTGCCAATTTCCTGACCTTGATGGACGATCGGCATGCTGATGGGCTTTTCCAGAATCACCCGGGCGATCTGCATTTCAAGATCGGAGAGCAACCCCGTTTCCGGTCGTTGCCAACGTGCAAGTAACTCGCCTTGCTCGTCCAGGACCTGTGCGTCGGCCACTTCTTCGGTGGACGCGATCAACGCCAGCGCCTCAGTGGCGGCGAACTTATCGTTGAACACCACCGCGGCTTCCACGGTGTAATTGATCGAACGGGCGATCAGATGCAGGTTGTGATCGGCATAAACCCGCAAGGCCAGCACCCCCAGCAGGGTCAACGAAACACTGGCCATGGCCACGCCCACCAGGGCGACGATCAAATGTCCACGACCTATAACCGACCCCAGGGTCGGACGTATACGGGATTTGAATAGACTCATGGTGCCGCCGGCTTGCGACGCGACAGTTGCAGCACACTGGGATGGATGCGCACACCGCTGCGAGCGACTGAGTCTAGGTTGACCTCGAAGGATACTTGTTCATCGCCGACCCGCAGGCAGAACAGACTGCCGACGGTGCATTGATCGCCGCCTTCGCTGATGCTCACCACCGGGCGCCCTGTCAGCGAGGCGAATAATCGACTGCGTTCGTCGCTGGTCAGCTTGCCGATGTACACCGCGTCGCATTCACCGGCAATGGCCGGGTTGTCGGCCAAAAGCCGTTGCACGGTGACAGGCCGACCAGTGGCCTGGGTAGTGCCCTTGACCAGATCGTCGGTGTACTCGGTAGGGCCGACTATGCACAGACGCAACTGTTGAGGCTCAACAGGCCACCGGGCATAGCTGAGGATCCCGAGCACCACCTGAGTGACTGATCTGGCACGCTGGTCTGCCTTGCTCTCGACGGTTTCAGGCTGAGCGAAGGCAACGCCCGTCAACAAACAGAGAAGGCCGGCAAGCAGCACTTGCTTGCAGCCAACAACGCGCTCTGTCGCCCAGACAGCCACCTTCATGCAGGGATTCTCTTCGATCGCAACGAAATGATGCCGCAACGATAGCACAGCACCGAAACACCAGCGAGGCCACGCACCACGGCACCTCGGACAGATTCCGTCGTCTGCTCCCCTTTTCAGTGACCCGGCTCGATCCCCTCTTCCAGCTCCAGCATCAACCCGCTCAAGCGCTTGACCTTACGCCGCACGGCCTCTTCGAATACGCCGGCACGAGGCTCAATCAGGGTGAACCAGTGTTTGGCCCGGGTTATGCCGGTATAGATCAGTTCCTTGGTGAGCACAGGGTTCAGGGCATCCGGCAGAATCAGCGCCGTATGGGCAAATTCCGAGCCCTGGGATTTGTGTACGGTCATGGCGTACACGGTGTCGACATCGTTGAGCCGACTTGGCAGGACAAAGCGCACACCGCCTTGACCATCGTTGCGCGGGAAGGCCACACGCAGCACTTGCCGTCCAGCATCGGGGCCTTCACGTTCCGGCAGCTTGAGGGCAATGCCAATGTCGCCGTTCATCAAACCCAGGCCATAGTCGTTGCGGGTCATCAGCACGGGCCGACCTTCGTACCATTGGTGGTCGCTGTCGATCAGCCGAGCCTTGAGCAGCGCGTCGGTCACTCGCTGATTCAAGCCTTCCACACCCCAAGGCCCTTTGCGTACCGCGCACAATAGCTGGAAGGCGTCGAAAGCTTGCAGGACCACACGAGCCCAATGGGTCCAGCGTGGATCGTCCAGCGGGCTGTCGAGCGGCGGCCGCTGGCTACGCAAAAGATTCAGGTAATGCCGATAACCTTGCGGTCCCTCGCCATGGCCTTCGAGCAGTAAACGCTCCAGCGCCCGGTCCTGCTCACCCTTGAGAGGCAGGGAAAATACGTCGCCATGGCTTCCAGCCGCCAGTAACTTGCGGGCTTCCTCGGGTTGCTGCCGGTTGACCCAACGGGCCAACTGGCCAATGCCGCTGCCCTCGCCGAAGCGCCGTGAGTGACGCAGCATCACCACTTGCTGAGCCAGGGGATGTGCTCCGTTGATGTCTTCGTGCAAATCGCTGGCACCAAGGTTTTCCCCGCTGACTGACTCCAGCCACTGGCGGGTCTGCGGGCTGTACCAACCGGCTTCGGCATCGCGGCACAGATCGCCCAGGACGGCACCGGCCTCTACCGACGCCAGTTGATCCTTGTCACCGAGCAGTACCAGACGGGCATGGGCCGGCAATGCGTCGAGCAGATTGGCCATCATTTCCAGGTCGATCATCGAGGCTTCGTCCACCACTAATACATCCAGCGGCAAACGATTGCCGGCGTGGTGCCAAAAATGCCGGGTGCCGGGACGACTGCCGAGCAAACGGTGCACGGTGGTCACATCCGACGGGATCTTCTCCCGCACCGTTTCAGCAACTTCCAGGGTTTGAACCTGTTGGCTGATGGATTCGGTCAATCGTGCGGCAGCTTTGCCAGTGGGTGCCGCGAGACGAATGCGCAGCGGTTTGCCGGCTTCCACCGCGGGCGCTTGTAGCAATGCGAGCAAGCGTACGACCGTAGTGGTCTTGCCGGTCCCCGGGCCGCCGGTGACGATGCTGAATGCGCTACGGGTAGCCAGGGCGCAAGCGAGCTTCTGCCAGTCGATCACTTCATCAGGCCTGGCAGGGCCGAACAGGCCGGTCAGGCGTTGGGGCAAATCACTCGGTGTTGTTTCGTGTGCAGCCAGCCGCTGACGCAGGGCGTTATCGATGCGCCGTTCGTAAGCCCAGTAGCGGCGCAGGTACAGGCGTTTTCCCGACAGCACCAACGGCCGATGCTGCGCGGCCTCGCGCCCGTCGACGGCCAGAGCCACCAAGCGGCTGGACGCCAGCACCTTGCACCAATGAGCCCCCTCCAGCGCCTCAAGCAATTGCGACGGCAGCAACATCGCGCCACTTTGCAGATCACCTTCCGGCGGCAGCGACAGAGCGAAGTCCGGCTCTTTCAGCGTTTCGAACAGATCCAGGCAAACATGGCCGTGGCCCAACTGGTGACTGGTCAACGCGGCGGCCAGCAGCACCAGCGGATCATCGTCGGGGGCGAGCTCGTGGAGAAAGGCCACGAAGGCCTTGTCCAGCGCCCGTAGCCAACCGCGTTCGACCCAGCGCGTGAGCAGCAGCAACAAGTCATCTGCGCGACTCAGCGGGGCCAGGTCCGCCAGACTTTCGGCCGCCAACGGCGTGGGCAGCAAATCGGCGAAGGTGCGACTCATAGCAGTACTCCCTGTTCCCAGGCGGGTTCGGCCTTGGGCTCTGGCTTACCCTGGAACAACCGGTCCAGACGCTCGATCAGTTCCCGTGGCGGACGGGCGAAATACACGCCCTGGCTGGTCGCGCGAGTACCGCGAAGGAACAGATACAACGCCCCACCGACATGCCGATCGTAATCGTAATCGACCAGCCGCGCCTTGAGCTGGCGATGCAAGGCGAGCAGGTACAACACATATTGCAGGTCGTAACGGTTGTCCAGAATCGACTGCTCCATGGCCTGCTCGGTATAGGCCGCGTCATCGACGCCCAGCCAGTTGGATTTGTAGTCGGCGACGTAATAACGACCGTCGTGCTCGAACGTCAGGTCGATGAAGCCTTTGAACATGCCATTGAGCAGCACCGGTTCGGCGGCCACCCTGGCCACGCCGTTGTGGGTGTATTGGCGCACCAGTTCATCGAGCTTGAGCACATCGACTTTGTGGCTGGCGAACCAGAACTCCATTTCGACCCGATACTGGGTCAGTTGCTCGAACACCACCGGTGCCTGCCCGCCGCCAATGTGCAGTGGGGATTTGAGCAAGTGCTGTAGCCAGTCACTCAACGTCGTGATCCAGCCTTCCCAGCCACGGCGATTGCAGCGGCGGGCGATGGCGTCTTCCACAGTTTGTGGTGCAGCGGCAAAACCTTCGTCACCGGCCCACTCGAGCAATCCATGGAGAAAAGTGCCGGGGTTTGGCCCGCGAGGGAATCGATGGATATCAGCGCCGCCGGCAATCACTTCTCGCGGCGCTTGCGGATCGAGACGTTCGTCGTCAAAAAGCTTTTGTGCTTGCGGGCTCTCCGGGGCTTCGTCACTGCCCACGCTAAGACTGTCACCAATGCGCAGGGCGCTGTAGGAGGCGATCCACCAGTTTTCGCTGGCCTTGCGTTTGGGTATCAGCGGCGCAAGCAAGGTCGCTTCATTGCGCGGCGGATGGTAATGCTCGGCGCTCGCTTCAGGCATTTCACCGTAATTCAGCGCCGGGCAGTTCTGCTGCAAATCTTCCAGCCAACGCCGCAACCCTGTCGACTCGGCCAATGGCGCACCACCGCCCAGCAAGTAACCCAACGCTGAAAGGTGCAGCGTCGAGCCATTGTTATTGCCGCGCTTGAGGTCAGTTACACCGAGCCAGCAGGCATGTTGTGCCCGGGTCAGGGCGACATAGAGCAGGCGAAGATCCTCGGCCAAGCGCTCATCATCGGCTTGCACAATCAACTCCGGTGTCGGCTTCAAGCTCACTTGAGCGTTGCCCATCGCGTCGTGGTAATACAACGGCAAACGGCTGCCATCCACCGGTTTTGCCGAGCAGATGAATGGCAGAAACACCAACGGATATTCAAGCCCTTTGGATTTGTGAATGGTCACGACCTTGACCAGTTGCTCGTCGCTTTCCAGGCGCAGGATCTGTTCTTCGCCAGCCTGACCGGACAATGCCAGATGCTCGGACAAGTGACGGATCAGCGCTTGCTCGCCATCAAGCTCGGCGGCGGCCTGCTGTAGCAGCTCGGACAGGTGCAGCAGGTTGGTCAGCACCCGCTCGCCATCGTTGCGCGCGATCAACGCCTGGGGCAGTTGGAAGTCGTGCAGCAAACGTCGCAGCATTGGTAGCACACCCTGTTTGCGCCAGAGCTCGCGATAACCGCGGAACTGCATGACCCGCGCTTCCCACGCCAGTTCGTCCTGATTCAGCCGTTCCAGTTCAGCCAGCGAAAGGTTCAGTGTGATGCAGGCCAGCGCGGCGCGGAGGGGACGCTCGACATCCGGCTCGGCACACGCCTTGAGCCAGGTCAGCAGGTCATGGGCCTCCTGCGCGGCGAACACGGAGTCCTTGTCTGACAGGTAAACACTGCGCACGCCGCGAGCCGAAAGTTCGCCACGCACGGCCTGGGCCTCTTTGCCGTCGCGCACCAGAATTGCGATATCCGATGGCAGTAGACCTTTGAAGTCCTTACCGTCCTGGATGAAGCCAGCACAGCCTTGCTGACCGCCATTGAGCAGCGCGGTGATTTCACTGGCGCAGGCGGCGGCCAATTGTTGCCGATACACCGCGCCAGACAGTGGCTGATCGGCGGACAGGTGCCAGATGTTCAGGGCCGGTACAACCTGACCATCAATCTGCAGGACTTCTTTGCGCCCCTGGGATTCGACGGGCAGGAACGGTACCGGGTTCTCGCCACTTTTCTCACGGAACAGGAATGCTCCGCGTCCCTGCCCGCGAGATTCGGCGCGCTCGAACACATGGTTTACCGCACTGACCATGCCATGACTGGAACGGAAGTTAGTGCCCAGGGTATGCAGGCGGCCAGTGGTGGCCTGGCGAGCGCGCAGGTAGGTATAGATGTCGGCCCCGCGGAAGGCATAGATCGCCTGCTTCGGGTCACCGATCAGAAACAGACCGGTTTCAGGATTGTTATCTTCGATGCGATAAATGCTCTCGAAGATTCGATACTGCACCGGGTCGGTGTCCTGGAATTCGTCGATCAACGCGACCGGGAACTGCTCGCGGATCAGTGTGGCCAGGCGCTCACCGCCGTCGGACTGCAACGCCGCATCAAGGCGCAGCAGCATGTCATCGAAGCCCATTTCCGCGCGGCGACGCTTTTCCTCCTCGAACCGTGCACCCACCCAGTGAGCAGCGTGTTGCAGCACGGCGGCATCGGGGGTCGGCAAACTATCGAGACTGGTCTTGAGACCGGGCATTGCATCGAGACCGGGATGACGGGGAGCTTCACCCTTCCAGGCTTCAGCCATGCCATCGGGGGTCAGGCGAGTGAAGCCGGTGCCAATGTCCAGTTGCTCGAGAGATTCATCTTCGGCCCAGGCCCGGAACTTTTCGAACCAGGGTTCGAAGTAGCGCGGCTGCATCTTGCGGCCATCGACGCTCTTGCTTGCGACACCCTGGTGACAGATGGCAAGCAACTCATCCGCCCATTGGCGCCAGGGCATCTTGAGCTCGAGCAAAGCGGCCCGTCGTTCCTGCAGGCACTCGGCAATCAACTCGGCAGGCTCTTTACCTTCAACGCTGTCACGCTCACTGGCGAACAACCCACGCACTCGTGGTAGCAACGCCGCCGGGCCGCCCCAATTGCCGCGAACCCAGTTCAGTGCATCGCCTTGCATTGGATAACAGAACAGTCGCCAGTAGTCGCGCAGGACTTCGCCGAGCAAATCACTATGATCGGTTTCCAGGGTCTGGGTGAACAGGCTTCCACTGTCGAACGCATGTTCGCGCAACATGCGCTGGCACCAACTGTGGATGGTCGATACCGCCGCTTCATCCATCCACTGGGCGGCGATGTCCAGGCGGTTTGCACAGCCGGACCACTGTTCGGGGAGGTACTGCTCGCGCAACTCGGCAATGAGGCTATCCGGTGCCGGTGTCTCATCGCGGAAAAACCGTGCGGCTTCGGCCAGCCGTGTGCGAATACGTTCGCGCAACTCTTTGGTCGCGGCATCGGTGAAGGTCACCACGAGGATTTGCGGCGGCAGCAACTCACGGCCAAAACCACTTGATTCGCCGCCGTGGCCAAGGACCAGACGCAAGTACAGCGCAGAAATGGTGAAGGTCTTGCCGGTCCCTGCGCTGGCTTCGATCAGTTGGCTGCCACGCAGGGGGAATGCCAGGGCCAGCGGTGTTTTCGTGGTCATGAGCGCGCCTCCTCGCTGGTCGATGAACGCCAGGAGGCCTCAAACAGCGGCCGATACAAAGCGTTGCACCAATCGGGGAAGGTCTCGTCGGCAATCAGTGCATCGTAATCTGCGTATTGCCGAGTGAGCGCCGGGCTTTCGCGGCGCTCACCGTCAGTGGTCTGGCCGTCGCCTTCATAAGTCTTGCGGGCAGCGGCGTCAGCTTTGGCCGGGTCGGTTTGAGCGAGCCAGGCGAACGCTGTTTTTACTGCAATCGGCAGCGGCTGGCGCATGCCCGTTTGCCAAGCCAACAACAGGTCGCCCAGCACCCTGGATGCTGCGGCCTCCTCCATCGGACCGAGCAACAAGCTGTCGTCGCTGGCCACCAACGCAGTGGTCATCGGCATGCCGCTGGCACAGGCAACCAGGTGATTGACCCAAGGTCGCGTCAGGCGATGCCATTTGCGGGCCTTGATCGAACCGATGCTGTTGGGAATCGTAGTCACCGACAACAACCCGCCATCTGCGCGTTGATGCAGGCCACTGAGCCAGCCTTCCAGACGCAATCCTTGTAGTTCCAGACTCACCGGCAACGCGCTGGTGAGCGGGGTCGGCCATAACGCCAGAAGCTGCTGATAGCGCAGCAGCAGATCCGGCAGCGGCTCGATCAACTCTCGCTGAAGACATTCACCAAAACCGGCCATGGGCAAGAGCCCGCTGTTTTGCAGGCGTTTTGCCTGCGCCTCCAGTACCTGATCGGTTTGGTCCAGTTGCCCCAGTGCCGCTTCAAGCAAGCTGTCGCTGAGGCTATAGCGTTGCAGCGCGTCGAGTACAAATGGCTCTTCATCAGCCAAAGGCACTTCTGCAGCCTCGAAGAACACTTTGAGCCGGTGGCTGAAGAAATGTCGTACAGGGTTGCGCAGAAAATCCTGCAGCTGACCCAGGCTCAGCGGTTCGTCCTGGACGTAGGGTTCAAGCACTTCGATATCAGTCGCCAGATCACTGGCTTGATGTAGAACCTGCCACTCGCTGGCGTAGCTGAATAGATCATCGCCTTCATGAAAGTAGCGAGCGCTGAAAGGTTGCAGCGGGTGTTCCTGAGTCATGGACTCAAGCAGGTCATCATTATCATCGTGCAGTCGCCAGCCGCTGCCGAGATGATCACGCAACTGCCCTATCAACACCGAAGCAGGGCGCTCGCTGTTGTCCCGAATACTGCGGCCGACCCAACTGATATAGAGTTGGTCGCGTGCCGACAACAATGCTTCCAGCAACAGATAGCGATCATCTTCACGTCGGGAGCGATCACCGGGGCGGTAGTCACTGCCCATCAGGTCGAAATCCAGCGGCGGCTGCGCGCGAGGGTAATCGCCGTCATTCATGCCAAGCAGGCAGACCAGTTTGAAGGGGATCGCTCGCATGGGCATCAAGGTACAGAAGTTAACGGCCCCGGCAAGGAAGCGCTGAGACAGGCGACCTTGGTCGAGACCCGCCAGCCAGGCTTCACGGACTACGGTCAACGGTAATTCGTCGTGCAAACCTACGGACTCGCAGGTCTCAAGCCAGGTCTCACGCAGCTCTTCGAGTTGGGCCAACAAATAGTCGTCATGCTCGTTGCTGGCCAGAAAGAATAACTGCACCAAAGCTTGCAACCGCGAGCCCCATTGTTTGGGCGCTGCAGGTTGAGTGAGTTCCTGGTGAGCAACTTCCAATGTATCCAACAACGCCACCAAAGGGCCTATGAGCACGGCATCCAGACCACCAATTTCGTCGTAGGGTTCGATCCCCTCGCAGGCACTGGCGCTGCCCACGGCATAACCCAGCAACATCCGTCGCAAACCGAAACGCCAGCTGTTTTGCTCCAGTTCCTCAGGCAGACCCAGGCCCGCGCGCTGCTCGGCGTTCATCCCCCAGCGAATGCCTGCGCCTTCGATCCAGCGATGCAAGGTCGGCAGATCTCGTTCCTCTACGCCAAACCGGGCGCGTAATGCGGGAACGTCGAGCAGATCCAGGATCTCGCTGACAGGGAAACGACTGTCGGGAAGTTTGAGCAGGTGTTCGACAGCAATCAGTAGCGGATCCCGGCCTCGCTGGCCTTGATCCGCAAGTGTGAAAGGAATGAAGCGCGGATCAAAGCGATCGATCTGACCAAAAACAGCACGGATATGCGGGGCATAACTGTCGATGTCCGGGACCATCACGATTACGTCGCGAGGCCTGAGGTCTGTGTCAGCACTGAATCGTGCGAGCAACTGATCGTGGAGTATTTCCACTTCGCGTTGAGCGCTATGGGCGATGTGAAAACGGATCGAATCGTCCTTTTTCAGATCGACAGCAGCCCAACGCTCGCGAGTCTCGTTCAAGGGACGCAATTCCAGGATATCGTCCTGCAACTGATTGAGCATGCTCTGTGGCTGGCTTTCGCTGAAAAGATCGATGCGCCCGTCGCGAAACGCCGAGCGATAGCTATTGGGATCGTCGTAGCTGTCGAGCAGATTAATGTAGTCCCGCCCCTGCTTGCCCCACGCGGCCAGTAGCGGATGGGCATGCTGATGGAGCGTTTGCGCGTCGAGCACGACCGGCATGCCGCTCTTGCGAGCCTGGCGCTTGTACTGATGTCGCAACAGATCTTTATCAGCGACGATGTCTGCCCAATGGTGACGACATGGGTTGTGTACGCACAGTAAGACCTGGCTGAATCGAGCAAGCCCGGCAAGCGCTTCCAGGGCCTGAGCAGGCAGTGAAGAAATCCCGAAAACGATCACCCGCGAAGGCAATCCACTCGGCGCTATGTCGAGGCTATTGATGCGCTCGATAAAACGTTGGTGGACGCCTGCGCGGCTTTGCGCCATGCCTTGTTCACCGACATCCAGCAACAACGCACGCCACAGCTCCGCCTGCCAACAGTTGGCCGGGGTCAGGGCTTTGGCTTCGCCTCTACCATTTCGTAACTGATGACGACCTTCTGCCCAGTCTTCGAGCCAATCGGCACGGTAGACCTGATATTGGTCGAACAGATCCGCCAGTCGCTCCGCCAATTGATAGCGTTTACGTAAGTCGGTGTCATGGGTAAGAAAGCGCTGCAGAGGTTCGAAGTGCGGTTGGTTGATCAACTGTGGCAACAGACGCATCAGACGCCAGGTCAGCGGGGCTTTATCGAGCAGGGATTTGACCGGGATTTCGTCACGTCCCAGCACCATGCGATAGAGCTGCCACATGAAGCTGCCCGGTAGTTGCACATCGATGGCTGCCGCAATTCCGCAGCCGCCCGTGTCGTCATCTTCAGGATCTTCGGCCAATGCCAGCTTCAGCCATTGGGCGATGCCGTTGCTCTGTACCAGGGCGATTTCATTTTCCAAGGGAGCCAGCGGGTAGCGCCGCATCCAGCTGACCACCAGGCTGCGCAACTCGTCCAGACGGTTGCCGTGAACCACCATAAAACCAGCACTGAGGGACGTAGCGTCCGGCATAAAGGCTTCCTTGGGAAAATACAAAAGCTAGGGCCGAACCTTAGCACTGTCATCAGACTGTGACAGCCGGGAGCGGTCCGATAATGCTGTACGAACTTTCCTGCGGGCAAAACAAAACCCCTACCTGCATACGCAGATAGGGGTTTCGGAATTTAATCTTGACGATGACCTACTCTCACATGGGGAAACCCCACACTACCAT
>NZ_JBIVCD010000029.1:71851-82771 GCF_044746425.1 Pseudomonas sp. NPDC086112 | reverse complement strand
AGGGACTGGGCCGAGCCCTTGCCCACGTCACCGTAACCGATGACCAGCGCTTGCTTGCCGGACAGCAGGTGGTCGGTGCCGCGCTTGATCGCGTCGTTCAGGCTGTGACGGCAGCCGTACTTGTTGTCGTTCTTGCTCTTGGTCACCGAGTCGTTGACGTTGATGGCCGGGATTTTCAGCTCGCCCTTGGCCAGCATGTCCAGCAGACGGTGAACGCCGGTGGTGGTTTCTTCAGTGACGCCGTGGACGCGGTCCAGGATCGCCGGGTATTTCTTGTGCAGCAGCTCGGTCAGGTCGCCGCCGTCGTCGAGGATCATGTTGGCATCCCAAGGCGCGCCATCTTTGAGGATGGTTTGCTCCAGGCACCATTCGTACTCTTCTTCAGTTTCGCCTTTCCAGGCGAAAACCGGGATACCGGCAGCAGCGATAGCGGCAGCGGCCTGGTCTTGAGTCGAGAAAATGTTGCAGGACGACCAACGCACTTCGGCACCCAGGGCAACCAGGGTTTCGATCAGCACGGCAGTCTGAATGGTCATGTGGATGCAGCCGAGGATCTTCGCGCCTTTGAGCGGCTGCTCGGCGGAGTATTTGCGGCGCAGACCCATCAGGGCTGGCATTTCGGATTCGGCGATGATGGTTTCGCGACGGCCCCAGGCAGCCAGGGACATGTCGGCGACTTTGTAATCGTTAAAATCTGCAGGCGTGATAACAGCGCTCATGATGAGCCTCCATTCGTAATGTATGCGAATGGGCGCCGTTGTGCGTTTAGTGTCTGGCCGTGGCCAGTCAACGCCCCATCCGAGCCTGACAGGTCGAACCTGCTGCAGCGCCCCTCGGACAGGTGGCGGGAAAACGGTAGCAAGTGAACATTACCGTTTTGAAACGGGGGCGATTATAGCGGGCTATGCTGATCTTCCAAAGCGTTTCTGTTGGTCAATGTCCGAACGGTAATCGAGACCATAGTCGATGCTTGATAGAGCTCTAGTCCGGGCTCTGCCATGATGGCCGGCATCAATCGGCAAGACGGTCAGGAGTGAGTATGAATTTCCACACCCGCAAATGGGTAAAACCCGAAGACCTCAACCCCAACGGCACGCTGTTCGGCGGCAGCCTGTTGCGCTGGATCGACGAAGAAGCGGCGATCTACGCCATCGTCCAGCTGGGTAATCAGCGCGTGGTCACCAAATACATTTCCGAAATCAATTTCGTCAGCGCCTCGCGCCAGGGCGACATCATCGAACTGGGCATCACCGCCACCGAGTTCGGTCGCACCTCGATCACGCTGACTTGCGAAGTGCGCAACAAGATCACCCGCAAGAGCATCCTGACGGTAGAGAAGATGGTTTTCGTGAACCTGGGCGAAGACGGCCTGCCCGCGCCGCACGGCCGGACCGAGATCAGGTACGTCAAAGACCAGTTCAAGGATGATGTGATCGGCGGGTGAAATCGGCGGTGCGGTCTTCGCGAGCAAGCCCGCTCCCACATTCGATCCTCAGTGAGCAGATACTTTGTGTACGACAGAGATCCAGTGTGGGAGCGGGCTTGCTCGCGAAAGCGGTCTATCGGTCAGAGATGATTTAACGGATCACTGAACAGCTTCGAACCCCGCGTGTCGTAGTTAAACGACCTGCCACTGGTTCAGGAGTTTTATGGACACGCCCCAAGACGGCAAGACCCCGGACCTCTCGGCGCAAGAACAGCGCGAGGTCGACAAGAACCAGCCACCGCGCGCGGCGGTGCTGCACGAAATCATTCGCACCCAAGGCGATCAGGAGCTCGAGCGTAGCGTTGCGGCGCTGTGGTGGTCGGCCCTGGCTGCGGGCTTGACCATGGGCTTGTCGCTGATGGGCATGGGGCTGCTCAACTCGCGTCTGCCGGACGGCGAAGGCTTCAAGGTGATCGCCAGTTTCGGTTACTGCGCAGGTTTTCTCGCAGTGATTCTCGCCCGCCAGCAACTCTTCACCGAGAACACCCTGACTGCGGTATTGCCGATCATGAGCAAGCCTACGCTGGGTAATTTCGGTCGGTTGCTTCGGCTGTGGTCGGTCGTGCTGGTGGGTAACCTCTGCGGCACCTTGCTGGTGGCGTATGTGATGCTGCACCTGCCGATTTTCGACACCAAGACCGATCTGGCTTTCCTCGACATCGGGCGCAAGGTCATGGAGAACGACGCGAGCAAAATGTTCGCCAAAGGCATCATCTCCGGCTGGATGATCGCCACCATGGTCTGGATGATCCCGTCCATGGAAAGCGCCAAGATGTGGATCATCATCCTCATCACCTATTTCATGGCGCTGGGAGATTTCACCCACATCGTGGTCGGATCGGTCGAGGTCTCGTATCTGGTGTTTGCCGGCGAGTTGCCGTGGAAGGATTTCTGGCTGGTGTTTGCAGGACCCACGCTGGTGGGGAACATCATCGGTGGCAGTTTTATCTTCGCGCTGATCAGTCACGCGCAGATTCGCAGTGAAAGCGGGCCGCCGAAGACCTCTGCGCAGCGGAACCAGGAGCCCGAACCGCAGAAGATCAAAAAATGAAGGGTAAACGTACCTGATGCCAGTCAGTTCAAGGCGCGAAACCTGTGGGAGCGGGCTTGCTCGCGAAGGCGGTGTGTCAGGCGACATCAATCTTGACTGTGCCGCCGCCTTCGCGAGCAAGCCCGCTCCCACATGGATTGCGCTTAGCCGGACACATTGACCGCGACAGCACTGCGACGCTGCAGGTAGATGAAAAACAACGCCGTCAGCACCGTCAACCCGCTGACCAGTGCGCCGGTCCACGGCAAGTCCGCCAGGTCCGCGCCACTGGCCACAACCAGCCCGCCAATCCACGCACCGGCTGCGTTGCCGAGATTGAATGCGCTTTGATTCAACGTCGACCCGAGGTTCGGCGCTTCATGAGCCTGATCGATGATCAGCAATTGCAGGATCGGGCACAGCGCAAACGCGAAGATGCCCCACAACACCAGCGTGATCGCCGCCGGGATCACTGAGTGACTGGTCTGACTGAAAGCGGCCAGCACGACGACCACCGCCAGTGCCATACCCACCAGAGAAGGCAGCAAGCGACTGTCCGCCAACCGGCCGCCGAGCATGCTGCCCGCCGTCAGACCGACCCCGAACAACAGCAACATGATCGTCACGCCATGCGGGCTGACACCGGTGATGTCTTGCAGGATCGGCGCGATATAGGTGAACACGCTGAACAGACTGGTGGACGCCAGCACACTCATGCCCAGCGCCAGCAGCACATTGACCTTGCCCAGCACTTTGAACTCGCTGGCCAGGTTGGCCTTGTCCATGGGGATGTCCTTGGGCAGCCAGACCCACTGTGCGATGGCCGCAATCACACCAATCACCGACACGGCCCAAAACGTCGAGCGCCAGCCGGCGTATTGCCCCAGCGCGGTGCCCAATGGAACGCCCAGCACGTTGGCCAGCGTCAGGCCGGTGAACATCATGGCAATCGCCTGGGCTCGTTTGTTCGGTGCCACCAAACCGGCGGCGACCACTGAACCGATGCCGAAAAACGCGCCGTGGCACAGCGCCGTGATCACCCGCGCGGCCATCAAAGTGGCGTAGTTCGGCGCCAGGGCGCAGAGGATATTGCCGAGAATGAACATCAGCGTCATGCCCAGCAATGTGGCTTTGCGCGGCATGTTGGCGGTCCCGACCGCGAGGATCGGCGCGCCGAACACCACGCCCAAGGCGTAACCGGTTATGAGCAGCCCCGCGTGAGGAATGCTCACGGCGAGGTCGCGGGCGACATCGGGCAGCAAGCCCATGATGACGAATTCAGTGGTGCCGATGCCGAAGGCGGCAACAGCCAGTGCAAGCAAGGCGAGTGGCATGCGCAAGGTCTCTGTCGGTAGTCTTGACGCTTTGATCAGGCATACGCAGGCCGATGACCGTTCTCGGTGAGAGCGGGCAGAGGCAGGAATTATTGGAATTAGTGTGTGCGCAACTGAGTGCGGCGTGGTCGCTTGCAGTATAAACAGCTGCGGACATATGGCGAATCAATTCTCTGCTCCGCCCATGAGCTGCCGAAGGCTGCGGGGTGGGTGGTGGGGGGAAATAAGGAGTGTGCCGTGCTTGCGACGGTTCTGGTGTTGGTGGCGGCGCTGTTGCACGCGGCGTGGAATACCCTGATCAAATTCAGCGCAGAGCGGCTGTTGGTGGTGGCCTGCATGGACAGCGTGGCGCTGCTGTTTGTCGCCCTGATGCTGCCCTTCGTGGCGCTGCCGCCACTGGAGATGTGGCGGTGGATTCTCGCGTCAGCGGCATTTGAGTTGCTCTATCGCTACCTGTTGATCCAGGCCTATCGGGTCGGCGATCTCGGCCTGGTCTATCCGTTGATGCGTGGCCTGTCACCGCTGGTGGTGCTGGCACTGACGCTGATCTTCGCCGGGGAAGTGCTGACGGCTCAGCAGATCTTTGGCATTTTGCTGATCCCGTTCGGCATGTTGTGCCTGCTCTGGCAGGGCGGCGGCGGGGTGCGTCTGCCGTGGTCAATGCTGCCGGTGGTGGCGCTGATCGGGTTGTGCATCGGTTGTTACACCTTCATCGATGGCCAGGCCCTGCGGCGCTGGTCCCATCCATTGGATTACCTGGTTTGGGTCACATTGCTCAGTGCCTGGCCGTTCCCATTGCTGGCGTTGGTGCGCAAGCGCCCGGCGTTCATGCTGTTCTGGCGCGAGCAGTGGCGGTTGGGCTTGGCGGTCGGGTTTTGCGTACTGTTCAGCTACGCTTTGGTGCTGTGGGCGATGCAGCTCGGCTCGATTGCTGAAGCCGCGGCGCTGCGCGAAATCAGTGTGATTCTGGTGGTGCTGTTTGGGATGCGCTATCTGAAAGAACCTTTCGGCAAGCCCCGGCTCTTAGCCTGTGGGCTGGTCCTGATCGGCATGTTGGTGATGAAGTTTTAGTCGCCCCTGATGGAATTCGATTTTCTATAACTTGAAGAAGGGACTGCGTTATGACGGTTGCTCTGTGGTGCATTTTGATTGCGATCTGCTTGCCATATCTATGCACAGGCGTCGCCAAGTTCAGCGGCGGCAAGTTCGGGCTGAAAGAGAATCACGATCCGCGGGCGTTTCTGGATTCGCTCCAAGGCGTGGCCAGGCGTGCGCATTCGGCGCAGTTGAACAGCTTCGAAGTGACACCGGCGTTTGCGGCGGCGGTGATCGTCGCGCACCTGGCCGGCAATGCCGAACTGGTGACGATCAATGTGCTGTCGGTGCTGTTCATCACCAGTCGGCTGCTCTACATCATTTGCTATCTGGCGGACTGGGCGATTCTGCGGTCGTTGGTGTGGGCCATTGGAGTGGGGTTGATTGTCAGTTTCTTTGTGGTGTCGGTTTAAAGGCAAGACCAAAAGATCGCAGCCTTCGCAGCTCCTACATTGGCCGCGAGCACCGCAATATCGCGGATGAACATCGATCCCTGTAGGAGCTGGCGCAGCCTGCGATCTTTTGCTTTTAAAGTGTGTCAGCCACCTGCGGCACTTGCGGCAACGCCGCCCCTTTTGGCCAAAGCATCCAGATCTGCCCCTGCTGTTTCATGTCGCCGGCCAATTGCCCGGCCGCATCCCCCGTGCCCCAGAACAGGTCCGCGCGGACCTCGCCGGCAATCGCGCCGCCAGTATCTTGCGCGGCCACCGGACGTACCAGTGCGCTGCCATCCGGGCGTGTGGTCGATAACCACAACAGGCTGCCGAGTGGAATCACCTTGCGGTCCACCGCCGCGCTATAACCTGCGGTCAGCGGTACATTCAGCGAACCGCGCGGCCCTTCATTGCTGTCGGGGTTGCGGGTGAAGAACACGTAGCTGGGGTTGCTGCCGAGCAGTTCGGGAATGCGCGCAGGATTGGCCTTGGCCCAGGTGCTGATAGCGCCCATGGTCACGTCTTCTTTCTTCAGCTCACCCTGGTCCACCAGCCAGCGGCCGATGGGTCGATAGGGGTGGCCGTTTTGGTCGGCGTAACCGACGCGCAACTGACGACCGTCATCAAGCTGGATGCGACCCGAGCCCTGGATTTGCAGGAACTGCAGGTTCATCGGATCGGTCAGCCAGGCAATCACCGGCGCCTTCACGCCTTTGGTTTCAATGGTTGCCGCATCGTCGTACGGCTTGAGCACGCGACCTTCGAGCCTTCCCCGCAGGCGCTTGCCTTTGAGTTCCGGATAGATACTGTCCAGAGAGACGATGATCATATCCTCGGGTACACCGTACACCGGGATGTTGGCTTCCTCGGTCTGGGTCAGGCTGCCGGGGTACACCGGTTCGTAGTAACCGGTAATCAGGCCGTTGGGGTTGTCATTGGCGGCACGCAGGCCATAGACGTCCAGGTTCTGTTTGAGGAAACCGCGGATGTCATTGGCGGTTGGCTGCACATTGGCGGAAGCCGCACAGGTGCCGCCCCAGACCGGGTCGGCCTTGAGCCGGGTACAAGCGCTGCGCCACGAGCCGAAGCCGGCGACGAGGTCGTTGTCGGACACTGCCGGAAGCGCTTCCCAGGTGGCGCTGGAGTAGGTCGCCAGTGCGTGGGTTTTCGGTTTGCTGCTGTCGCCGCCGGTGCAACCTGCCAGTACGGCCACCATCGGAAGGGTCCAGGCCAGATTGTGACGCCATGCCTTGAAACGGCTGTTCATGGAGTAATTCCTTTGCCGGCTGCCTGAGTGCTCCATGCGCTCAAACAACCCGTATTGATAATAGGGCTATTGGTCTTTGCCGGTGACGCGAGGATACTGGCCGCCGTTTCCAGTGACCTGAAGCCACCATGATTCTTAAAAGACTTTCCGTTGTATTGCTGGCCTGCCTGACCTTGTCCGCCTGCGGGGGTGTCGACCCGAACTCGCCGCTGGGTCAGCGCAAGGCGATCTTCAAGCAGATGCTCAAGACCGGCGAAGACCTGGGCGGTATGTTGCGTGGGCGTATTCCATTCGATGGCCCGAAATTCGCCGACGGCGCGGTGAAGCTCGACGCGTTGTCCCATGAGCCGTGGAAACATTTCCCGCAGGTGCGCGAAGAGGATCACACCAGCGCCAAGGACGATGTCTGGCAGAAGCAGGCACGTTTCCAGGAGCTGGCCCGCACCCTTGAAGGCGCCACCGGTGAACTGGTGATTGCCAGCAAGGTTCAGCCCTACAAGGTCAGCAACCTGGGGCCGGCGGTGCAGAAAGTCGAAGATGCCTGCAGTGCCTGCCATAAAGAGTTTCGGGATCATTGATTGCAGAAAAGATCATTTACTTATCCAGCTCATCCAGTGCTTCCTGCAACTCCTTGCGCGATTGAGCCAGTTTGTCTTTGCGCTTGTTGATCTTCTCGGCGTCGCCTTTTTTCATCGCCTTCTCGAGGTCGGCCTGACGCGTGCTGACTTCGTGCTTGGCGTCGAGCACCTTGTTTTCCCGTTCCTTCTTCAAGGAAGCGTCGGTGCAATGGGCAGTGACTTCGCTCAGGGCGGTTTCCAGGCCAGCCTGTTGATCGGCGTTGCCGCGGGACTTGGCCAGTTCGATCTGGTTGATGATGCCTTGTTTTTTGGCGGCGCAGCCGGTCAGGCCCGGGGCATCTTCGTCGGCCATCAATGGAGCGGCCATCACGCTGCACAGGGTCAACACGGCAAGCGGTGAAAGAAGTTTCATAAAAGCTCCAGGTGAAAAATTCGATATAGCGATGGGCTGTTTGAGCGCATCGGCACCTTTGGGTTCCCGGTTCTCAGAGCGGGCTGGCGTCTAGAAACCGTCAATCCCGGCAACACGTAATGTCTCACTCAAGGCCAGGACCTGCGGGTCGCGGAAAAATGCGCTCAATTGCGCTGCGCGCCCCGGGCCGATGCCGGCTTCGGCCTGCCATTGTTCGGTGTTTCGTTGTGCCAGCGCCTGCCATGAGTCGGCGAGGCGTGCCTGGCCAGTCGGCGGCAAACCCAGGGCTTTGAGCCAGCGAGCGAATGGGCGTTGCCGGGCGCTGTTGAAACTGTCCAAAAGACGAGCACTGCTGCGCTCACCGAAGCCGTCAATCTTAGCAAGCTCTTGCTCATCAAGGGTCAACCAATCGACCAGGCTGTCGAGGCGTTCGGCCTTGAGGAGTTTCTCCCAGGTGCCCGGCCCGACATGAGGCAATGCCAACCCCTGTTTACCACTGAGCCAGGTCAGGCGTGCGAGGAATTGGCTTTCGCATCCGGGTGTGGGCTGCCAGCAGCTCAAAGAATGAAAATCTGCCGCAAGCGGTACGTTCAATGCCGGGCGTTCGGTGCTGCGCAATACGACACCATCGAGCCTGGGGATGGTCAGCCCCGCCAGGCTGATAGCGACCTGATCGCCCGGGCGAATATCCAGCGCTTCCCAGCGGTGCAGGGAGCTGACACTGACGCGCCTGATCTGCCGGTCGTCGAGCATCACCGGTATCAGATCCAGCACCGGTGTGATCCGGCCGGTTCGTCCAATTTTGAAGTGGACCTTGCGCACCTCGGTCAGCGCCTGGGCAAAGGGGTATTTCCAGGCGACGCTCCAGTAAGGCGTTTTCGCCTGCCAGCGCTCGGCCGGTGGGCGCTGGTCCTGGCGCAGCACGACCCCATCGCTGGCAAAGGGCAGGGGCGAGCGATACCAGTGCTCGCGCCAGCGTACGGCATCGACAAATGCCTCGATCGGCTGACTGTAGGGTGCCGTACTCGGGAACCCCAACTTGTCCAGAGCTGCCACCCGGTCGGGCAGGCTTTTCGGGCCTTGCGGCCAGTCCCAGACAAACAAACCGATACCGGCGGCCTGCTCGGCGCTCAGCGCCTTGCGTGCCATCAACCCGGCCACCGTGGCGCGGGCATTGAGGCTGCCGGCCTCGGCTTGTACGTGTTCGGTCAGGCGCCAATAGAGTTCGCCTTGGAGCAGCAAGTCCAGCGACTGCGAAAGTTTTTGAGGGATGGCGGCGATCTGGCGTGCCGAGGCTGTCCAGTCCTGGCCGTTTACCCCGTCCCCCCGACTGATCGCCCGGTGCAACCAGCCATTGCGATAAATCAACGTCACCGCCACACCGTCAACCTTGGGCTGAATCCACACCTCGCCCCGATCTTTCAGCCAGGCTTCGACGGCGCGCCCATCGCGCAGTTTTTCCAAACCGGTGTGGGCGATGGGGTGAGCAACCGTGCCGCCGGCCGTACGCAATGGTTCGTCGGAGGGGGTTGAATCAAAACACTCGCGCCATTCGGTCAGTCGTGCACGGGACTGATCATAGAGTTCATCGGCGATCAGCGATTGGCCTTCACGGTGGTAGCTATCGTCCCAGCGATCGATTTGCAGTTGCAGGGTGGTGATTTCTTTCTGTGCGCGAACTGGTGGCCAATCGGGGCATTCGGCGGCATTGGCGGTCTGGCTGGCGAAGGTCAGCAGGAAAGCGAAAAACAGGCGCAGGTTGGGCAGCATCGAGAGCGTCCTTGCTCAGTGGGATGCTTGAAGGCTAGATCAGTACTGGTAGGCGCGAAGGGTGGTTTTTTTGCTGAGTGTTTCTGGCATGAGACAGAGGTGACTGGGCTGGCCTCTTCGCGAGCAAGCCCGCTCCCACATGGGATCTTATGTGTACACAGATGCTGTGAGTGACCGAGATCAAGTGTGGGGGCTTGCTCGCGAAGGCGGCGACACGGTCTCAAGCAGCAGAACAATAAAAAGCCCCGCACGGCGAACCGTGCGGGGCTTTGGGTACCGCAGGAAAAGTCTTACAGGCCGGCGGCGACACGCAGGTCGTCGGCGCGGTCGGTTTTTTCCCAAGTGAAGGTGGTGAACGTATCGTCGCCCACAGTCTTGGTAGCCGGAGTGCGACCGAAGTGGCCGTACGCAGCGGTTTCCTGGTACATCGGGTGCAGCAGGTCGAGCATGGTGGTGATTGCGTATGGACGCAGGTCGAACACTTCGCGAACCAGTTTGACGATCTTGTCGTCGCTGATTTTACCGGTGCCGAAGGTGTTCAACGAAATCGACGTAGGCTGAGCAACACCGATCGCGTAGGAAACCTGAATCTCGCAACGCTCGGCCAGGCCGGCCGCGACGATGTTCTTGGCCACGTAACGACCGGCGTAGGCCGCCGAACGGTCAACCTTCGATGGATCCTTGCCGGAGAACGCGCCGCCGCCGTGACGGGCCATGCCGCCGTAGCTGTCGACGATGATCTTGCGACCGGTCAGGCCGCAGTCGCCCACCGGGCCACCGATGATGAATTGGCCGGTCGGGTTGATGTGGAACTGGGTGTCTTTGGACAGCAGCTCGGCAGGCAGTACGTGCTTGACGATCAGTTCCATCACGCCTTCGCGCAGGTCTTTGTACGATACGTCAGGGTTGTGCTGGGTCGACAGTACAACGGCGTCGATACCGACAACCTTGCCGCCTTCATAACGGCAAGTCACTTGCGACTTGGCGTCCGGGCGCAGCCAAGGCAGCAGGCCGGATTTACGGGCTTCAGCCTGACGTTGAACCAGCTGGTGCGAGAAGGTGATCGGCGCTGGCATCAGCACGTCGGTTTCGTTGCTGGCGTAGCCGAACATCAGGCCCTGGTCGCCGGCGCCCTGGTCTTCAGGCTTGGCACGGTCAACGCCCTGGTTGATGTCGGGGGACTGCTTGCCGATGATGTTCATCACGCCGCAAGTTGCACCGTCGAAGCCGACATTGGAGCTGTTGTAGCCGATGTCGAGAATCACGTTACGGACGATGTCTTCCAGATCGACCCAGGCCGACGTGGTGACTTCACCTGCGATGATTGCAACGCCGGTTTTTACCAGTGTTTCGACCGCTACACGGGCGAATTTGTCTTCAGCAATGATGGCGTCCAGCACCGCATCGGAAATCTGGTCGGCGATTTTGTCCGGATGCCCTTCAGACACGGACTCGGAGGTGAAGAGGGAGTATTCGCTCATCTCGATTTTTTCCTGAATTTACCGATGGTGAGT
>NZ_JBIVCD010000029.1:65178-71841 GCF_044746425.1 Pseudomonas sp. NPDC086112 | reverse complement strand
CTGAATCTGGAACCCATTACGTAAGCCTAAATAGAGGCTTTCCCCGGGAATTAGTAACGCTGCGGTGGCACAACTTGCCAGATCTTACTGTTCAAACCCCAACCACAGATCACCGCAGGCCTCCCTGGCCCAACTCTGGTTGTGGCTACATAACTCTGTCACGAGCAGGCTACCGCCCGGTTGCAGCAAGTCGGCCATGCGCTTGAGTGCTTCGGCCGGCGCAGCGAAATGGTGCAGTACCATGTTCAGTACAACGCAATCAGCCTTGAGGCTTACGCCGTTCAATGCATCGGCCAATTGCAGGCTGACGTTAGCCAGCATTTCACGTTCGCAGACCTGACGGGCCAGATCGAGCATCGCCGGGCTGTTGTCCAGCGCCGTGACTTGAACGAAACGATGCGCCAGCTCCGGCAGAAAACCGCCATCGCCGGGGCCTACTTCGATGGCTGTGGCGCCCGGGCCGAAACTCAGCTTGTCGAGCAGTGCCACCACGCTTTCGCGGTATTGCGCCAGGCCGGCAATCAAGTCTTGCTGGGCGCGAAACTTCTCTGCGACCCGTGAGAAAAAGTCCTGGCTGGCCGCCGCTCGCTGCCCGTGGACCTGACCGATCCGCGACTGAACGTCAGTCGGCAGGGTCAGGTTGTCCACTTCTTCCAGCAGTGCGGCATGCAGCTTGCCGCCCAGCAGATCGGTGTGGGGCAGGGCGCGGCGGTAGAAAATCGCATTGCCTTCACGACGGGTCGCCACCAGGTCGGCCTGGGCCAAAACCTTGAGGTGATGACTCATGCCAGACTGGCCAATGCCGAAGATCTGCGCCAGTTCCAGTACGCCGAACGAATCGTTGGCCAGCGCGCGCAATACATTCAGACGCAGAGGATCGCCGCCGGCCTTGCACAGGGCCGCCAGTTCATCGCAATCGTCATGTCGAATGGAAGGCGCGCGTAAATTCATAAGGCCAGCAGTCTAGTGACGGTCGGAAATCATCGCAAGAGCAATATCAAAAAGTTTTGATATTGCTCGATGGATGGCACTTTTCAGCGTTAGGTTTAGTCAGCAAACGAACAGCGGAAAGGTTTCATCAGTCGAATACGCTGTTATCCATTGGAAAAACGCCTTCGGATGACTATCTGTCATTGCCCCGAAGGCGGTCGGTGAGGGAAAATGCTCGCCTTTTTTCCGTTTCGTTTTATTAACTCTCGATTCAATATCCGCAGGAGAACAGCGATGCCCAGCCGTCGTGAGCGTGCCAACGCCATTCGTGCCCTCAGCATGGATGCCGTGCAAAAAGCCAACAGCGGCCATCCCGGTGCCCCTATGGGTATGGCGGATATCGCCGAAGTACTTTGGCGTGACTACCTGAAGCACAACCCGAGCAATCCATCGTTCGCCGACCGTGACCGCTTCGTGCTGTCCAACGGTCACGGTTCGATGTTGATCTACTCGCTGCTGCACCTCACCGGCTATGACCTGTCGATCGATGACCTGAAAAACTTCCGCCAGCTACACAGCCGCACTCCGGGTCACCCGGAATACGGCTACACCCCGGGCGTCGAAACCACCACCGGTCCACTGGGCCAAGGCCTGGCCAATGCCGTGGGTTTCGCGTTGGCGGAAAAAGTCCTGGCGGCGCAGTTCAACCGTCCCGGCCATAACGTCGTTGATCACCACACCTACGTGTTCCTGGGTGATGGCTGCATGATGGAAGGCATTTCCCACGAAGTCAGCTCCCTGGCCGGTACCTTGGGCCTGGGTAAACTGATTGCCTTCTACGATGACAACGGCATTTCCATCGACGGCGAAGTCGAAGGCTGGTTCACCGACGACACGCCGAAGCGTTTCGAGGCCTACAACTGGCAGGTGATCCGCAACGTCGACGGTCATGATCCGGAAGAAATCAAGATCGCCATCGACACGGCCCGCAAAAGCGAGCAGCCGACGCTGATCTGCTGCAAGACCACCATCGGTTTCGGTTCGCCGAACAAGCAGGGCAAGGAAGACTGCCACGGTGCCCCGTTGGGTGACGCGGAAATCGCTCTGACCCGTGAAGCACTGAAGTGGAACCACGGCCCGTTCGAAATCCCGGCCAATATTTATGCCGAGTGGGACGCCAAGGAATCCGGTCGCGCTGCCGAAGCCGAGTGGGATCAGCGTTTCGCTGCTTACTCCGCGGCCTTCCCGGAGCTGGCCAACGAACTGATTCGTCGTCTGAGCGGTGATCTGCCAACTGACTTCGCTGAAAAAGCGGCTGCTTACATCGCTGAAGTCGCGGCCAAGGGCGAAACCATCGCCAGCCGTAAAGCCAGCCAGAATGCCCTGAACGCGTTCGGCCCGCTGTTGCCGGAACTGCTGGGCGGTTCGGCTGACCTGGCCGGTTCCAACCTGACCCTGTGGAAAGGTTGCAAAGGCGTCACCGCCGAAGACGCCAGCGGCAACTACATGTACTACGGCGTTCGCGAGTTCGGCATGAGCGCGATCATGAACGGCGTGGCCCTGCACGGCGGCCTGGTGCCGTACGGCGCGACCTTCCTGATGTTCATGGAATACGCCCGCAACGCAGTACGCATGTCGGCGCTGATGAAGAAACGCATCATTTATGTGTTCACCCACGACTCCATCGGTCTGGGCGAAGACGGCCCGACTCACCAGCCGATCGAGCAACTGGCCAGCCTGCGCTGCACGCCGAACCTCGACACCTGGCGTCCAGCCGATGCCGTTGAATCGGCAGTGGCCTGGAAATGCGCGCTGGAGCGTGACGACGGTCCGTCGGCACTGATCTTCTCCCGTCAGAACCTGCAGCACCAAACCCGTGATGCCGTGCAGATCGAGTGCATCAATCGCGGCGGCTACGTGCTGAAAGACTGCGCAGGCGAGCCTGAGCTGATCCTGATCGCCACCGGTTCGGAAGTCGGCCTGGCCGTTCAAGCCTTCGACAAACTGACCGAGCAAGGTCGCAAGGTGCGTGTTGTTTCGATGCCGTGCACCAGCGTCTTCGAAGCCCAGGACGCCGGCTACAAGCAAGCGGTTCTGCCATTGCAGGTCAGCGCGCGTATCGCCATCGAGGCCGCCCATGCGGACTACTGGTACAAGTACGTGGGCCTGGAAGGGCGTGTGATCGGCATGACCACCTACGGCGAGTCGGCGCCTGCGCCTGCCTTGTTCGAAGAGTTCGGCTTCACCCTGGAAAACATCCTGGGCCAGGCTGAAGAGCTGCTGGAAGACTAAGTCCGACAGTTGCGTTGTCTGTGCTGACGTCTTCGCGGGCAAGCCTCGCTCCTACAGATCACTTGTCTGTGCAATCCGGCAGACAACACGTGACCCTGTAGGAGCGAGGCTTGCCCGCGAAGGCAATTGAACATTCAACGCAACACTGACGGATTCACCACGGTAATCGAGAACCCCATGCCTCAACCGCGTCCCTACAAAGTTGCACTCAACGGCTACGGCCGGATTGGTCGTTGCGTCTTGCGTGCGTTGTTTGAGCGAGGCTCGACGGCAGGGTTCGAAATTGTCGCGATCAATGATCTGGCCGACATGGCCAGCATCGAATACCTGACACGCTTCGACTCCACACACGGGCGGTTTCCCGGTGAGGTGAGGGTCGAGGGCGATTGTCTGCATATTAAAGGCGACTGCGTGAAGGTCCTGCGCAGTGCCACCCCCGAAGGCATCGATTGGGCGTCACTGGGCGTCGATCTGGTGCTGGAGTGCTCCGGCGCTTATCACACGCGTGCCGATGGCCAGCGCTTCCTCGACGCCGGCGCGCCACGGGTGCTGTTCTCCCAGCCCATGGCCAGCGAGGCGGATGTCGACGCCACCATCGTCTACGGTGTGAACCAGGATTGCCTGACCGGCGATGAGCTGCTGGTATCCAACGCCTCCTGCACCACCAACTGCGGCGTGCCGCTGTTGCGCCTGCTGGACCAGGCCATTGGTCTGGAATACGTGTCGATCACCACCATCCACTCGGCGATGAACGATCAACCGGTGATCGACGCCTATCACCACGAAGACCTGCGTCGCACCCGTTCGGCGTTCCAGTCGGTGATTCCGGTGTCCACTGGTCTGGCGCGAGGTATTGAACGCCTGCTGCCGGAACTTGCCGGGCGAATTCAGGCCAAAGCCGTGCGGGTGCCGACGGTTAACGTGTCCTGCCTCGACATTACGATGCAGACCGTAAGCGATACCGACGCCACCGAGGTCAACCGGATTCTGCGCGAGGCCGCCACCCATGGTCCGCTCAAGGGCCTTCTGGCCTACACCGAGTTGCCTCACGCCAGTTGTGATTTTAATCATGACCCACATTCGGCCATCGTCGATGCCAGTCAGACCCGCGTTTCCGGCCCTCGGCTGGTGAACATCCTGGCCTGGTTCGACAACGAATGGGGTTTTGCCAATCGAATGCTGGACGTTGCAGAACACTATTTGCAAACAGCTGCACCACAACCAAAACCTGCTCTCTAAAACAGCTATCCAGGAAATGCGACCCATGACCGTGTTGAAGATGACCGACCTCGATCTGCAAGGTAAGCGCGTACTGATCCGCGAAGACCTCAACGTCCCAGTCAAGGACGGTGTTGTCACCAGCGATGCGCGAATCCTGGCTTCGCTGCCGACCATCAAGCTGGCCCTGGAAAAAGGCGCGGCCGTGATGGTCTGCTCGCACCTTGGCCGTCCGACCGAAGGCGAGTTCTCGGCCGAAAACAGCCTCAAGCCAGTCGCTGACTACCTGAGCAAAGCCCTGGGCCGCGAAGTGCCGCTGGTGTCCGATTACCTGGGCGGCGTCGACGTGAAAGCCGGCGACATCGTTTTGTTCGAAAACGTGCGCTTCAACAAGGGCGAGAAAAAGAACGCTGACGAACTGGCCAAGCAATACGCGGCCCTGTGCGACGTGTTTGTGATGGACGCCTTCGGCACCGCTCACCGTGCCGAGGGTTCGACCCACGGCGTGGCCAAGTTCGCCAAAGTCGCCGCTGCTGGCCCGCTGCTGGCCGCCGAACTGGATGCACTGGGCAAGGCCCTGGGCGCCCCGGCTCAGCCAATGGCCGCTATCGTTGCCGGTTCCAAAGTGTCGACCAAACTCGACGTGCTCAACAGCCTGAGCCAGATCTGCAACCAGCTGATCGTCGGCGGCGGCATTGCCAACACCTTCCTGGCCGCTGCCGGTCACCCGGTCGGCAAATCCCTGTACGAGCCGGACCTGCTGGACACCGCCCGTGAAATCGCTGCCAAGGTCAGCGTTCCGCTGCCGGTCGACGTGGTGGTTGCCAAGGAGTTCGCTGAAAGCGCGACCGCGACCGTCAAGCTGATTGCCGACGTGGCCGCAGACGACATGATCCTGGACATCGGCCCACAGACCGCGGCGAATTTCGCCGAGCTGTTGAAGTCGTCCAAGACCATCCTGTGGAATGGCCCGGTGGGCGTGTTCGAATTCGACCAGTTCGGTAACGGCACCAAAGTGCTGGCCCAGGCCATCGCAGAAAGCTCGGCGTTCTCCATCGCTGGTGGCGGTGACACCCTGGCAGCCATCGATAAATATGGCGTTGCCGAGCAGATCTCCTACATTTCTACCGGCGGCGGCGCGTTCCTCGAATTCGTCGAAGGCAAAGTGCTGCCGGCCGTTGAAGTCCTGGAAAGCCGGGCCAAGGCCTGAGGCCGCCCATTTGACCAGGCAAAGGAGTGTTCACATGGTCAGGACCTTAATGCTGTTGATTGCCGCGGGTATGCTGGCGGCTTGCGGGAGCAACCCGAAAGCCACGCCGGAACCCGCGCCGCAGTCACAGGAAAAAGGCTGCTACCAAGCGGATTGGCAAGCGGAAACCAACCCGGTGATCAACAAGCGCTCCGGGCCCGACGGCCTGGACAAATACGAGACACAGGTCCCGGCCAAGGAACATGGTTGCCCTTGAGGGGTCAGACTCTTTACTCAAGGCTGGCGGCGTGCGCCGTCAGCCGAGGAACACGGATGAAAGGCTTTATCGCCGTTGCGGCACTGGCATTGCTGGCAGGTTGCGCCAATTTGAACCTGTTCAACGCTGCCGAGCCAGCGGACAGCTGGACCACCTGGACCTGCGACAGCCAGGCCAAAGTGCTCTGGCGCTACACTGACATCAACCGCAAGGAAGTCGACGTTCGTCTGGGCGGTGCCGATCAGGTCTACCGCTTGAAGCTTGAACCGGGCGCCGAAGGTTCGCTGTACAGCAACGACATGCTGGCGTTTCACGTAAAAGGTGAGGAAGGCCTGGTTTACTGGGTCGCCACCAATGATTTGATCGGCCGCGGTTGTAAAGCCGAGTAATTGAAGGCCTGTGCAAAACCTGTAGGAGCGAAGCTTGCTCGCGAAGAGGTCATCACATTCAACACATGTGGTGTCAGTTAAAGCGCTTTCGCGAGCAAGCTTCGCTCCTACAGGAAATCGTCAGCTGTTAGAGATAGACGCACCACCGAATTCGCAGCCCGGGCCAGCCCCCGATCTGCAATAACTTGAATAGCCGCCGCCGCTACGGCAGGCTGGCACGATTAACGACCCTCAACCGGGAGAGACACACACAATGGCACTTATCAGCATGCGCCAGATGCTGGACCACGCAGCCGAGTTCGGCTACGGCGTTCCAGCCTTCAACGTCAACAACCTTGAGCAGATGCGCGCCATCATGGAAGCCGCTG